>CAYSHT010000082.1:0-9751 GCA_964430915.1 uncultured Syntrophaceae bacterium
GACTGGAGTTCAGACGTGTGCTCTTCCGATCTAGAGCTGACGTGTGGACGAAATGGGTTTCCACTGACGTAGCCGGGAAAGTCAAAGCTGCTCTGAAATAGGAAGTGTAAAGGTAAAAAGTGGAAGAAAATAGTGTTGAAAATAAAAATGGTGTGGTGTGCGTAGAGGCGAAGGGACTCTGGAAGGTCTTCGGTAAAAGGGCCGATAAAATCATGGGTTCTGACTTCCAGAGAGCCTCCAAGGAAACCATCCAGGAAAAGACCGGCTGTGTGGTGGCCGTCAGAAATGTGTCGTTCACTGTCAAAAAAGGTGAGTTCTTTGTTATCATGGGACTTTCGGGGAGTGGTAAATCAACCCTGATTCGCATGCTCCTTCGCCTTATTGACTCGACGAGCGGCAGTATTTTTGTCGACGGCAATGACGTCTTGAAATTCAACAAGAAGCAATTGCGGGATTTCCGTCGTCATACCACCGGCATGGTGTTTCAGTACTTCGGTCTTCTCCCCCACCGGAGCGTTCTTGACAATGTGGCTTATGGCCTTAAGGTGCAGAGTGTTTCCAAGGAAAAACGGTATGCCAAAGCCCGGGAGGCCATTGATACGGTGGGTCTGAAGGGATGGGAAGATTATCTTCCCAGTGCACTCAGCGGAGGAATGCAGCAGCGCGTGGGAATTGCCCGGGCGCTGACCACCGATCCGGAGATACTCCTCATGGATGAGCCTTTTAGCGGTCTTGATCCCCTGATTCGCCGTGAAATGCAGGATGAACTCATCGAGCTGCAGGACAAGGTGCAGAAAACGATCGTCTTCGTGACCCACGATCTCCACGAGGCATTGAAACTGGGAGATCGTATCGCCATCATGAGGGATGGGAAAATAATCCAGGTTGGTGCTCCCGAGGATGTGATAACCGCACCCGCCGATGATTATGTCCGTGAATTTGTTCAGGACGCGTCACCGGCAAAGGTCCTGACGGCCGGCGGAATTATGGAGCAACCCGAAGCCCTCCTCTATGAATGGCAGGGACCAAAGGCTGCTCTGCATACCTTGAGATCGTTAAAAGAAGATTACGCCTTTATGGTCACTCGTGAGAAAAGACTTCTCGGTCTGGTGACGATAAAGCGGCTCAAGACCCTTATTCAGGATGACGGCAGTTACCTCAAAGACGCTCTGGAAACTGATATAGCGACCACGGATCCTGACGTGGTGCTTGAGGAGCTCTTTCCTATGGCGGCGGCTGCCGATTATCCCATTGCCGTTATTAACGAAACGGGAAAGTTCATAGGAGAGATACAGATCAGCTCCATCTTTGAGAATATGATTCAGGAGAAGGTGGAGGATACGAATGGCTGAATTTCCTACATTTCTTAACATTCCGCTCGCTGATTGGATCGATGCCTCTATGGACTGGCTTCTGATGAACTTCGCCAACGTCTTCGATGCAATCGGAGGCGGTCTTCTGGTGATGCTTCTCTCGGTGGAGCGTTTTTTCCTCTGGTTGCCCTGGTGGTCCATTGTACTGTTTGTAGGTATTTTGAGCTGGTGGGTGATGAAAAAATGGTGGATGGGTTTCGTGATGGCCCTGCTTCTCGTTTTAATAGGGTCCTTCGGCTACTGGAAACTCTCGATGATGACGCTGGCACTTACCACGTCAGCAGTCGTTGTCTCTCTGGCCGTCGGCATTCCTATTGGCATACTTATGGCCAAGAGTGATCTCGCGGAGTCTATCATACGGCCAATACTGGATGCCATGCAGACGATGCCCAGCTTCGTCTACCTTATTCCGGCGCTGATGCTTTTCGGTTTGGGGAAGGTGCCGGCTTTGTTTGCGACGCTTATCTATGCCATTCCGCCGGTTATCCGCCTCACAAATGTGGGTATTAGGCAGGTCTCGGAAAGTGTTGTGGAAGCCGCCCGTGCCTTCGGGGCCAATTTCTGGCAGAGGCTCTTCGATGTGGAGATGCCGCTTGCCATTCCCTCCATCATGGTGGGCATCAATCAGACGACAATGATGGCACTTGCCATGGTCGTCATTGCCTCCATGATCGGTGCAAGGGGTCTGGGACTGGAAGTGCTTCTGGCAATCAATCGAATCGAAGTGGGACGCGGTTTCGAAGCCGGACTATGCATCGTCTTTCTGGCCATAATTATTGACCGTATCACACATGCCCTTTCTGTTCGACAGCAGAATGAGATGGAAGGCTGATTGCAGTAAAGAATTAAAAAACGGAGAGGCACAAAGTGGAGCGGTTCGATCTTTGTGCCTCTTTTTTTGTATTACAGCCGGTAAAGTTTTTCTCCCGGCAAAAGGGTAAAACCCTTTTCCACAAGAACCTTGATCGCTTCATCCGTCCTGTCGAATCTAAATATTATTATTGCGTTTTCACCACTCCTTTCGACGAAGGCGTAGGTGTATTCGATGTTGACATCCCTTCCCGAAATGGCCTGCATGATGCTGTGAAGCCCGCCCGGCCTGTCGGGTATCTCAACGGCGACTACTGACGTGCGCTTCACGGTGAAGCCCTCGTCCTGAAGGGCCTTTTCCGCCCTGTCCGTATCGTTTACGATGAGACGCAGGATGCCGAAATCGGACGTATCGGCGAGGGACAGTGCCCTTATATTGATGTCTGCATCTTGTAATACCCGCGTGGCGAACTCGAGTCCGCCCGGTTTGTTCTCTAAAAAGATAGAGATCTGGTTCACCTTCATGATAAGCCTCCTCGTGCTCCCGTTGTCAGATTTTCCGTTTATCTATAACGCGCTGGGCCTTTCCTTCAAATCGCTCCAGACTCTTTGATTCCACCAGTTTGATCTTTGTCGAGACGCCGAGATAATCCTTGATGTCCTTCGAGATCCTTTTTTCTATATTCTGGAGGGCCCTCACCTCGTCGGAAAAGATCTTCTCGCTCACTTCCACACGAATCTCCAGGGTATCAAGAGGTCCTTCTCGATCCACGATGAGTTCGTAATGAGGTTCAAGGCCTTCGATGCCGAGAAGGACGCTTTCAATCTGAGAGGGAAATACATTGACGCCGCGTATGATGAGCATGTCGTCGCTTCTCCCTGAGATACGATCCATCCTTGTGAGCGATCGTCCGCAACTGCAGGGTTCCTTCATCAAACGGGACATGTCTTTCGTTCGATAGCGTATCAGAGGAAAGGCCTCCTTCGTGAGAGTGGTAAATACAAGTTCTCCCTCCTCGCCGGGGGGGACGACTTCTCCTGTCTCCGGATTGATTGCCTCCACGATAAAGTGATCTTCAAAGATGTGAAGTCCGTTTCGCCCCTCTTTACATTCCATAGCGACACCGGGACCCATGATCTCGGAGAGTCCGTAGATATTGAGGGCCGTAATATTGAGCCGTTCTTCTATCTCGTCCTTCATCTTTTCGCTCCACGGCTCTGCGCCGAGTATCCCCACGCGGAGTTTCAGGGATTTCATGTCAACTCCCATCTCCTCGCCCTGTTCTGCGAGGTAGAGGGCATAGGAGGGGGTACAGCAGATTGCCGTGGGACCAAAATCCTGGAGGATAAGTATCTGCTTTTTCGTGTTTCCACCCGACATGGGGATCACGCTCGCACCGAGCTTCTCCGCGCCGTAATGGACACCGAGACCTCCGGTAAAGAGACCATATCCGTAGGCGTTGTGTACGATGTCATTTTTTGTCAGCCCCGCGGCAACAAATGATCTGGCCATCAGCCTCGACCAGGTATCGATGTCTTTCTGCGTGTATCCGACCACAGTCGGTTTGCCCGTCGTGCCCGATGAGGCGTGGAGTCTCACGATGTTACTCATGGGTGCCGCAAAGAGACCGAAGGGATAATTTTCTTTCAGGTCCTCCTTTTCCGTAAAAGGGAGTCTTCTCATATCGTCGAGCGTTTTGATGTCGTCGAGGGACACAGCGGCATTGTCGAAGGCCCTTTTGTAAAAACCGACAGTATGGTACACTCGCTCCAGTACATGTTTCAGTCTTTTCAGCTGCAGGGCTTCCAATACCTCCCTTGGGAGGGTCTCAAACTCTTCATTATAAATCATGATGTGATCTCCTTGCCTTTGTTTTCGCCACCTTTATTTTCTCTCAGATTTCTGAAAATTATTCCAGAGATTTTTTATTGAAGACAACCTGTGATAAACGATTATTGATGGCTTCATAAAAAGTCCAACTTCTGCGTTGCGCTGCATCCTTCATCACTGAAGCGTACCATAAGTACGCCTCATTCCTCAGGACTTGCGCGCCTTGACCGGGGGCGTCCCGAAGGGATGCAATATAGAAGTAATGTTCCTTACCGGGAGGTGCACCACTCTCAAGGGAGTGCACCTCCATTTGAAGCTTTTTACTTTGCCATCGGATATCGGCTTTTTACGAGAACGTCATTATTGTAGTTCAATAAAAAAGGCAGAACGGAATGTCCTGCCTTTTCGAGTGTGATAACAGTTACCGGTAGAGGGTTAGTTATTTATATTGGGCCTCTATCATTTTCTTGTACTTATTCACAACAGTACGCCTCTTCAGCTTCATCGTCTGTGTAAGGGTTCCGTTTTCGAGGGTGAAGTTTCCCGTGATGTAGATATATTTTTTGGGGATTTCATAGCCGCCGTATTTGCCGGTGAGTGATTTCGTGATCTCGGAGACAATCATGTCGGTTACTTCTTTTTTCTTGATGAGATCTTCCGGATTGTCAGGGAGGTTGTGTTTTGCAGCGTATTTCTTCAGTACCAGAAAGTCGGGCACGATAATGCAGATATTATAGGGCCTGTTTTCACCGTAGACCATGGCATTTTCCACGTAGGTAATGAGTCTGATGTCCTCTTCCAGTGCCGAGGGAAAGACGAACTTGCCATTTTCGAGCTTGTACTGCTCCTTGATCCTCCCGGTGATATATAAAAATCCGTCTTCATCAAACCTGCCCCGGTCACCCGTTCTCACGCCGCCATCTGCTGTCATCGCCTCTTTCGTCTCTTCGGGCTTGTTGTTGTATCCCTTCATCACATTCGGGCCGTATACGATAACTTCCCCGTCTTCGGCCCCCTCTTCCACTACCGATTTGTCAATAACGACCTTTACCTTCTCCACGGGTTTTCCCACGCTTCCCACGCGGTAGTCATCGGAGCGGTTCATGGTGATGGCAGGAGATGTCTCTGTCATGCCGTAACAGTCAAAGATCGGTATCCCTATATCGAAGAAGAAATGGCCGATTTCCACATTCATGGCGGCGCTTGCGGTCATTACCCCCTGAAGCCTCCCGCCCAATCTGTCCCGGATTTTCTGAAAGACGATCCTGTCGGCAATGGCGAACTTCAGATTGGTCATGAAATTGGATTTTCCACTGTCGGCAAGCTCTCTTTTTTTTCTGGCGGCCTCGACACCCATGACGAAGAGTTTTTTCGGAAGACCGCCCTCTTCGTTCATTTTCGCCCAGAGTCCGTCGTAGATCTTGTTGAAAACGCGGGGAACGGCAATGAGCCAGGTGGGCCGTATCTTTGCCATGTCCTCACCGATGGTTTTAACGCTCTCCATGAATCCTATGGAGCCCCCGATATAGAGAATGGTGTGGAGCTCGGCCGTCATGCCGTAGGAATGGGCCCAGGGGAGGATGGAAAGACTCACCCCACCGTCGGCGATCTCAGGATAGCTTTTTCGGCCGGCATGAGAGTTGCTCGTCATGTTTCCGTGTGAGAGGAGGACCCCTTTGGGATCTCCCGTGGTACCCGACGTATAGATCAGAACAGCGATTTCATCCGGATCGGGATGGTATGATGACACGGGGGTTTCAGCTCCCAGCTTTTCCAGTGCCGTCATGCTGTTTTCCGCCTCAGACTCTATGAGATATATCTTCTCCAGTGTGGGAATGTCTCTCGGGAAATCTCTCACCTTTTCCAGTATCTCATCCCTGGCGACGAAGAGCACCTTGACGCTGCTGTCGCCCACGATGTATTTCCAGACCTGGGCAAGCTCCGCCTCATACATGGGGATGAAGCGTGCCCCGAGACCATAGGTTGCGAAGGCCGCCACCGCCCATTCTGTCCTGTTGTTGGCGATGATGCCCACTGCGTCGCCTTTGCCAACGCCTGCTTTGGCGAGACCGCCGCGAAGATTATCAACCCGTCTTCCCACATCTTCGTACGTGAGCCATTCATAAACCCCTTTGTCATTTTTTGCTCCGAATAAGGGGTTATGGGGGAATTTTTCTACCCCTCTTTCAAAAAGATCTACTAGATTGTCCGGTTTTTCGAACTCGTACATTGAATCCTCCTTCTGTATATATTTTTCCTCCGCGTCTCCGGGGGGTCTGCGAAGGTTTATAGTTACAGAGCATCAACCATTAACCGTAATTCAAAATTGAAGCTCCCCGCAACAAGTTGTGGGGAATCTCCGACTGTTAAGGAAAAATGTATCTTTTATTCGCTCGCTATCACCGCTGTATAAAGTGGGGGATGCGCTTGCTGTTCAATTTAGAGCGTCCATATAATCCTTAATAGAACAATAGGCAATCTTTTTCTTTGCCTTTCGAAAACCGCTCCGGTCGGAGGGGTTTTGACGGAAAGGAAAAGCCGGTTTTCCTTTTGCATGCGACGTTTTCACCTTGTCTATCTGTTCCCTAAAATGATATAGACATTTCCAACAATTGTAGCGGGGGGTTACTTTGAAAAAAGGAATTATTCTCGTTATCTTTCTAATTCTTCTCATCGGTGCAGGCTTTCTCGTCTATTTCGGCCAGAGAGATGCCGAGAAGAACAATTCTTACTATTCGGGTACAATAGAGACCACCAATTCCGAATTGTCGTTTCAGATAAGCGGACGGATTACCTCTGTGTCGGTGGATGAAGGGGCATCCGTTAAAAAGGGCCAGGTTCTGGCCGAACTTGACCGGTCCGAGTATCTGGCACGCCGGGAACAGGCGAGGGCAAACCTCAAGGCGGCGGAACAAAACATAGGAAAACTCGAATCAGTCTTCGAGATGCTGACTAAGACGCTCCCCGCCGAAGTTGCCAGGGCCGAAGCGGGTATCGAAAGCGCGCGCGCGGTGGCATTGGAGGCAAAGAAAAACAGAGAACGTTTTGACAATCTCTTTGCCGAAAACGTTGTCTCAAAGAGTGAATGGGAAACGGTTACCCTCCATTATGAGACGGCGAAGGCGAAATATTCCGAAGCTGAGGCCGTCCTGAGACAGGCACAAAGCAACGAAACAAAGATAGAAACGACGAGGAAAGAGATTGAGGCGGCAGAGGCACAACTTATGTCGTTCAAGGCCGCCCTCGATTTTGCGGAAATTCAGCTCGGACACGCACGCCTTCTGGCACCCTTTCAGGGAGTCATAACAAGTCGCAGCATAGAACCGGGGGAAGTGGTGACACCGGGACGCGAGGTCCTCACCCTCTCCGATCTCTCGGCAGTGGAATTGAAGATATACGTCGGCGAGACTGACATAGGAAGGGTGAAACTGGGCCAGTCCTGTGACGTAAAGATCGACACCTTTTCCGACCGGTCTTATCAGGGAAGGGTTTCATTCATTTCTCCCGAGGGAGAATTTACGCCGAAGATAATACAGACCCGGAAGGAACGCGTTAAACTCGTCTATCTCGTAAAGATTTCCATTTCCAATCCGGACCTTGAATTGAAATCAGGAATGCCCGCCGATGCCTGGTTATGAGAGCAAAAACCATAATCCCCCATTGACAGGGAGAGAAAACAGCATGAAAACGTCTTCGGAGAAGGAAGATTCCGAAGAGGAATTCGTTCGGATCGATAATGTCTCCATAAAGTTCGGTGACTTTGTGGCCGTTGACAGAATGTCCCTTTCCATTCCGAGGGGTACGATATGCGGCTTTGTCGGATCAGACGGTGCGGGAAAGACGACGCTCCTCAGGATGGTCGCCACCATGATACGGCCCGATTCCGGGCACATCCTTATTGGCGGCGTTGATGTTGTAAAATCGAGGGCAAGGGCCAAAACCATCACAG
This sequence comes from uncultured Syntrophaceae bacterium, assembly GCA_964430915.1. GTDB lineage: Bacteria > Desulfobacterota > Syntrophia > Syntrophales > UBA2210 > JAFGBH01. The sequence goes on from CAYSHT010000082.1 coordinate 7,964, forward strand.
GATATATGCCCCAGCGATTCGGGCTCTATGAGGATCTTACCGTCGAAGAAAACGTCGATTTTTTTATGGACATCTTCGGGATTCATCATGACGAGCGGGAGAGGCGGAAAGAACGGTTCCTCGGATTTTCGAACCTTTTACCCTTTGTGGATCGTCTCGCTGGCAATCTTTCAGGTGGCATGAAACAGAAATTGGGCCTGGCCTGTGTCCTCGTTCACCAGCCCCAGGTCCTGGTCCTCGATGAACCCACGAACGGGGTCGATCCCGTCTCTCGTCAGGAATTCTGGGATATCCTTTTTCAGATGAGAAGAGAGGAAGGTGTTACCATCCTGATTTCCACCGCCTATCTGGACGAGGGCGAAAAGTGTGACTACCTGGCCCTGATGCATCGATCGAAACTTCTCGATTCTGGAACCCCGGAAGGGGTGAGCGGTGCATTCCCTGATCTTGAGGAGGCGATGATTCACCGGATTCAGGAAGCTGATGAGGAGCTTATCCATGACAACTTCAAACTCTGATGCCATCCGTGTTGAGTGCCTTGAGAAGAGATTCGGTGCCTTTGTTGCCGTCAATAAAATCTCCTTTTCAGTGAAAAGGGGCGAAATCTTCGGGTTCCTCGGTCCGAACGGTTCGGGAAAATCGACAACAATCCGTATGCTCTGCGGTATTCTCACGCCCACCTCCGGAAACGGTTTCGTGGCCAATCACGACATTGTCGACGATCCCGAGAAGATCAAGGAATCCATCGGATACATGTCTCAGAGGTTTTCACTGTACGAGGATATGACTCCCCGGGAAAACATACGATTTTATCTTGGAATCTACAGCGTTTCACCTGACAGGTGGGAAGAAAAAATGGACTCGATACTCGAACTTACCCGCCTTCATGATGTCAGTGACAGACTTACCCGTGAATTACCACCTGGATGGCGGCAGCGGCTGGCCCTCGGCTGCGCGCTTCTCCATGATCCCGAGATACTCTTTCTCGATGAGCCCACGTCGGGCGTGGATCCGATCACGCGTCGCCGCTTCTGGCAATTCATAGGCCAGCTGGCGGAAAAGGGGGTCACCGTTTTTGTGACCACCCATTACATGGATGAAGCACGAAACTGTGAGAGGATCGTGATGCTGAATGAAGGAACAATTGTCGCCACCGGGGCACCGCAGGAAATCGTAGAAACGACGATGCCCGATTATCCGGAAGCGAATCTGAACGACGCCTTTGTGCATTTGATGTCGCGGGGAGACCGATGAATCCTGTAAGAACGGCTGCCATTGCGAGAAAGGAATTCTACCACTTGATACGGGACTTCAGGAGTCTCTACCTCGCCTTTGCCATACCCCTATCACTTATCCTCCTCTTCGGCTATGCCCTCTCCCTCGACGTGGATAATGTAAAGACCGTCGTGGTGGACCACGACAGAACTCCCGCAAGCCGGGACTTTATTGCCAAGCTGGATGCGTCACCCTACTTTCGCATCATTGCGAACCCTGACAGCACCCGAGAGGTCACAAAGTATCTCGACCATGGTCGGGCAGCGATGGCACTCGTAATACCGCCCGACTGGACGGAAAAGTTGAGGGCGGAGAGGGAATCCCCGCTCCAGGTCCTCGTCGACGGGAGCGATCCCAGCTATGCCGGTATCTCAAGGGGGTACATCACGGGATTTATTGAAAGATATAACCGGCGTCTCCTTTCGGATTTTCTCAACAGGAAGGGGGTGGAGGATATCAATCCCCCCGTCGAGGGGCGCTTCAGGATATGGTTCAATGAGGACCTTGAAAGCA
>CAYSHT010000083.1:0-2573 GCA_964430915.1 uncultured Syntrophaceae bacterium
CTCGCAGGTGGCTTATTATACGATTCACAGCGCTTGACGGTTTTTAACGTGGTTTTAAGATAGTGACCTTCAGGTATTTTCTCCCCCATTTCATGGCGTCTTTGTGGCTGGGAAAGAATACATCGATGTGTTCTCCCTTGATGGCACTTCCCACGTCGTGGACCTCTCCCCATCCGTAGCCGGGTACGTACATCTTGGTGCCGAAGGGGTACTTTCGGATGTCCGCGGCGATGGTCCCCTTTTTTGCCTTTGTCCCGTCAGCTGTAATTCCCACCCGCTTTCTCTTTCCCTTCAGCGGTCCGTAAGCATAAACGGGAGGACCAATGCAGCCGTATTTTCTCTTCCAGCCGCAGGATTTCTTGCCCGCATCATAGGCGGTGACGAGCATCTTTCGGACTTCCCTTTTGTAGCCTCTTTCCTTGGGGAAGAGGCAGCATCCGTTGAGCAGGAAAAGCCCCATTCCCAAAATGAGCAAGGAGGCAAGGATTTTTGTTGTGAGTCTAGGCATAGTCGCTTGCGCTCGTCGGGTGAGTTGCGTAACGCTATCACAGCAACCCATTCTCTTTCAAGGCAAAATGGGGTCTCCCGCTTCGCGCCGTGGCGACGGTCCCTTTACATGAGGCCGGGTAAAAAGAGCGCGATCTGGGGAAAGGGGATCAGAAGGAGCGTGCCTATGATGAGGGCCAGAAGGAGTGGCAACACTCCCTTGAAAATGGTCTCAAGGGGAACGTCTCTCGCCACGCCGCTTACGACGTACACATTGATGCCCATCGGTGGTGTGATAACGCCGATCTGGGTTATAAGAACGATCACGACCCCGAACCAGATAGGATCGTAGCCGAGAAAGGTAATCACGGGATAAAAAATGGGAACCGTGAGCATTATGAGCGCGAGTGAATCGATAAAACACCCCCCGATGAGATAGACAAAGATGATGAAGAGCATGATGACAAAATCGGGCAGGTCAAGGGTCGATATCCAGTTCGCGATATCGAAGGGGATTCTCGATACGGCGAGGAAATGTCCGAAGATCGTCGCCCCGGCGACGATGACAAGGATCATGCAGGAGAGCCTCGTTGTTTCGACGAGGGAAGTGATAAATCCTTTCCAGCTCAGGTTTCGTCTGGCCACGGCCAGGATAAGTGTACCAAAGGCGCCGACGGCCCCCGCTTCCGTGGGTGTGAAAAATCCAACAAAAAGCCCCCCCATGATAATTATAAAGAGGATAAGTGTTTCGACGAGGCCGGAGAGGGACTCCATTTTTTCCCTGAAGGGGGCCTTCGGTCCCCGGGGGCCGAGGTCGGGTCGGAGTGTCGTCCATATGACGATCGTCAATACGAAAAGGGCGGTGAGCAGGATGCCCGGCAAAACTCCCGCGACGAAGAGCTTGCCGATCGATTGTTCGGTCAGGATACCGTAGACGATGAATATTATGCTTGGCGGGATGAGAATACCGAGACTTCCCCCCGCTGCCACGACACCGGTAGCAAGTTCGGGTTTGTAGTTGTATCGCTTCATCTCCGGGAGGGCTACCGCTGCCATGGTAGCGGCCGTTGCATTGGTGGAACCGCAGATTGCGGCGAATCCGGCGCATGCTCCTATGGTGGCGATGGCGAGTCCCCCCGGCCAGTGACCGATGAATTTGTATGCCGCGTCAAAGAGCCGTTTGCTGATGCCAGAATGGTAGGCAAGTTGTCCCATGAGCACGAAAAGGGGTATGACCGTCAGATTGTAGGAACCGAAGACGGAGTAGATGTCTTTGGCGATGAGGTTCATCGATGCGTCGAAGGAAACGAGGGTGCCGAAACCGATAAATCCGATGATGGCCATCACAAAACCGACAGGCATGCGCGAAAATATGAAGAGAAAGAGGGCTATGATCCCGATAATACCCGTAACGGTTGGACTCATTGTAGACGTAACCTTCGTATCGATTTGTAGAGGTCAAGAGCGAGGACGAAACAGACCAGCCCGCATCCGGCGGAGATGCCGAAGACAAAGGGATGAATCGGTATCTGAACCGTCAGAGACACCTCTTTTGATGTTCTCAGGTCTACTGCATAGAGCGCACTCTGCCATGTGATGATTGCAAAGAGTATAAGTGCCAGAAAAGTGTTGACGGCATCAATACTGTTTTGCGTCCTTCTGCCAAATTTCGAGACGATAAATTCAACAGCAATATGTCCCTTTTTTGCCGTCGTGTAGGCAAGAGAAAAGGAAATGACTACCGTACCTAAAAGTCCCACGATTTCATAGGTGCCCGGTATGGGATGACGAAAAAAGCGGAGCACCACATCGCAGCAGGTGAGGACCATCATGATGACAAGGGCACCGGCAGCCACCCAGTTGAAAAGATCGGCTGTCGAGAGTATCTGCTTTTCCGGATTGACCATTGTTCCTCGCCTTACGAAAGGCACAAAGGCACACAATACGATTGATTCTTTTGTTGTGCCTCTGCGCCTTTATTGTTTTATGCCTGCAAAATCACCCTGTTCGTATCAGGCTTCTTGATTCTAAATAAAACTAAACTATTTGCAGCTCTTCTCGATAAGGGCTTTCACTGTTGCTACCGC
>CAYSHT010000083.1:2673-9592 GCA_964430915.1 uncultured Syntrophaceae bacterium
GGAAGGGCATTCCATTTGTCGAGGTTTATCACCACAAACATTCCGGTTGTGTATCCCACACCCTTGCAATCGGTCGTGTATTTTACAACTTCAGCCTGTTTCCACCCTTTCAACGTTTCTATGGGCGTAAAGGTCCCCTCGACGACTCCCTTCTGAAGGGCCTCATACGTTGCAGGCTGCGGCATTGCAACGGGAACGCCGCCCAGCGCTTTGGTGACCTTCGCGCTCAATCCCGTGGATCGTATCTTCATGCCCTTCAGGTCTTCCAGGGTAGCGACGGGCTTTTTTGTGTGGAGTAGCCCCGGTCCATGGGCATGGATATAGAGCACCTTTACATCGTCCAGTTCCTTCGGCTTCATCACCTTGAAAAACTCAGTTGCCACCCTTGTGGCGACTTTTCCGCTCGGGTACCCGTGGGGAAGATCAATCGCTTCCATGACGGGGAACCGTCCCCTCGTGTAGGCAAAGCATGACATTCCTATGTCTGAAATACCCTTAACTACCCCGTCGTAACACTGATTTGCCTTGGTCAGTGTGCCACCAGGGAAAATGGTGATTTTGACTTGGCCCTCGGTGCGTTTTTCAACTTCCTCGGCCCAGGATACCCCCGCCTTGCATTGGCCGTGGGTGGGTGGGAAAAAGATGCTGTACGTGAGTGATGTTGTCTTTCCCCCTGCAGCGGCCACATTCAGGGGCATGCAAAGAGCTATCGAAACTATTCCTATTAGAGTCATCAACAATAAATTCCTCTTCATGGTTTCCTCCTTTATGCTATTGATAGCAGAGGGCTCTTTCTCGCTTATTAAGAAAGCCCAATTCTTATCTTGTGATTCGAAAAGCTAAACGGGAAAAAAGATTGGAAAGCCTGCATGACCGCCCTTAAGGACGGACTGCAGGCATCAATACATGTAGATGAAATAATAGGAAGGGTTTGAAAAAAAGTTTGCAAGAAGTTTCTTCATATACGTAACGTGTCCGATCAATGAAAGTTAGCGATAACATTTATTTTATTTTTTTCACTCTGTCAAGCATAATTTTCCGGCACCGGGTCACTTCGTTCCTCCCCGGAGATTTTCCTAAGGTGCTCGCCTGTCCGGTGGTAAAATATTTCCCGGTCTTTCGTTGTCTTTCGCCCCATAGTGAATGTGCTTCAATTCCCCTGTGCACATGACAGAGATCTTCGCCAATAACGTTTCTTCACCGGTATTGTAATTGAAAATTATTCCTTTTTCTTTGCTTTTTTAATCTCTGATTTTAATTTGTCCGCCTCGGCCTTTGCTTTTTCCAGCTCTGCATTGGCCTTGTCGAGTTCTTCCTGTTTTTGCTGCTGATCTTTCTGAAGGTCTTTCTTCTCCTGCATCTGATCCTTCATTTCATCAACACCCACATAGATTGCAAGTGCGCCTCCGAGCAGCAGGATTATGGGGATTCCGCCCTTCAGTATCGTCAGAAACTCCGATCCCCAGGCGATAAGCCCGATAAACCCCAACACTGCCGCGATGACACCGCCAATTAGTACCTGCATAATTGAACCTCCTTCTCTAAAAATAGCTGTTTTGAAGTTACTATGATCTATTTAACTTATATTGTATCTGCAACTGAAGCACATTTGCTAACATAAAAAGAATCCATAGGCAAGTTGAAAATGAGAAAAAATACTTGCTTAAAAATAAATATTACATTAGTTTACAATTCCTTTTCTACACATTTATGTGTGGAAAAGGAGGTGGCCCTATTGAGATTATTGAGGCTGTCCAATTCGGCGTGGAAGGATGTAGTTGATGGGAGAACTTAATTTTGAAAAAGGTGGGGGACTGTTACCCGCCATTGTTCAGGACTTTGAGACAAATGAGGTATTGATGCTTGCCTACGTGAATCGGGAATCCTTTGATAAAACGGTGGAAACCGGCAAGGCGACCTACTGGAGCAGATCGAGAAATACCCTCTGGGTCAAGGGTGAAACCTCGGGTAATCTGCAGTTGGTGAAGGAGATTCGTATAGACTGCGATTCAGATACGGTGCTCTTCAAGGTGGACCAGAAGGGGGGAGCGGCCTGTCACTTGGGGTACCGGTCGTGCTTCTTTCGATCTGTGGAAGACGGAGAGACGAAGATAGTGGGTGAGAAAATATTCGATCCGGAGGACGTATACGGAAAATGAAACAGTTGAAACTGGGAATACCGAAGGGAAGCCTTGAGACAAATACAATCGAGCTTTTCAAGAGAGCGGGATGGCAGATCAGGTACGATAAGAGAAGCTATTTCCCTGATATCGATGACGAAGAGATTGTCTGCTCTCTCGTGAGGGCACAGGAGATGTCGAGATATGTGGAAAACGGCACCCTCGATCTGGGACTTACGGGGAAGGATTGGATCCTGGAGAACGAATCCGATGTCGCTGTTGTCCAGGATCTCGTGTACTCAAAGGCCTCCACCAGGCAGGCGCGGTGGGTACTTGTGGTTCGAGAGGACTCTCCCGTAAAGACAATAGAGGATATGAAAGACAAGAAGATCTCGACAGAGCTGGTAAACTTTACGAGAACCTACTTCGAGAAGCTGGGTATCAATGTTCAACTGGAATTCTCCTGGGGCGCAACCGAGGCGAAGGTGGTTGAGGGACTTGTTGACGGAATCGTTGAGGTGACAGAGACGGGAAGTACGCTGAGGGCAAACAAACTCCGGATTGTCCATGAACTTATGGAAACAAATACACAACTCATCGCAAACAAGGGGGCGATGAAAAATTCCTGGAAGAAGAGGAAGATACAGCAGATCGATATGCTTCTCAAGGGCTCCCTTATGGCCGTGGGGAAGGTCGCCCTCAAGATGAATGTCTCCAAGGAGAATCTCGGAAGGGTGGTGCTTCTTCTTCCCTCTCTCAAGGCCCCCACCACATCGGAACTCTATCATGAGGAATGGTTCGCCGTGGAGGCGGTCGTTGACAGGGGAATCGTCAGGGAACTGATTCCTCTGCTTCGCGAAGCAGGTGCAGAAGGGATTATAGAATATCCCCTTAACAAAGTTCTGTAAAAGGAGAGATGGTTATGGCACGGAAAGGAAAAGTCTCGAGAAAGACAAAGGAAACGGATGTCCATGTCGAGGTAAACATTGACGGTGGTGGCAAGGCGGAAATCTCAACGACAATACCTTTTCTTGATCATATGCTTGAGCTCCTGGCGAAACATGGGTTCATGGATTGTACGATACGGGGGAAGGGTGATACCTCGGTGGACTACCATCATCTCGTTGAGGATGTCGGTATATCCTTGGGAGAGGCACTGAAAAAGGCCCTCGGTGACAAGGAAGGTATACGGCGTTACGGAACCGCCTCGGTACCCATGGATGAAAGTCTCTGTCGTGTGTCCATAGATATTTCAGGGAGGCCGTATCTTGTTTTTAATGCAGACTTCGGCAGTAAAAAAATCAGGGATTTTGACCCCGATCTGTTTTTCGATTTTTTCAAGTCGCTCTCTGACTGTATGGGAATAACCTTGCATATCAACGTCATTTATGGTAGGAATCCTCACCACATAGTTGAATCGGTCTTTAAGGCCTTTGCCCGTGCCCTTGATGTTGCCACATCGTTCGATGGTAGAATCGAGGGAGTCATGTCGACAAAGGGAAGCCTCTGAATAAAGTCACAAAGTGGCCGGTGATCGGGTATTCGTTTCCGTCCAGAATAGTAAAATTTCCATACCGCAGTATGTAGCGATCCTTTTTAAAGGGTATAGGTAATGAGGATACACTCCAGGGTAATCAATAGAACAACTCTTTTTGCCCGAATGACCCTTCTTCTCTGCCTTTCTGTGTTTATTGCCGGCTGCGCCTCAAACAGAGGCGTGGTGACAAAGTCTTTTTACCGCGAGGGCGACCTCAATATAAAAAAGATTGGAATAATCCCTTTTCAGAAAGTTGTATCAGACGACCCGTCGCAGAAATTCATGAGGTGCCCACTCTGTGGCACTATCCTGAGGACCTGCGAACTCAAGAACAACCCTGAAGTAACTATTGAGGAGTTCTTCACGAACGGGCTCAGATCCCGCGGCAGATATATTATTCTGTCGTCGGAGAGGACACAGGGCATATACACAAGGATATCGTCCAGTTCCTTTAATGCTCTGCCTCTAGAGGTATTCCAGGAGGTAGGCAGAGAACTCGGTGTTGATGGGGTTATTGCAGGGTATGTCTTCTGTTACAGGGAGAGGAAAGGGTATCCCTGGTCGGTGGAAAGGCCCGCATCGGTGACCTTCAGCGTTCATCTTATCAGGGTCGATGACGGGGCCCTGGTATGGAGAGGAACATTTGACAAGACCCAGCGTTCGCTCATGGAAGACCTTCTTGATATAGGTTCCTTCATACGCCAGGGCGGGAAATGGGCCACGGCACAGAAGCTCTCGGAAGAGGGAGTGGAGGGAATAGTCGAAACCTTCCCCGGACTCAACTGAAACTACCCGGAATTTTCACGGTAACACCCTGTCGAAATCATTGTACCCCACCGATTTTTATTGTTAACCTTTCATTCTATATAAGCACTCTCCCCAGTATAGAAGGAGAAATCATTGAAGACCCCCGGAGCACGCCCCCGGGGACCGCACTCGCAATTTAGTTCAAGTGTTCCCTTGAATAATAGATGACTGTGTTGTATAAACAGGGTAATGAATCTTCATTACTCTTAAATGGAGGACGAAAGATGTCAAAAATTTCCGAAAGGAAAAGAGAGGAAACCAGAGAAAAAATCGTCGACGCGGCGTGCCAGCTTTTCAGCCAGCATGGCTATCATAATACACAGGTTATGGATATTGTAAAGGCGGTGGGTATGTCGGCCGGCACCTTTTACAACTACTTCATAGACAAGCGAGAACTCTTCGAACAGATTACCATGGATGGGCTAACAACACTCCGGGTCCATGTGAAGATGCTGAGAAAACCCGTTGACATTTGGGATAGAGAAGAGAGGAGAGAGACAATAGGAGAGACGTTTACGGCCATTTACGATTACGTCGACAGCAACCCCCAGCAGTTGCTTATGCTGTTGCGTGGGAGTTTCGGTGTCGACAAGGAATTGAATATCAATGTCTGGAATTCCTTCAGGGGCTTTGCCGAGGACGTGGCGGAGGATATTCAGGGCTGGATAGACGAGGGTGTGGTTGAGGGGGCAAACCCGGTACTTTTCGGCCATGCCGTCGTGGGCATGTGTCTCCAGTTGATCCACAGCTACCTTGTCGAAAGAATTATCACCCGTCAGGAAGTCATCGACAATTCAATAAAACTGATCCTCGCGATGTTCGAGGCCTATCTCACGGAGGAAGGTAGAAAGAGATTGGAAGATCAGAAATAGATAAATCGGAGGTGACGGAGGATGAACACCACTGAAAGTCGAGACCAGATCTCTCAGATATCGGCAAGAGTAATTGCAGAGGTCATAAAGTCGGCCGGCGCGAAGACCCTCCTAGTTGAGGTGGCAGACAACCTCATCAATTCCTGGGAAGAAATGGGCGGGATCAGGGCCAGACTCGCACCACCAATCCGTCGGATTGTCTCTAAATGCCTGCGGCCGGGGAGGAATGGTTCGAGAGGGAACATATCGGCCGATATGGGAAAACTCCTGACAACATGGGCCCGGAAGGTGAATGCAGATCATGCCGGTGATCCGGTCTGTCATGCAGAAACCAGGGGAGAGGCTATTCACACCTTCCTCGCAAATACTGACTTCGGCGAGATCAGGGAGATGGTGGAAAATTCTGAAGAATGCGCCCTGAAAACGGTGGAGGCCTTCAACGAGAATCTGTGGAAATATCCCGCCAAGGTCGGCAGCATTTTGGGGACGCTCCTTGCCGCGGCGAATACGGGAATACGATCGACCAGGGAGGTCCTGAGGCCTGTTGAGAAAAACGTGAGTCCCGATCTCCTGGCAGACCTTCTCCTGTCACTCCTGAAGGGGTTGAATGCCAAGGAGGTGGCAAATCTGGTGAACTCGCTCTGTGAACTGACAAGGCGATTCCACACCGGGAGTTCTCTCTTGGCACGGGGAGGGAAGCCCCTGTTCCAGATTTATCTCACCGAGCTTCTCGAGGAGGCGCTCCCGACTATCGATCCGGTGCTCCTCGGAAAGGCAAAGATCGCCCTGGCAGAAGACAGTGGGGCTATAGCCAGCGCTCTGGCAGATGCCCTTTCCCGCAATCCCGACCTTCTCCTGGAGATGGTTTCTTCCTATGGAGCAGTGAAGACCCCATTGATCACGGGGGCATCCCGAAAGGTTCGCCTCTTTGAGGAAGTCGATCAGGGGCAGCTTGCTGATGCGGTTTCACGGGGCCTGTCCGATCTCGACACCTATGAGATCTCCGAGCTCATCAACGCTGCCATCAGAATTGTCAACAGGGTTCATGAGGAAAGGCCCGATGTTATTTCAAGCCTGCTGAGTTCCGTCGTGAATTCCATCAATACGGCAGAAATTAAAACAGCATCTGAATGGATAATCCCCGAGATTACAGAGGTCCTCAGGCCGGTGACGTCGGAGGTAGCCCCGAGTCTCATTCGAGGTCTCTCTGAAATACTCGCACCCGAAGATGGATTTGAAACTGACGAGCACGAAGAGGCCTTTAAAACCCTGCAGGTACGGCTCGGTGTAACCGGGGGTGTGCAATGATTTCGGAAATACGGGACATAGCGAGATCTGTCAATAATCGATATATTGAAACGTGGAAGAGCAAAGGGAATAAGATCGTCGGCTTTCCCTGCACCTTCGTACCGGAGGAAATTCTTCATGCCGCGGGACTACTTCCCTTCAGGCTTCGCGGTGTGGGCACAAAAACCCTTTCTATTGGTGACACATACTACGGTCCGGTCATCTGCAGTTTCCCAAAATGCATACTTCAGCTCGCAGGCCAGGGGGACTATTCATTTCTTGATGGGACGATCATC
>CAYSHT010000084.1:0-9540 GCA_964430915.1 uncultured Syntrophaceae bacterium
GCACGGGACTGAAAATCCCGGTGTCGGCAGTTCGATTCTGCCCTGACCCACCATTGATATTAAGGGGGTTAACCAATTCGGGTTAGCCCCTTTTTGGTTCTCCCTTGTTCCTTTCGAAATCAATGGAGGAAAGGGAAGAATAGCGGCCGCGGTTCCTTGCAATTACTGAGAAATTCAGCTTCTTTTTCGTTGATTTATCCACCCATTGCTGATATAGGCTTTGGGCCTGAAATTGAAGCTCCCCGCTACAAGGTGCGGGGAATCTCCGATTGTTAAGGAAAATATTTATTTTGTATTCGCTCGCAAACCCCGCCGCGAGCAGCGGGGAATGCGCTCGCTGTTCAATTCAATAAAATCAATGGCCACAAATAACAACAAGCCATTCAGAACTGCTATATATATCATAAGGATTTAAAATGGAACTGCTCCACGGCAAGAAGGAAAAGCGCCTACACAACAATACGGGGGTTGCTGCCGATTCCCCGTTAAAGATCTGCATTCTCACTTACAGAGGAAACCCCACCTGCGGCGGCCAGGGGGTATATGTAAAGAGGTTGAGCACTGCCCTTCGGGATCTGGGACACAGCGTCGACGTGGTATCCGGTCCGCCATATCCTCAGTTGGATGACGGCGTAACCCTTCGAAAACTCCCGAGTCTTGATCTTTACAACCCCGAAGATCTTTTCAGAGTTCCCAGTGTCAGGGAATTAACATCACCCATTAATCTCATTGAATGGCTCGGTGTTTCGAGTGGCGGTTTTCCCGAACCCCTCACCTTCAGCCTGAGGGCTTACAATCTCTTCCGCAACAACGGACACGCCTATGACATCATCCATGACAATCAGTGTCTTGGCTACGGGCTGCTCGGCATCAATGCACTAGGGTTACCGCTGGTCGCTACCATCCACCATCCGATCACGGTTGACAGGGATGTGGAGGTTGAGGCTGAAAGGAAATCATGGAGAAAGTTGAAGGTCCTCAGATGGTATTCTTTCCTTGGTATGCAGGGGAGAACATCGAGAAAGCTCTCGCACATCATAACCGTTTCAGAGACATCGAAAAAGGATATCGGCGGCGCATTCAGAATTCCCGCACGGAAATTCCGTGTCATCGCAAACGGGATCAATACGGAAACATTTTATCCCAAATCTGGGGTTAAGAGGCTTGAAAACCGTCTCATGGTAACCAACAGTGCCGACACACCACTCAAAGGGCTCAGATACCTTCTTGAGGCGGTCGCTAAAATACGTAAAAAACGTGCTATAACCCTAACCGTCATTGGCCAGCCCAAAAAGCGCGGTGTCATTGATACCCTTGTCAGAGACCTCGGTCTCGGAGACTGTGTCACATTCACCGGTCGAATCGAGGACGGTGAATTCGCGCGCTACTACGCTGAGGCAACAATGGCCGTTGTTCCATCCATCTACGAGGGTTTCGGACTCCCCGCCGGAGAGGCAATGGCATGCGGAGTACCCGTGATAAGCACCACGGGAGGAGCCCTTGCAGAGGTGGTGGGAGACGCAGGAATTCTTCTCCCCCCCGGTAACGCGAAGGCACTGGAAAAGGCCATTGTAAACCTCCTCGATGATCCCGGAAAACGCGAGACCCTGGGAAGGGCCGGCTATGAAAGAGTTTTGAATAATTTTACATGGCACAATACGGCAATGAATGTCGTTGATGTCTACCGAGAGGCCATTGATGCTCACCGTTGATTTCAAAAAACTTGACCTTTCTCCCGGATTTCGTGTATTAGATGCAGGTTGCGGCGCAGGACGTCACCTCAGCGAGGCGTTCAGATACAGGGGCATCCACGTCGTCGGCATCGATCTCGGAAGAGAGGATGTTGTCACGGCAAAGAATACCCTGAAAATCATGCGGCACAAGGGGGAAGACGGAGGGGGATCGTGGCTCGTTGCGAGAAGCGATATCACTCACATCCCCTTTGAAGACGAATCCTTCGATATCGTTATATGCTCAGAGGTTCTTGAACACATTCCAGAGCAGAAAAGGGCCGCAAAAGAAATCGTCCGCGTATTAAAGACAGGCAAATCATTGATAGTCAGTGTTCCACGTTATTTTCCCGAACGAATATGCTGGGCACTTTCTGAGGACTACCACACGGAAGAGGGGGGACATATCAGGATATACAAGAGAAACGAGCTTCTGAAGCTGCTTGAGGGGGCCGGAGCCAGATGCGTCTCGAAGGATTTCGCGCACTCTCTCCACAGTCCCTACTGGTGGCTCAAATGCCTCGTGGGGCATAAGAATGAAAAGTCCCCTCTTGTGAGGCTCTACCACAAATTTCTGGTCTGGGATATCATGAAAAAGCCACTCCTCACAAGAACTCTGGACAGGATTTTAAACCCTTTCATAGCAAAAAGTATTGTATTATATCTCAAAAAGGGGAACCAATATGGAGCTTGAAATATCCCGTCGCGATTATTCCCTACCGGTACAGGTGGATTTACTCGCTGCGTCGATAGCTGATGTTCAGAAAGAAAGTGGAGAAATTCCCTGGAACGAAGGTGGAAAAACCGATCCCTGGGATCACGTTGAAGCTGCCATAGGACTCAGCATCGGCGGATACTTCAAAGAAGCAAGACGGGCCTTTGAGTGGTTGAAACAGACACAGCTTGATGACGGCTCCTGGTACTCCGCTTACAGGGATGAAAAACCGGAGGACATGACAAAAGAGAGCAACATGTCATCCTATATAGCCGTGGGACTCTTTCACTATTATCTCATAACGAATGACAGAAAATTTCTCTCCTCCATGTGGCCCTCCATGTCGGCCGGAATAGATTATGCTATAGGCCTTCAGGCACCCGGTGGTGAAATCTACTGGGCGCGCAATCCACAGTGCATCATAGACCCGATGGCACTTCTGACGGGATCAAGTTCCGTTTACATGAGCATAAAATGTGCACTTGCCATTGCGTCGCTTCTGGGTCATGAAAAACCGGAGTGGCAGGTGGCGCTCGAAAAACTCGGCAATGCCATCTGCAACAGACCGCATCTTTTTAACATGGAAAAGTCCCGCTTTTCCATGGACTGGTTCTACCCGATGTTATGCGGGGCAATAACCGGTGATCAGGCCTGCCGACGAATTGAAAAATCGTGGGATATCTTTGTTGTTGAAGATTTAGGGGTGCGGTGCGTTTCTGATGAACCGTGGGTTACCATGGCAGAAACTTCCGAGCTGGCACTGACGCTCATGGCTATCGGCAAGGGGGAACTCGCCGAAACCATATTAAAGTCAATTGACGACAAGAAATTTGATGATGGTTCCTACTGGTGCGGCGTAACCTTCCCCGCCAATATCATATGGCCTGAGGAAATGACAACCTGGACAAATGCCGCGGTACTCCTCGCGGCTGATGCAATTTATAATATCACTCCCGCCTCTTGCCTCTTCAACCATGCCTTCTGGGAAAGACAAAACCTGCGGCATTCTCTATCGAGACTGGTTATAAAGGAACGGCACAGAATGTACAGCACGGAAGATACTGTCATATCTCCTCAAAGAACGTAAAGGTCTGGTATCCTTGAGAAGAGATCATAAGCCATATTATCTGAAAAAACTAGACCTGAAGTTCAGGGACTGGTATGTGAGGTATTTCCTCAAACCCCAGTTCACCTTTCTGGGCAGGGGCTATACCTTCATGAAGCCGTGGCATGTGGAGCTCTTTGGCGAACCCATCGAGCTTGGAGATTATGCAACCGTTATCACCACACCTGATCACAAGGTAAGGTTGACAATATGGTCGGACATTCTAGAAGAGAGAGGAGGAATAAGAATCGGCAATTATTGTCTCCTCTGCCCTGGGGTACGAATACAATCTGCACTGGAAGTAACGATCGGCAACAACTGTATGATGGCAAGCAATGCATACATTACCGATTCAGACTGGCACGAAGTATACGACAGGGCTGATCCCCTAGGAAAAGCAGCACCGGTAAGGATAGGAAACAATGTTTGGATAGGAGACGGTGCCATTGTATGCAAAGGAGTCACCATTGGTGATAACAGCGTAATCGGTGCCAGGGCCGTCGTCGTGAGAGACATACCGCCAAACTCAATAGCAGCGGGCAACCCTGCAGAAGTGGTCAATAATATTGACACCGAAAAACCGATGAGAACCAGGGCCGACTGGTTTTCCGAACCAAATCTCTCATATCTTATGAAAAAGCTGGACAGAGATATGCTGAAAGGCAATACCCTGTTAGGATGGTTGCGCTCCCTTCTCTTCCCGGTCAAAGGAGATTAGGAGACCGATCTAACTATGAAAATTGTGCTCGTTGCACCACCCTACCCTCTCGAAGAAGCCCCTTCACCCCCACTCGGAATATGCTATGCGGCTGCCGCATGCGAGGCAGCGGGGGCAGAAGTCGTCATCCTTGATTATATCGTACGCAAATACACGCCCGAAAAACTTATCGAAGAGCTTTCGTCGTTACAACCCGATGCCGTCGGTACGTCGTCGGTAACGATGAATTTTTCGACCGCAGCCGACATCATGCGAACGACTAAGAACTATAATCCCTCTATCATAACCATGATGGGGGGACCCCACGTTTCCTTCGATGTACGAAACACACTCACCACCTACCCGGAAATAGACCTCATCGTTATCGGTGAGGGAGAGGAAACCCTGAAGGAACTCGTTCCCAAGATTCCCGTGAGGGATCTGTGGCACGGTATTAAAGGGATAGCCTTTCAGGAAAAGGGAGAGATTATCATCACGGAACCGAGGGAGCTTATCGAAGATCTGGACACACTCCCCTTTCCGGCGAGGCATCTCCTCCCCATGTCGCGGTATCTGGCCCTCGGTTTTCCCGTGAGCATCATCACAAGCCGGGGATGTCCGAACCGATGCATATTCTGCCAGGGGAGAAGGATGGTGGGGTATAAGGTGCGTCACAGGACACCGAAACTCGTGGTCGATGAGATCGAAAACATCCTCTCCTATGGCTGGACCAGGATAAACATAGCCGACGACATATTTACGGCAAACAAAAAGAGAGTCCTCGAGATCTGCGACGAAATAAAGAAACGCACCGTATCCTTTACCTGGAGCGCCTTCGCCAGGGTAAATACAGTGGACAGGGAAATAATCGAAGCCATGAGGGAAGCGGGATGTGACAGTGTAAGCTTCGGCATCGAATCGGGAAACCCCGAAATGCTGAAGAGGATAAAAAAGGGGATCACCCTTGATCAGGCGAGAAAGGCAACGCAATGCTGCAAGGATGCCGGAATGATAACCCACGCATCCTTTATGGTGGGCCTCCCGGGAGAATCAAAGAAAACCATGCAGGATTCGAGTGACTTTGCCGAGGAGCTCGATATTATGTACGGATATCATTTTCTTGCACCCTTCCCAGGCACCACGGTGAGGGAAAGGATCGAGGATTATGATCTCGAGATCCTCACCGATGACTGGGATCTCTATGACGCCAACAGCCCGATCGTCAGGACCTCACAGCTGGAACCCAAAGATATGGAAAATTTCGTTTCAGCCTTCACCGGGATGCACCAGGATGAATGGAGGAAAATCGAAAAAAAATACCAAGAGGGAACCTGTACCCCCGATGAGCACATCCAGATTGAAGGATTTCACAGGATGGAGATCATCTTTCGTCTCCTATCGGAAGACATATTAGAGGATATCATCACTTCCGGAAATTATGAAGATCCAACTACAGAGCTATCGGAAAAGATATCCACGATCGAGGGAATGGAATATGGCGACCTGGTAACCCGCACCATCAGGAGCCTTATTGATGCAGGGTATATAAAACACAAACGCGAAAAGGACAGCAACAGATGGTACTGGACGCACAATAAAAGCCTTGACCAGCTACCAGTCTCTCATCCCTGATATGTCTTCGGGAATCTTTCCCGTCTCTAGCCTTTTCAACACCCCGAGTGTTTTCATCATGGGAAGTTCGGCAAACAACCCCGAGTCAAGCGCCTTTTTATAGATAAAGTAGGGGGCCTGACCGCCCATGTTCGGATCGGGAAAAATATCATGTATGGCGAGAAAACCGCCCGGGATTACATGAGGGGCCCAGGAGGTATAATCGGCAAAGGCCGATTCATAGGTATGGCTTCCATCTATAAAGACGAGAGAAAGCGGCATGGACCAGGCACTGGCAACTACCTGCGACGATGAAACGATGGGAACAACCGTCTCTTCGAGCGAGGCCTCTTCGATTGTCTTTCTGAACAACCTGAAGGTGTCAATCTTTCCCGCCTCGGGATCGAAAAGATCGGGATCAAAATACTCCTCGCCGGGCTGCTGTTCCTCGGAGCCTCTGTGATGATCTATCGAGAAGAGTATTCCCCCGCTCTCCCTGCATCCCAAACCCAGATAGAGTGTCGATTTTCCGCAGTAACCGCCAATCTCGAGACAGGGTCCCAGGGCGCTCGCCTCTTTTGCCAACTCATAAAGCCTTTTACCCTCGTCCCCATCGAGAAAACCCCTGACAGACATCGATTCGATATCTTCAATCTTCATATATCCACTTTCCTTTTCAGACCTTTATAAGGCCGGAGCACCTTCAACCTTTCGCAACTGCCAGGTCCCATGAACGATGCTGCAGATCTCACCTGTTTCGTCCTTTAATTCGAGGTCCATCGAATAGTCTGCCTTTCCATTTTCCTCGGCCATGGTTCTGATCTCCTCAACCCTCTCGGGACTGAGAGAAACCTCGAGTGTGACGGCCGACGCAGCCGGACGTCTGTAACGTATTGATACTTCCTTAACAATTGGAAAATATTTCGTAATATCAAAGGATGCCGCGAACATGACACCTCCTGAAAACTCGGCAAGGGAAAAGAGTGAACCGGCGTACATTGTACCGATATGGTTGAGATTCGGTTCCAGCGGCAACGACAGCTTCGTATAGCGGTCGCGCAACTCTACTACCTTGATTCCCATCTTTTCGATAATCTTCACGGCCGTTTCCAGATACCCTACGATGTCCTTATATTTCTCGTCAATCATACATAATCCCCCGTTTGTGTTTATAATCTCGCCGCCATTACCGCGGCACCGATCGCACCATTTACCTGCGCAGTTTCAAGCACTTCGATTGACATTTTAAGCTTTTTCTCCAGCGCTTTCACAACTCCCATATTCTTTGCCACCCCGCCGGTCATCATAAGGGGCTCGCCAACGCCAATCCTCTTGGCCAGTGCAGAAATCCTGGACGCCACCGAGTCGTGAATACCCGCGATGATGTCCTCTCTCTTTTCCCCTTTCGATATAAGGGAAATGACCTCTGACTCGGCAAATACCGTACAGATGCTGCTTATCTTTGAAGGTTTATCGGACTTCAGAGACTTTGCCCCGAAATCATTCAGCTCCACCTCGAGTGCCCGTGCCATGACCTCAAGAAACCTGCCCGTCCCGGCAGCACACTTGTCGTTCATGGCAAAATCCCTGACCCGGCCTTCCGAATCAACAACCATGGCCTTGCTGTCCTGGCCACCCACATCAATAATCGACCGTACCTGAGGATTCAGAAAATGGGCGCCCGTTCCGTGACAGATGATTTCGGTTATCGCCTTGTCGGCGAATTTCACACTGTTTCTGCCGTACCCCGTGGAGACCACCCTTTCAATAGACTCGGCATTAATGCCGAGTTCTCCAATGAGCCCATCGAGGACCCTCCGCCCCGCCTGCTCGGCATTGTATCCGGTAAAGTCCACCCTCGTACCCTTCACCTCTCCATCGACGATAATTGCCGCCTTTGCGGTTATGGAACCTATGTCAACCCCTGCCGTAATCATAATCACCTTGCCGTAAAAACAGTATCAGTTACAAGCGTGCCTCTCAGTGCCATTTGGCACTTCTTCTCATTATCGCTATTTCTTCTGCCGTATCATCTCCATAAATGCATCGATTCTCGTCTCTGTCTGACTCTCGGAAAAGCTCCGCTCGTCAACCATGTGAGACTCGATGATAAGGGAGGGTATCCCCTTCTCCCTCTGGACCGCTTTCTGAATATCATACTGCCCCAGTGAGTAGGGCTTGCAGCTCCGGTTTGAATGCATCACAAAACCGTCCACATCGTACTTGTCCACCATTTCGAGGACAATTTTTATCATCTCGTCCACACCGATATTCAGATAAATTCTGGTATATCCTTCCGCCATTGAGTCAAGAAAATTATTTTCATCCATGTATTTCAACGAGCCGCACCAGGCCGAGGTATAGGTATCCGCAACGAGACAGGCATCGTGTGATGCGAATTTTTCGGAAAGCCACTTGATTCGATACCAGATCGGGAGGTTGTCCCAGAGGAGCCGGTACCGCTCATTCGGTATGGCACTTATCCCGTCGGCGACCCGCCCCCTCATCTCTTCCAGAAGATCCCTGTAAAAATCAATCGTTTCCTGAGTCCCCCGCAGCGTGACGATGAGGGCAAGAAAAAAGAAGGCATCAAAGCAGGTCATGGGAGAGGGCTTATTCATGGCCGTGTCAAGCACTTCTTGCCACAGCTGCTGCCCCTCTACTGAAAGGCGCCCCACCTCCTCCATCCTGTCGTGGTCAAACTTCTTTCCGCATATCCCTTCGAGAAAGTCTGTGTATTCATCGATCTGTTTTCTCACATATCTTTTCGCCTCATCGGCATACTCGGTGTGACAGAAGGGTGTATCGAATATAAAAAGCGGAATATCGTAATAGCGTGCCTGAACCTCGTACCACTTCATAACGGTACCGCATATATTATTACAGCAGATCAGCATGTCAGGTTTCGGGAGTCCCCCTATGGGACCGCCATCAACGAGGGAACAGCCGATATCCGATCTCGCATAGGAACAGATATCGCCGCTATAGCCCAACTCCTCTGCCTTTTCGCATAGTTCTCCCCCCATCTTCGAGGCACCTATCATGGCTCCGTGATTCTCAGGATAAACCGGGATGACGTCCATGGCAATAAGGGGCTCCACCGGTCCGCCGCTGGTAATCCAGGCAACCTTTTTACCGGTATCACCAGCAGTCTTGGCCTCTATATAGTAATTCGTCATGATATCTCTCATCTTCTTCGCCGATTTCATTTTTCTCTTTTCTTTTTCCTGAGCTTTACCAACCATAAAGTCTCTCCTTATTAGAGCATATGAATAAAGGTTTCGAATCTCGTCTTTAACTGTGCTTCCGATGGGAGTCTGTCTTCTACCTCGAGGAGCATACTGGGAATATTCTCCCTGTCGAGAGATTCCTTCATATAAGGGTAATCGAAATCGTGAGGGTCGCAGAACTTGAGGAGGAAAAAGACGACACCACCGGCATCGTGTTCCTTCGCTATTCTTACTATATTATCTCCCCTCGCGGTATTTGACAGATGTTTGGCGGGACAGACCAGCCTCTCGGCATATCGTGCGGCAATAGCTTCCACGGGATCGCCACCCTCTTCAATGTTTCCTTCGAAATACCTGGAGCCCGTACAGAGATCATCCCAGACAACGACACCTCCCAAATCTTCGATTATGGTATAGACATCAGGATGATCGCAGACGCTTCCCGCTAGAAT
>CAYSHT010000085.1:0-9500 GCA_964430915.1 uncultured Syntrophaceae bacterium
GCATTGGTAATACTGACCCCGAGAAGTAACCCCTGATAATTACATTTTTTACTGCATAGTATCGCTGGAGGAGCGAAATTGTTTGGTTTGCTGGAAAGCGGTTTTCACTATTTCTACTGGGGAAACGCCCTTATGATCGCCATTGGCCTCGGTCTCATCTACCTGGGGATTGCGAGGAAAATGGAACCACTCCTTTTGATCCCCATCGGATTCGGCATAATGCTGGTCAATCTCCCCCTGGGCGGCATGATGGACTATGAATTGCTGTTGAAAGCCCCCAAAGCGGGAACTGTATTGGAGCTGCACAAAGGGGAAGGAGACAGGTTAATAAGGGGGGACATCGTATATACCCTCGATTCCGGTGATGAAGTAACCCCGGTTTTTGGAAGAATCGATTCCATAAAGGTATCAAAGGGGAGTTATGTAAATAAAGGCGATATAATCGCATCGATTATTACCATGGAACAAACGAATCAGTCTGAAATCCCCACGAGGCCCAGAGGTCTTCTCTCCATCATATTCCAATTCGGCATCATGTGGCAGATTCTGCCGCCGCTTATGTTTCTCTGCCTCGGGGCACTGACCGACTTCGGTCCCATGCTGGCCAATCCCAAGACGCTGCTCCTCGGTGCTGCCGCACAGTTCGGGGTATATTTCGCATTTTTCCTGTCCCTTTTCTTTGGTTTTACACTTCCCGAGGCCTGTTCCATCGGCATCATCGGCGGCGCCGAGGGACCGACGACTATTTACGTTACGTCCATCCTCGCGCCCCATATAATAGGGGCAACTGCCGTTGCGTGTTACTCCTATATGGCCCTTGTACCCATTATTCTGCCCCCGGTGATCAAACTCCTCACCACAAAGAGGGAGCGTTCCATATACATGAAGCCGCAGTTGAGAAAAGTCTCAAAGAGAGAGAAGATCCTGTTCCCCCTGATTGCCACGATTATCATCATTCTGTTTGTCCCCTCTTCCGCTCCGCTCATCGGCTGTTTCATGATCGGTAATCTCTTCAGAGAATCGGGGGTCACCGAACGACTGAGCACAACGTCGCAGACGGCATTCGTGGATATACTCACCATATTTCTCACCCTCTCGATTGGAGCAACGATGTCGGCGGAAATTTTTCTCCAGTCCAGAACCCTTTTGATTCTGCTCCTCGGAGTGATAGCCTTTGCAAGCGCGGCGGCGGCGGGCATCATTCTCGCTAAGATAATGAATCTCTTTCTAACAGAAAAAATTAATCCGATGATCGGCGCTGCAGGGGTTTCGGCCGTTCCCATGTCGGCCAGGGTGGTCCAGGTGATGGGACAGAAGGAAAATCGTCAGAATTTTCTTCTCATGCATGCCATGGGACCGAATGTGGCCGGTGCCATCGGCGCCGCCATAGCAGGCGGCGTATTTCTGGGCATTCTGGGATAAATCCCCTGTATTTTATCCTTCGAAAACAGTTCCTTATTTCCTTTAATTAACGATCTTCCGACATGAAAGAAGAACCGGACATTAGAAAAAACAAGAGACCCCGCGGGGCAATTCTGATCTTTATCCTCTCACTCTTTACCATCTACGGAGGCATCAATCTCTATATCTTCCTGAAGGTAATCAACGCATTTGACCTCGGTGCCCCATTTTCTCTGCTCCTCGCACTTATCATGCTGATAATGATAGGTGCGCCCCTCGTTGTGCGCCTCCTCGAAGGGTCCGGGCGCGAATCGCTGGCATGTCTCTTTGCCGTCACGGGATATTCATGGCTGGGCATCGTCTTTCTGGTCTTTTCACTCTTGCTTGCCGTCGACATCTATCACCTTCTCGTCAGTGCGACAGGGTTGTTACTTCAGAAAGACCTCTCACCGATCGTCCCCGGAGATAAAACAACCCTTGCCTTATCGATCCTGATCGCTTTTATTGGGATGATCTACGGCTACGCGAGGGCATTGGTAATCGATAGGGAAACGCTCCTCATCAAATCACCAAAGATACCGGCAGACGTGGGGCCACTCACGATTGTCCAGATATCAGATATTCATCTCGGCCTCATCGTCAGGAAAAAGAGACTCGCACGAATCCTGCAGAGAGTGACCGAGGCGTCTCCCGACATTCTTGTATCGACGGGAGATCTCGTTGACGGTCAGATCGACCAGCTTTCAGGTCTCGAAGAACCCTTTCAGAAAATCAACCCCAGGTACGGAAAATTTGCTATAATGGGGAATCACGAATACTTTGCGGGCATCATACCGGCACTCGAATTTACGAAAAAAGCGGGGTTCAGGATACTGCGGGGCGAGGCGATCACGATTTCGGGCCTTCTTACCATAGCGGGCATTGACGACCCGGCGGGCAACTATTACGGAAGGCGAAGACATATTGAGGAGAAAGACCTCCTCGCAAACCTTCCCGCACACCTTTTCACCCTTCTTCTAAAGCACGAACCGGATGTGACGAAAGAATCGCTCGGTCTCTTTGATCTCCAGCTCTCCGGCCATACACACAAAGGACAGATATTCCCTTTCAACCTCATAACCCGTATTCGATTTCCTTTTATTTCCGGCTACTATCCCCTCGAAAAGTCTTCCTCCCTCTATGTGAGCAGGGGTTCGGGAACCTGGGGGCCGCCCGTACGTATCTTTGCCCCGCCAGAGGTTACCATCATACGTCTCATCCACAGTGAACGGTAATTTCTTCGATCAAAAGGAGAGTGCGTCTCCGCTATTATCTATTGTAAAACCATTTCAAATAATATATAAAAACACCTTTTTGAGGGAAAAACCACCCGATATCAACAAAAAAAGGGAGGGCGGAAACATGGGTAATCTATTTGGCACGGACGGGGTACGGGGCGTTGCAAACGAATATCCGATGACATCGGAGATGGCACTGAAGATCGGTATGGCAACGGCACACCTTTTCAAGAAGAGTGGACATCAGCCCAGAATCATCATAGGAAAGGACACTCGCATTTCCGGATATATGTTAGAGCATGCCCTCGTTTCGGGAATCTGTTCCATGGGTGTGGATGCATACCTGGTGGGGCCCATGCCGACACCGGGAGTCGCCTTTTTGACCAACAGCATGAGGGCCGATGCAGGCATCGTCATATCGGCCTCCCACAATCCCTTTCAGGATAACGGAATCAAGATATTTTCAAGCGATGGCTACAAGCTTCCCGACGAAAAGGAACTCGAAATAGAGGAGATGGTCCTGTCGAATGATATGCCGAGTCTTCACCCTTCACCGAGAGAACTGGGTAAGGCTTACAATATTGAGGGTGCCAGGGGGCGCTATATCGTTTTTCTGAAAAACACCTTTCCGAAGGACTACTCCCTGGAGGGAATGACCATTGTGCTCGATGCCTCCAATGGAGCGACCTACCGGATCGGGCCGAAGCCCTTCTTTGAAATGGGCGCAGAAGTACACACCATCTTTTCGGACCCAGACGGTGAAAATATCAATGACGAATGCGGTTCCCAGCATCCGGAGAAGCTGGCGGAGGAGGTCGTCAAACGAGGCGCCCATGTAGGGTTTGCCTTTGACGGCGACGGTGACCGTCTTATCGCCGTTGATGAGAAGGGTGGCGTTCTCACGGGGGACCAAGTTATCGCAATCTGCGCCAAGGTGATGAAGGAAGAAGGAACCCTCACCAACAACCTGGTAATTGATACGGTGATGAGCAATATCGGCCTCGGTCTTGCCCTCAAGGATATGGGAATCGAAAAGGCAACAGCCCCCGTCGGCGACAGATATGTCCTCGAAATGATGAAAGAAAAGGGGTCCACAATAGGAGGGGAAGATTCTGGTCACATTATCTTTCTCAACCATCATACCACGGGTGACGGCATCATCTCAGCACTTCAGGTACTGGCAGCCATGAAGCATGAGGGAAGACCTCTCTCCGAGCTTGCCGGGATCATGAAGGTTTTCCCCCAGAAACTGATAAACATCGATGTAAAATCAAAGCCGGACATATCAACGATTCCCGAAATCGTAAGCGTTATAGATGGGGTGGAAGAAAAGCTTGGTGATAATGGAAGGGTCCTGGTCCGCTACTCCGGCACCCAGAATATGTGCCGTGTTATGGTCGAGGGGCCGACTGATGAGGAAACGGCACGATTCTGCGAAACGATTGCAGACATGGTAAAGGAAAAGCTGGCATAAAACCTGTTTCACTAAAGGAGGGCGCTATGTTCACAGTAATCATTACACGTGATTTCGATCATATGAGCGAAGTGGCGGCACGGCTCGTCATCAGCGACATCGGTGAAGCAGCGGGCAAGAAAGACGGCTATGTCCTCGGTCTTGCAACGGGGAATTCGCCGACAGGTCTTTACAAACACCTCGCCAAGGCGGCAAACACGGGACAATTCGATGTCGCGAAAATCGAGAGTTTTAACCTCGATGAGTATATCGGCCTTCCAGGAGAGAACGCACAGCAGCGGGTACTGCATCCCGAAAGCTACAGCTATTTTATGGTGCAGGAATTCTTCGGTCTTCTGCAAAGAAAGTTCAGGGAGGCGAATGTCCCCTGGGGAACATTGATAGACCAGGAAAAACTGACGGCGGAACTGGCGGCACATCCGGAAGACTGGGATGAGCAGGGGGCAGATAAGGGAAGGGCAATCGTTATCAAAGCCGATGCACAATCTGAGTACCTTCGATGGATCCGAAGCGATATCCTCGATGCCTATGCCGCGAAGATAAAGGAAAGGGGTGGCATTGATTGCCATATCGTCGGCGTCGGCGGGAGGGGTCATGTGGCCTTTCACGAACCGGGCATCCCCTTCGAGGGAAACGAGATGCTGCTGGTAAAGCTCGACGAAAATACCGTATCGAATGCAGTGGAAGACGGCCATTTTGCGAAGAGGGAAGAAAGTCCGCAGTATGCCATCTCCATGGGGACAGAACTGGTCTACAGGGCGCGGAAGGTGATACTGCTTGCAAACGGAGGCCGGAAGGCCGAACCTGTGGCGGAATCGTTACTGAAAGACCCCTCGCCTGTGGTACCAATCTCATACGGACAGACATTTTCCAAAAATGGCGGGGATATGATATACGTTATCGACAGAGAGGCCGCAGACAACGTCCTGGGTAAATCTGATGAGATGAAGCGGCGCGGCATCGAAGTTGAGGACATCAGTGACGGACAGGCGTCGAAGAGAGTGGAAGATCTGAATTTTTTTAGGAATTCCGAAACAGGTCTTATGGGGTAATGACGGTCAGCATCCCGTAATCCCCATCATTAAAGGGACTTCATATAATTTCAATGTTGGTTGAACTAAAAGTCGAAAGGAAAGGATAAAAACATGATGATGAAATCGGCAACCCTCGATATGGCCCAGGAAATGGGATTGGATGCCTCTGAGTACGAAAAGATAAAAACGCTCATGGGCAGGAACCCAACTTATACGGAACTGGGGCTTTTTTCCGCAATGTGGTCAGAGCATTGCTCGTACAAGAATTCCAAGAAAGTGTTGAGACTCCTCCCTACCGAGGGAAAAGATGTGTTTCTCACTGCCGGCGAAAATTCGGGAGCGGTATCCATAGATGATAAATATGCTGTTGTATTCAAGGTTGAATCTCACAACCATCCCTCAGCGATAGAGCCGTATGAAGCCAGTGCCACCGGTGGCGGCGGCTGTCTCCGTGATATCTTTACGGTAGGAGCCCGCCCGCTTTTTCTCTTAAGCTCGCTACGTTTTGGACCGCTCAGCGATGAAAGAACCAACTGGATATTCAGGGAGGTTGCACGCGGATTTACTGCCTACGCCAATGCCGTTGGCCTGCCCGCCATAGCCGGTGAGGTATATTTTGACGAATCCTACCAGGGGAATCCTCTCGTTAACGCAATGGTGGTTGGCCTTTTGAAAAAGGATGCTATCGTAAAGGCCTGGGCCGAGGCTCCCGGAAACCTGGTAATAATCGCGGGCGGCCCAACAGGACGGGACGGTGTGGAAGGTGCGAGCTTTGCATCTTCCGGTCTGGATGAAAGCGCGCTCGAAAGAACAGGCGCCGTTGCAATCGGTGACCCTGAGATGGGAAAGAAAATCTGTGAGGCCTGTCTCGAGCTTGCCGAAAAAAATCTCGTTTTAGGTATGCAGGATATGGGTGCAGCGGGAATCGTCTGTTCTACATCGGAAATCTCGGCGAAATCGGACCTGGGCATGGAAATCGATATCGGGCTCGTGCCGCGAAAGGAAGAGGGAATGAACGCTTACGAGGTCATGCTTTCCGAATCCCAGGAGAGAATGTTGCTCATCGTTGATCCAGATCGGCTGGATGATGTGGCCGCCGTTTTCAGTAAGTGGGCCGTTGAATTCAGCACGATCGGAACAGTCACCCATGACGGCATGCTCAGGGTAAAAGAAGGCGGCGAGGTAGTCGCGGAAGTTCCGGCAAAGGCACTTGTAGAAGCACCCGAATACGACAGAGAGGTAAAAGAACCGGAATACCTCAAAGACACGAGAAACTTCGAAATCGGGAATGTTAATGAGCCGGAGGATTATAATGCAGCGCTTGCCGCATTACTTTCCTCACATACTATTGCTTCCAAAGAGTGGATTGCTCAGAAGGTTGATGAAAAACTAAAGACTCCGCTCTGCGTGGGAATCGGCAATGACGCCGGTGTCTACCACTCCAAGAAAGAAGATAAAATTATCGCAGCGACAATAGACGGAAATGGGCTCTATTGTTATCTTGATCCCCTTGCGGGCGGTAAGATCGCCGTGGCAGAAGCGGCGCGAAACCTCGTCTGCTGCGGTGCCAGGCCACTGGGCGTTACCGACGGACTGAATTTCGGTGATCCCTTTAACCCCGAAATTTACTGGCAATTCAGCAATGTGGTCAAGGGAATCACCGAGGCATGCAGGTTCTTTGACATCCCGGTCGTGAGCGGAAATGTGAGTTTTAATAACGAAAACCCGAATGGGGCGGTCTATCCCACTCCTGTAATCGGAATGGTGGGTATCGTTGACGACATCAAAAATGTCACCAGTGCCGATTTCAAAAATGAAGAAGATCTGATTTTCCTGATCGGAGAAAACCGTGAAGAACTGGGCGGATCGCAGTATCTCAACATCGTTCACGGCCTGCAGACAGGAAACGCTCCGGCGCTCAATCTGGAAGTGGAAATGAATGTGCAGCAGGCGGTATCCGAAATGATTTCGGAAGGTGTTATTGCAAGCGCTCATGACTGTTCGGAAGGTGGGCTGGCCGTGGCGCTGTCCGAGTGTTGCATCATGGGCGGGCGGGGTGCTAACATTACCCTTGACGATGCCATGAGAACCGATTCCCTTCTTTTCGGTGAAACCCAATCAAGAATAGTGATCAGCATATCACCGGATAACAGGGAGAAAATAGAATCTCTGTGCAAAAAACATGGTGTGTCCTGCACACTCCTGGGCCAGGTAAAAGGCGATGCCCTTGTTATTAATGATTATATCAATGCCGGCATAAAGGAACTGGCAGATCTCTATACACGTGCGATACCCAAGGCTATCGAAACCGCCTGATGATAAAGGGAATTTCACTGCAGGTAAAAGTGATCGTGCGACGAGGCTTCATTGTAGAGCGTCGGTTTATCGAATTAAAAAATTGGCTATTTCTCAGGCGCGACAGTATGGTCGTGCCTGAGAAGCATACATGTTTTTTCCAGCCTTCCTCAGCTGCCCGGATCTTTCCCGCTATGGCGCGACGGGAGTAACAGGATATACCCATGAACAGCATTATCATCGCCATAGTGGTCGCTTTTATTGTCTGGCTCTCCATAAGGAGCGGCAGGCGAATGAAGGAGAAAAAGACACGCCTCAAAAGCGAGGCGGAAAAGAAAACGATACCTCGTATCGGCACACCGGGAACGATAACGAAGGAACAGACCGAACGGCTGAGGGAAAACCTCTTCGAGCCGTTGAAGGGCTGGAGCTTTGAAGAAGCTGCGCTTATGCTCGATACAACAGCCTATCTGCGCGCGGTTTTTTCGAAGATTGCAGGCCTGAAGGACCCTCCCTTCGATGCGCAGAACGAACTTCTCGTCTTTATACTCAACGATGAGCAACTTCGTGACCATGCCAGAAGCTGGGGAGAAGAGCGGCGTAATCGGGGAAGTGATGGCGAAGTGACTGAACTTCCGGAGGACGAAGAGTTCAAGCGTATTGCTGCAGAAGCACTAAGACTCGCCGGAAAAAAATGATCCTCTAACTACCCGGCATAATCGTCTCTCCGTGCATGAGAATCATAAACTCGCCGGGATCAACATTTCGCTTCTTTCTTGCTTTGATTAAACGCTCTGGAGGTTCATCGAGCGGTTCGTCGGTGAGTACAAAGGTTCCCCAGTGTATGGCCACCGATTTTTTCGACTTCAAATCCAGATGGACCTGGAGTGCCTCTTCGGGATTTACATGCTGATCCTTCATAAACCAGCGCGGCTCGTAGGCCCCGATCGGTATCGCCGCCAGATCGAAGGGACCGAGCTTCTCACCAATATCTTCGTAAATGGGCGAATAGCCGCAGTCGCCAAAGAAGATAAACCGGAAATCATCGGCAGCCACCACCCATCCCGCCCATAACACGTCATTGTGTGAAAGAAGATTTCGCTTACTCCAGTGATGCATCGGTACGGCTATGATTTTAAGATCTCCCAGATCATGGCTCGCCCACCAGTCAAGCTCGATGACACGATTGATACCGAGGTCCTCAAACCACTGCTTCATCTTCAGTGGTACGAAAAAGATTGTTTTGTCTCCCCCTTCACGCCGGAAGAGACCTTCGATGGTTTTTCTGTCCAGATGATCGTAATGATTGTGCGAGATAATGACCGCATCGATGGGCGGAAGATTTTCCATGGTGAGGCCGGGCGGCGTCATCCGCCGCGGTCCTGCCCACTCAACCGGTGACGCACGTTCCGAAAGATGGGGGTCCGTGAGGATGTTCTTCCCCTTTAACTGAAAAAGAATTGTCGAATGGCCGATCCAGGTGAGCGTCGTATGGTTGCGATTCGATCTCAAAAAGGAGGGGTCGTTCTCCGCCATCGGAAAATCATACCGTTTTTCAGCAGGGTCGTCCTTCCCGATACGACTCAGGCGCCACTTGATGAAATCAAAGAATTTCTTGCTCTTCGATCCGTAAATATTCTTAAAAACTTTCCCGGTATGGTGCGTTTCACCGGCAAAAGAATCTCGCGGGAACATGCCAACCAGGGGAAAAAAGATCAGAGCCCCGATAAACAATGCTTTTTTTATGTGTAAACCGGCCCAGAATTTCGACATTTGAATTAAACAGCAAGCGCATTCCCCGCTGCTTTCGGCGGGGTTAGCGAGCGAATATAAATAAACCTTTTCCTTAACAATCGGAGATTCCCCGCAACTTGTTGCGGGGAAATCCAATCCTCACACGACAATGAAGTGCGACTCATTGCACGAACGCCCATTTACCTATATTGTGTACATCAAATCGGGAGAGTGAAGCTCCCCGCCCACGGGGCGGGGCTTCCCGGTAAGGAATATGTTTGTTTT
>CAYSHT010000086.1:0-9498 GCA_964430915.1 uncultured Syntrophaceae bacterium
GTATTCCGGTATATCCTCTATCTGGGTCCCAAGGATTATGATCTTCTCAAGGCAGAGAATGTGGGCCTGGAGAATGCAATTAACTACGGCTCATGGATAAAGTGGCTTTCCATTCCTCTTATGACCGTCCTGAAATTCATCTACCAGTATGTCCATAACTACGGCATCGCTATCATCATACTGACCACACTGGTAAAGCTCCTCTTCTGGCCCCTGGGCAACATAAGCTACAAATCGATGAGGGAAATGCAGAAGCTTCAGCCACAGATGACGAAACTTCGCGAAAAATTTCCCGATGACAAGGCACGGCTGCAACAGGAAACAATGGCACTCTACAAGGTTCACAAGGTGAACCCCATGGGAGGATGCCTCCCGATGGTCATTCAGATACCGGTGTTTTTCGGGCTTTACAGAGCGCTTCTCTACTCCATTGAGCTCCGACATTCAGAATTTTTCTTCTGGATACAGGATCTCTCGGCAAAGGACCCCTATTACATCACGCCGATAATTATGGGTGCCACCATGTTCCTGCAGCAGAAGATGAGCCCCACACCGGGGGGAAACGAGATGCAGGCAAAGATGATGATGTGGATGCCTGTTGTGTTTACCTTCTTGTTCCTGAACTTTCCGTCGGGACTGGTAATATACTGGTTATTCAACAACATCCTGAGCATCGGCCAGCAGTATTATATAAACAAGCGGACATAATTACGATGAGGTAGCAGCAATGAAAGACCCTATTGAGATAGAAGGAAAAACCATCGACGAGGCAATCGAGAAGGCCTGTAAAAAATTTGACCTACCCAGAGAAAAACTGAATATCGAAATACTGTCGGAGGGCACCTCAGGCTTTCTGGGACTCGTTGGATCGAAAAAGGCCCTTATCAGGGCAAGCGTTATGTCCATCGACATTACGATAGACGATGATGAAGAGGAAACAAAGCGAGAACCTGCACCGAAACCCGTAGAGTCGGCAGCGGAAACGTTCGATGATCCAACCATATCGAAAGAGGCACAGGAGATGCTCGAAGGCCTACTCTCAAGGATGGGAATCGATTTTCCTGTCAATGCCGCCAGGGAAGACGAATACATCGTCCTCGATATAAAGGGTGACGGGAGCGGTCTCCTTATCGGCAGGGGCGGGCAGACGCTGGACGCACTTCAATACATTGTCAACAAGGCGTTGAACAAAAACGGGAGAGACCGGAAGAGAATCATCCTGGATACGGAAAACTACCGAAAGAAGAAGGAAACGAACCTGATTGCCCTGGCCGAAAAACTGGGAGCAAAGGCAAAGAGGATGAGAAAATCCGTCACCGTAAGCCCCATGAATGCCCACGACCGTCGAATCATCCACCTCGCCCTTCAAAACGACAAGGGCCTGACCACAAAAAGCCGAGGCGAGGGGGCCTTTCGCAAGATCATTATCGTACCGACAAAAAAAGGAAACTAAATGATACCGGGCCCCTCGGGAGAGGGGCCCCTAACATCAACCCCTACATTCAATAATAATTTACCGTGCAGGAAGAAACCATAGCGGCCATTGCCACGCCCGAAGGAAAAGGCGGAATAGGAATCATAAGGGTTAGCGGCCCTCAGGCGGAGAAAATTTGCCGTGCCCTCTTCAGGCCAAAGAAAGGGAACGCTTCCCTTGAAACCCACCACCTCTATCATGGCGAGATAGTTTCGCCCGAGACGGAAACCGTCCTCGACGAGGTCCTTGCAGTTCTCATGAAAGCCCCCCGCTCCTACACGGGTGAGGACACGCTGGAGATACACTGTCACGGAGGGCCCTTTATACTGAGGAGCGTTCTCGGAGCAGTTATCCAGACCGGGGCACGTCCCGCAGAACCGGGAGAGTTCACCAAGAGGGCCTTCCTCAACAACCGCCTCGACCTTTCACAGGCAGAGGCCGTCATGGAACTCATCGAGGCGAAGACCCCGAGGGGTCTCGAACTTGCCCTTTCACATCTCGGGGGAGATCTCTCGGCAAAGACACAATCACTCCGGACATCACTCATCGAAATACTGGCGCACCTGGAGACATCGATCGACTTCGGCGAAGATGATGCAGAACCTCTGAACACAGAAGAACTCACGAAAAAAATCGGTCATGTGATTGACGACATACAGGATATCCTCTCCACATACAGCGAGGGGAAAATTCACCGGGAAGGTGTCACCGCCGTCATAACGGGTAAACCAAACGTGGGAAAGTCGAGCCTCCTGAACAGGCTCCTCGGAGAAAAAAGGGTCATCGTCACAACAGAACCGGGAACGACGAGAGATTTTATTGAAGAGACGGTTTTCCTACAGGGGCTGCCGGTCACATTCGTGGACACGGCAGGGATCAGGGACACGAAAGAAGAAATAGAGAGCGAGGGAATCGCCCTCGTCTGGGAGAAGGCGGAAGCTGCCGACGTGGTCATAATACTCCTCGACGGAAGCGAAGATCTCACGAAGGAGGATCGTGAAATAATCGACCGGAACAGGGGGAGAAATATAGCGCTGGTGGTGAATAAATCGGATCTTCCCCAGAAGATCACAACTGAATCACTCCGTGAAACGATCCCCGAGGCGGAACCGCTCTGGATATCGGCGAAATACGATGAGGGAATCCCTGAGATGAAAGAGAAGATCCACTCACTCGTTTTAAATGAGAGTGGGGGGAACTCCCCCGATATCATCGTCACCGATCTTCGCCACAAGAGGGCCCTCGAAGAGGCGTTGGAGAATTGTATCGCCGCCGGGGAAGGTATCTCAGGTGGTTTTTCTCCCGAGCTCCCCTCACTTGAAATAAAAGAAGCACTCGACCATCTCGGCGAAATCCTCGGGGAGACGACCACCGAAGAGATCCTCGACAGTATCTTCTCCCGCTTCTGCATCGGAAAGTAGGAGGAGGAAAGGGGCAAAGAATGAAACGGTACACCCACGAAGAGCTCCACTCGGAGATTAAGACCATCTCGGGAGGATATTCCTATCTGAAAGAAGAGTTGCTCTCCTATAAAGGGAGGGACATCCTCTGCGTCGTTGGCGAGGGGCACGTGGATAATTCATGCTGCGGCGTGGGCGGCTGCATCTTCATCGACATCCCCGGGTATTTACTATCGTGGAAACATGGAAAGGATGAATTGGGTCTCGATGTCAGCGATGTCGAACCGATCGTAGATCCCGACGAGAAAATCGAGATAGCGAGTCTTCTCGAGAGCAGCTATCCCCTGGCACAGATACGTTTCTAACCTGGCCACACAAAAAAAATCGATCAGTACCACCTCTCCACAATTAGTCAGAGGGATCGGGGAATTCAGGCTTCTTCTTCTCCAAAAAGGCGAGAATGCCGTGGTAACATTCACCCGAGGCGATGAGGGTCACGGCCTTTTCCGTCTCCAGTTCCAGGGCCTCCCCCTGGGGAATATCGGGGGTACGCCGTATAACCTCGAGGGCATGGCGTACTGCGCGGGGTCCCATTTCGGCAATTCCTTCGGCAAGGGCCTCAGCCTCATAGAGCGCCCTTCCCGGCTCGCTGATGCGGTTCGCAATGCCGAGCTTCAGGGCCTCATCCGCCGAAATCTTCCGTGCCGTAAGGATCAGATCGGCGGCTCTTCCGGGCCCCACAAGCCGCGTGAGTCCCACGGTACCTCCATGATCGGGCATGAGTCCCAGTTTTACCTCGGAAAATGAGATAAAAGCGCCGGGATCCATCACCCTCATGTCACACCTGACGGCAATCTCCGCTCCTCCCCCGTAGGCATCGCCATTCAGCGCGGTAATTACGGGAACGGGCAGAAAGACGAGTTCATCCACGGCCTTTCTTACGCGATTTATCAATATATCCACGGGGCCACGGTCACGATTCATGACCGCTTCGATGAGATTTGCCACCTGCGGGTTTTCAGGATTGATGTCAAAACCGGCGGAAAAAGACCGCTCCCCGGCACCCGTCACCACTAAAGCACGGGGAAGTTTCCCCTTCAGCTCCGCCAGGGCCTCCTCGAAACTCCCCCACATCTTCTCATCGAAGGCATTCAGCCTCTTCGGCCGGTCAAAGGTCATGATCGCAACATGCCTTTTTCGCTCCAAACGTACGCCATAGTCGGACATTTTTCACCTCACTTACTTTTGGCTCCTCTCCTCCAGAGACAACCCTCCTTCGGACAGAACACACAGGGGCTCACCACGGGCACCTCTTCAGCCATGAATGCCACGGCCGAGATAGATTTTTTAGGTATCATCACCGAGTGCGGGGTGAGACAGACACCAATTCTGCCCGCATCGAGGGCGTTGAATATTACCTCCTGACCCTCAAGGGTCCAGTCACAGTATCCGGGGCTGAAACGAAGACTGTAGGCAAAACCCCGGCTTTTTACCTCTTCCTTCCATTCTGCCTCGAGCATATCCGCTGCCATTTCAATACATTCCGAACCCGCCATATCGAATACAAAGCGCTCAGTCAGCGATTCCAGCGCATCACCAATGCCTTCATACTCACCTCCCAGGGTCGCCACCATGAAGGCTGCAAAGCGCTTACCCCTGCACTGACGGGCGAGGCGGGAGAGCATGGCACTTTCGATCACTCCCGCTTCCGTATGAATACCACATTTGTCAATCTTCTCGATCGGAAGGATACGATAAACCACCCTGAAAACGGCAAACTTCTCTATCGCAGCCACGGCATCATCCAGGGCTTTTTCTATCTCTTCGGGTACCGCTCTTTCCCTGACACTATATCCCAGCTTTTCCCGGACACCCCTCCGTAATTTCCTTATAAAACTTCCATCAAACTCTCTCGAAAGAACGGCCTCCTCCTGTATCATGATCCCGCCATGAGTCTCTCTGTTTCTTCAAGGACAGTGAGTGCGGATTCGGCATAACCGTCCGCTCCGTATGACAGTGCCAGGACCTCGTTGAGTGGGGCACCCCCCACAATGACCAATGTGCCGGGAGATTTGGCCCTTACCTCCCCGATAATATCACGCATGACAACCATGGTCGTCGACATCATCGCCGAGAGGGCAAGGATCTCGGCGCTCTCTCTTACCGTAGCTTTCACAAATGCTTCCTGGGAAACCTCACGTCCGAGGTCGAAGACACGGTATCCATAGGCCCGGTAAATACCGGCGATTACATTTTTCCCAAGGTCGTGGGGATCACCCTCGACAACACCGATCACAACGGTTGTGTCCTCGACAGAGTTCCTGTCATATCCGCGGAAGCGAGAGAGCCTGCCGAGTCCTTCCGTCACCCTATCGAGAGAGAGAAGGAAGTCCGGTATCGAGGCGTTATTCGACATCAGATTCTGTCTCACCTCTTCCAAGCCACCGATGAGGGCACGACGAACCTCCGGTGCTGTTATGCCCGATGTTAACGCATCATCAAAGAGTTCATGAAGTGCCCTTTCATCGTGAACCCTTACCGCTTCTGCCAAATCACGGACAATTGTCTCGTTCCCTTTTTCAATGGTCACTTTCCCCTCCCTGTTGTCCTACCCATATATCTCTGCCGCCTTCACCACGGCAAGAGCGTTTTCCAACGGTCCATTGGGTGGAAATTCACAGCCCGGCGCCAATATAAAACCCCCTCCATCGGCG
Organism: uncultured Syntrophaceae bacterium; assembly: GCA_964430915.1. Taxonomy (GTDB): domain Bacteria; phylum Desulfobacterota; class Syntrophia; order Syntrophales; family UBA2210; genus JAFGBH01. The sequence goes on from CAYSHT010000086.1 coordinate 5,589, forward strand.
AGATCCTCGATCTGTCTTCTGCACTCCTCCATCACATCGTGGGGAGTGCCATAGCTGAGAAGAGGTGTGTCGACATATCCCATCAAAACGACCTGGTCGCCGTATTTTTGCTTTAATTCCTTTCTATCTCTGCAGTCATCGGGAAGCCGTGCAAAGCTAATCACTTCCGGCTCCATAAATCGTATCTGAGAATCGAAATAGACGCCGTCTCCGCAGTTATGCACCACCACAATGCATCCCCTGCGGCGCACCGCATTGGCAAGCTCCCTGGCAAAGGGCCCCTCGATTTTTTCCCAGAGCTCTTTGCTGAGACCGTTCCAGGAGGCAAAGAGGGTATCCAGTGCAACCGCCTGCACCCCGGTATCGCACTGGGCCTCCACATACTCGATCGCCACCTCGGTGATGACCTCAATGGCTTTGAGTACCTTTGCAGGATAATTCACGCAGTCCCTGAAAAGCTGATTCGCCCCCCGCATCATATTCAATACGCCCAGAGGACCGAAGGCAAATCCTGAAACAAGGCCTTTCCATCCCACTTTGCGCACCAGTATGCGGCAGGTTTCGAGCATTGCCTGCATTCGATCCGCCTTCTTGAAATCGATCCTCTTCAACCGCTCGTAGCCGTCTACATCCCTGATCAGGGGGTCGGCATAGTCGGGATGGGGCGTGGAATGCTCCGGATATACCATCGTCTGCCCCCAGTCCGCCGCTTCGATCGAGAGATCGAGCATCGGAACCACCGCCTCCCCCCCGATCAGATCGAACCCGGCAAGGAGTGCCTCGGCAGCGGCTTCCGGTTTCAATGAAAATTCCGAGTAGGAGACACCGGTGAATCGCCGACCCACCCCCGATATCATGGGGAAACAGGGAACATGGTCGGGTTCCCTGTGGCAAAAGGTGGTGATAAGCCGTTCAATATTGGTAAGCCCGGACAGATGACTTCGTGCGCTGCTTATATCCGCGAAACCATTGAGGAGCGCCTCCGGAATGAGACCCGGGGGCGGAACGCGCCCCTTGAGAAGATTCTTCAACAAAAGACCGGCCGATCCTTTACTCATTATAAGCCCTCCTTACTGCACCCGTAGCGTAAAGACCCTGTTTTTACGTTTCCAGCCCCTCTATGAGGGCCATTGCATTCTCACCTATGACGCAGTGGTTATACCCCCCCTCGAGGATGGCGAAACAGCCTCCGCCGCTCTTCTCGCTCGCCTCGCGAACCATGCGGCCCATCTCCCGGTAATCGTCGGTGGAGAGCACGCCCCCCCAGTCTTCCCGGTGATTGTCAAAGCCAGCGGAGATGCCGATGATATCGGCATCGTCGGGTAGGGTTCGTGCCACTTCTTTCAGGTATGCCGATCGATCCGATGTTGAGGGGTTGAGGATATCAATGTAGCCCGAATGTCCCAGGATATTGACCGTCCCGTCACCAAAGTGAAGGTCGAAATCGAGGATGAAAGCCTTTCCTATCTTCCCTTCACGTTTCAGCTTGGAAATGGCAATCGCCATGTTGCTGAAGTAACAGAATCCCCAGGCGCTGTTTGCCGAGGCATGGTGCCCCGGCGGCCGGATGAGGGCGAACGATGGTTCGGAAAGCCCCATCTCCGCAGCCTGAATGGCACCGCCTGCGGCAAGCGCTGCGATATCGTAGAGTCCCTGCCGCTTTACCTGTTCAATATGGCTGTCCGTGTGACAGGCGGCAATATCCTCCCGTGAAGCGGGAAGGGCATCGACGAAGGTGACCCTGCCGTCTATCGCCTCCACAATCGCCTCAATCCTGCCGGGGGCTGCCGCGGGATCGGAACAGTAGGACTCATAAAAATCATCGTGAAATATCACTTTCATTTTTTCCTCCATCCATTAAAGGTTCAAAGGCTCTGAGTCACTAAGTTTTGAAGAAATTTTCATCTACGTTACAACAACCTATCGCGATCTTCCAGTGCCTTTGCATCTATGTCACTTTGCACATTAACCTAATCGAGTCGCTTCCTGAAACGTCTCACGGCACCCTCAAAGAGAACAACACCGAGAATCAGAAGAGACAGGAGTTGAGGCCAGAGCACCCCTATCCCCACACCCTTCAGGAATATTCCCCGTATGATTATGAGAAAGTACCTGGCAGGATTCAGGTATGTTGACCACTGCACCACCTCGGGCATATTTGAGATGGGAAAAATGAAACCACTCAGCATGAACATGGGGAGTAAGAAAAAGAAGGTCGTCATCATCGCCTGCTGCTGTGTGGCTGATATGGTGGAGATAAAAAGCCCGATGGCAAGTGTGCTCAAGAGAAAAAGACAGGTCGAAAGCACAAGGAGCCAGACACTCCCCACCATCGGTATCTTGAACCATAATATGGCAAAGATTGTCACGAAGATCATCTGCAGGATGGCGATAATACTGTAGGGAATGGTCTTTCCCAGTATGAGCTCGAAGGACCCTATCGGCGTCACGATAAGCTGTTCCATGGTTCCCACTTCCTTTTCCTTAACGATCGCCATGGACGTCAGAAGAAGGGTAAGGATCATAATCAGAAAGGCAACGATCCCCGGGACATAAAAATTCCTGCTGTAGAGGTTCGGATTGTACCACGTTCGTATCCTTGCATCCACCCTTCCGTAGTGGAGCCTGAATGGATAGAGCTCACCTATGAGCTTCCTGTTGAGGCTCTCCAGGACTGTGGATGTATAGGCTATCTTCATCGAAGACATATGACTTCTCGTCCCATCAACGAGGATCTGCACCGGGGCCGTCTCGCCGCTTCTTATCCGGTCGCTGAAGTCGGGGCCAACCTTTACCGCCAGATCTATTTTCCCCCGTAAAAGTTCCTCTTCCAGGTCGCGGGGATTCGCCGTCGTATAGACCACATCATAGGTCTCATTGGCATCGAGGACATCGAAAAGCATCCTGCTTTCCCTGGATTGTGACTGGTCAAGAAAGCCCACAGAGATGTTTCTCACATCCGTTGTCACCACATATCCGAATATCAGAAGCTGTATAAAGGGCACGATGATCAGAATCGGCCTGTTTCTCTTATCTCTGAAGAGCTGTATGAACTCCTTCCGGACCAGTTCTCTGATACGGAGCCACCTCATCCTACAGGCCCTCCCTTCGTAATTTCATGAAGGTCGCCATGGCAAGAATCGCGAGCATGCCGGCAAGTACCAGATAATTGGGCCACAGGTAGTCAAACCCTACATTTCTGAGGTAGAGCCCGTTCAGGATGTCGATAAAATACCGCGCCGGTACAATATAGGTAATCACCTGAAGTACCTTCGGCATATTTGAAATCGGGAAGACAAAATCCGAGAGAAGCATCGAGGGAAGAAAGGTAATAAGAATGGCGCCTATGTTTGCGACCAGAAGAGATTTCGTAATGACGGAAATCAGGAGTCCCAGGGAGAGCGCCACGGCAATGTAAACGGAAGCGGCAATCAAAAGGAGTCCGAAACTCGATTTTATGACCACCCCAAAGAGAATCTGCCCCATGAGAGCAGCCACGAGCACATCGGCGAGGGCGATGAGAAAATAGGGAATCGCCTTTCCCGCGAGGAATTCTCCCGCCCCCACGGGAAGCGAAAGGATCGTTTCCATGGTCCCGTTTTCATATTCCCGCGCGATAACAAGTGCGGTCAGCATCGCACCGACGATCATGATAATGATGGCAATGATACCGGGAATAATGAAGTTGGTGCTTTCAAGGTCCTCATTGAACCATATCCTGAAACGCCCCTCAACGGGGGGATTGATATCTTCCCTCCCCTTCCTGTTGAGAAAATCCGAAAGGAGACGCCGGTTATAGGTTTCAATAAATCCCGTGATGTACCCCCTTGAGATACCTGCATAGCTAGGATCGCTCCCGTCGATAAGAACCTGGAGCGGGGAGTCCCTCTCCGCCCTCAACTTTTCCGTC
>CAYSHT010000087.1:0-2929 GCA_964430915.1 uncultured Syntrophaceae bacterium
TACGTTACGATAATTTTCCCCTTCGGTTCATCGGTTACTTTTCCTACGATGGCAGCGTTTGTAATTCCTTCTTCATTCATTTTCTTGCACAATTCTACCGCCTCCTGGTGGGGAAGAGAAATGAGAAGTCCCCCCGATGTCTGGGGATCGAACATGACATCGAAGATCCAGTCGGGGCAGGTCGCTTGCTTTTCAACCATGGAAAGGCGGAATGCTCTGTTACGGTGCAGACCGCCGGGCACAATTCCCATATCAACAAATTCCTTTATATCACCGAGTATCGGTACCGATGATGAATCGATGATCATTCCCGCATCGCTTCCCTCGATCATTTCGGCTGCGTGGCCGAGAAGGCCGAATCCCGTGACATCAGTGCAGGCGTGAATCGTAGTCGATTGAACCATCAATTCAGCAGCCTTCCTGTTCAGCTCCGTCATGGACTTCGTGGCTTTATCGACGAGTTCGTCATCCGCCATATTCGCCTTCAGTGCCGTATTGATAATTCCCGTGCCAAGCGGTTTCGTGATAATGAGAGAATCTCCCGGACGGGCACCTCTGTTCAGGATAACCTTTTCCGGGTGTACCGTTCCCGATAGGGATAACCCATATTTTAATTCATCGTCATCGACGCTGTGACCTCCAACGAGCAGGACATTTGCCTCTCTCATTTTGTCGAGGCCGCCTCTCAAAATCTCACGGAGGACCGATATCTCCATCGTTTTTATGGGAAAGCAGATGACATTCATAGCCGTAAGAGGAATTCCGCCCATGGCATAGACATCGGAGAGGGCATTTGCCGCCGTTACCAGGCCGAAGGTATAGGGATCATCGACGATAGGCGTAAAAAAATCGACTGTCTGGATCAGTGCGATATCATCGGTCAGTTTATACACCCCGGCATCATCACAATGCTCGATTCCGGCAATGAGATTCGGATCAGTGATGAGCGGTAAATCGCAGAGTGCCTTATTCAGGTCTCCCGGACCGATCTTGCAGGCTCACCCCGCACCGCTTACCATTTCGGTGAGACGGATTTTCTCCCTGTCATTCATGAGTGCCCATTCCTTCTCTTGATATATTTTTTCTCCGTTAGGGAAATTAGCGGAATGAAATGAATAAGTCAAATTCATTATTGTTATGAATAGCTGTTGATTATGTGGAATTGTTATGGTATCCCGACTCCATGAATTACAGTAATTTCAGGAATATCACTATTCAACAGCTCGAATCCCTCGTCAATGTGGTCAAAGAGCGGAGTTTCAGCAGGGCGGCAAAAAAGATGAGACTCTCCCAGCCCTCCCTGACGAAACATATTCAGCATCTTGAAGACATTGTCGGTGCCAGGGTGATGGTGAGAAAGCAGACTGGTATCAGCCTTACCCCGGAAGGCAGAATCATCTACGAGAGTGCGAAGCGGATATTCAGGATGATTGACGAAACGGGGGAGAAAATCGCCCGGATGCACGAGAATGAAGCGGGAAACATCTACATAACGGCCAGTACGATACCGGCTACCTATATCCTTCCTCACCTTATTCAGGCCTTTAAAGATTTATATCCGGAGATCAACTGTTTTGTGAAAACGCGCGACAGCGAAGAGACGGTGGCCATGATCCTGGATGATGAGGCAGAAATCGGATTTATCGGGAGGCCCATTGAACACGGGAAACTTTATGCCGAGAGGTTGTGGAAGGATCAAATGATACTGGTGGTGCCGCAACAGCATAAATGGGCGGGCAGAAAATCTGTCAGTCTCGATGAGATTTCAGGGGAACCGTTTGTCATAAGAGAACGCGGTTCGGCTACGAGGGCCACACTGGAGAAGTATCTCCATGAAGAGAAAACGAGGGATCTTTCGACCTTCAATATCATAGGCGAGATGGGGAGTTCCGAGGCGGTCAAGGAGGCTGTCATCGCAGGGCTCGGTATATCCATCATCTCTCATCATGCGGTGAGAAGGGAAATAAGGAGCGGCTTCCTCATCGAAATACCCGTAAGAAATTGTCGAATTGAACGGGATTTCTATGTTATCTACAAGAAGCAGTTGAACCTGATGAAACATCACCAGCTCTTTTTTGATTTTTTGAGGACCTTTGAGATACGTGAGAGTTATGGGGAATAAGCTTCATTATTACAGTACGAACAGGAACCTGGAAGGGGTTTATGGCATAAAGCCTTTTAAAGGATACGTATCGTTTCGCGATGCCCTGCTCCAGGGGCAGGCGCCCGATGAGGGGCTCTATGTACCTGAGACGATTCCCTCTCTTTTGTATGAGGACATTTTCTCACTCAAAGGGAAACCTTATGTCGAGGCCGCCATGCTCGTAGCCGGGACCTTTCTCGGCGGTGAGGTCGATGAAAAACTATTGAAAAAAATTATTGAGGATTCCTATCCCTTCCCCGTACCTCTTGAAAATGTCTACGATCGAAAATACGTCATGCGCCTCGATCAGGGACCCACGGCTTCATTCAAGGATTTTGCTGCCCGTATGATGGCCCGTCTCATGAGCTATTTTCGTCCCAGAGGGAAACGACTCAACGTCCTCGTCGCAACGTCGGGCGACACGGGAAGTGCCGTTGGAGAGGCATTCAAGGGTGTGGAAGGGATCAGCGTCAATATCCTTTATCCCGCTGAGGAGGTGAGCGGGAGACAGAAAAAACAGCTTGATACGATTGGTGAAAACGTGCAGGCACTTTCGGTAAAAGGAAAGTTCGATGACTGCCAGAATCTTGTAAAAGAAGCCTTTTCGGATCCTTCACTCGAATATCTCAATTTTACCTCGGCAAACTCGATTAATTTCGGACGCATACTTCCCCAGATGATTTATTATGTCTACGCCTACTCCCAGTTATGTGAAAAAGGCGAGGAAATCGTAATATGTGTGCCTTCCGGTAACTTCGGGAATGCCCTTGGCTGCGATTACGCCCG
>CAYSHT010000087.1:3029-5014 GCA_964430915.1 uncultured Syntrophaceae bacterium
TGAGGAAGCGAATCTTTTCAGTCAGTGTCTCCGATGAAATGACTAAGGACTGTATCAGGAAGGCCTACGATACCTACGGTCTGATTCTGGAGCCCCACGGTGCCGTGGGCTGGCGTGGCCTTGAGATATATCTCGAAAGGGAAGGGGATTTTCCCCTCTGTGTCTCCCTCGAGACGGCCCACCCGGCCAAGTTTCCCGACGAGATCATAGAACTCCTCCATATTGCCCCTGACGTTCCCGATAGTATGAAGGACCTGGAGAAGAGGGAAGGCGAGCCGATCGAACTGACGGGCGATTACGGTGAATTCAGGGAATACCTGAAGGATAATTTGAAAAGGGGAAAGTAGGCCCCTTTCACCCGCATCCTTATTTTGTCATCATGTAGCGTTGCTCTCCCTTCGGGGCGTACCACTCGATAAAATTGTATCCGATACCGATGGCTGAAGGCTCGATTCCCTTGAAGCGGGAACTGATGATGGGAAGTGCATCGGGAACGTAGAGGAATGTATAGGGCTGTTCCTCGGCGATTATCTCCTGCATTCTATAGTAACACTCTTTCCTTTCGGTCTGATCGAAGGTGCCCCTCCCTTTTTCGAGTAGCTCGTCAATTTCACTGTTTTTGAAGGATATGAAATTAAGCTCTCCCGGTTTCGTCTTACTCGAGTGCCATACATCGTAGGGGTCGGGATCGAGGGTGATAGTCCACCCCAGGATGGTGGCCTCGAAGTCCTTTTTGTTGATGAATTCGTTTATAAAGGCGGCCCATTCTATAATCCGGATTTTGACCTCTATTCCTATGTTGGCGAGTCTCCTCTGTATGATCTCGGCGCATTTCGCCCTCATCTCGTTTCCCTGATTTGTGATGATTTCAAAGGAGAAGGGTATTCCCTCCCGGTCAAGGATGCCGTCTCCGTCGGTATCTGTCCACCCCGCTTCCTTCAACAGTTCCTTCGCTTTTTCAGGATCATAGGTGTATCGCTTTATGTCGGGATTATAGGGCCATGTCCCCGGCTTGAAAGGCCCCGTGGCCACCTTTCCAAGCCCCAAAAGAACGCCGTCAATTATCTCTTCCTTGTTTATGGCATGGGTTATTGCCTGTCTGACCCTCTTGTCCTGAAAGAGGGGCTTTTCGAGATTGTAGCCGAGATAGGTATAGCCGAAGGAGAGGTATCGGTACTTGTTGAAGTTTTCACGGAAGAGATCGTTTTCCGTCTGCCTTGTATGCTGGAGGGGGGTGAGATTCATCTCGTCGATGCCCTTTGCCCGGAGTTCGAGAAACATCGTCGCCATATCGGGGATTATACGCATTATATAGCCGTCTATATAGGGCCTCCCTTCAAAATAGTCGCGGTTTGACACAAGGACTATTTTCTGTCCCGTTATCCACTGCTTGAAGATATATGGCCCGGTGCCGATGGGGTGTCTCGTCAGGGGAGATTTCGTGATGTCTTTCCCTTCCAGAAGGTGTTTCGGCAGTATGGCGGATCCCCAGCTGGTGAGTGCCGTTGCAAAGGGTTGGTCATAGGTGACACGAAAAGTATGGGAATCTATGACCTCCGCCTTTTTTACCTTCAAAAAGTCGCCTGCGTAGGCCGTGGGTGTTTTCGGATCAATCGTGACCTCATAGGTATAGAGGACGTCATCGGCGGTGAATGGCTCCCCGTCGTGCCATCTTACTCCCTTTCTCAGGTGAAAGGTAATGACGAGGCCGTCTTTGGAGATATCCCAGGATTCTGCAAGATCACCAACGACATTCGTATCTTTGTCATATTTTATGAGGCCGTTGAATACCATGCCTGATATCCCGTGTGATGTGCTGTCCGTGGAGAGGATAGGGATGAGATTTGAGGCATCGCCGATTGAACCTTCAACGATGATGTCACCGTAGGCGGGGCCGCTTTCTTCAGAGACATTTTTTGCCCCGGAGTTATTCTCAGGACCGCTGCTCCCGCAGGACCAGAAGAGAAAGAAGATAAAGATGAATA
>CAYSHT010000087.1:5114-9498 GCA_964430915.1 uncultured Syntrophaceae bacterium
TGGCACTCTATACAGAAAGTTCTCTTAAATAAAATAAAAAAGATGGATTTTCTCGACAAAAGAGAAGTCGATTTTGAGGAGTTCTCCTATCAGGGGAGCTTTTCTTCCACCTTCTTTTTTAATCTTGCAAGCTCATCGGATATTTCGACGGGGTAGGGGTCCGATTTTTCGAGACTCTTCAGCGACGGTGGAAGGGTTTCGTATTCATGTAAGGTATAGTGCTTGATTTCCTCGAGCGGCCGGGGTGCTTCCAGCCTTTTCCCCTTTTTCATGAATTGTCGCAGGAGGGGCGTACCCTCCTTTGTATCTTTGTCGATCGTTATGATGTCTTTCGACATTACCGACCTTTCATACGTTCGAAATACCTGCTTGGGGCCGGGCAGTGTTGCCTTCCCTTCCGATTTTTTAAGCTTTGGCTCGCCTCCGTATTCCGTGAGCTTGTAGGCGCAGTCGAAATAGGGGATATCGGCCGATGTGTCCAGACGGGTCCCCACGCCGAAACCGTCGATAGGCGCACCCTTTTCGAATAAATCCCGAATCATAAACTCATCAAGATTTCCGCTCACGAAGATGTGTACATCTTTGAGACCGCCATCGTCGAGGATTGTTCTCACCTTTCTGCTCAGTTCGGCCAGATCGCCGCTGTCGAGACGGACGGCGTTTACTTTAATTCCTCTTTTTTTCAGAAATTCCGCTGTTTCGACGACCTTTTCGGCACCTTTCAGTGTGTCGTAGGTGTCGATGAGAAGGGTGACATTTCCGGGGTTGGAAAGGGCAAAGTTTATGAAGGCCTCTTTCTCGTTTTTCTGTGCCTCGATGAATGAATGGGCCATGGTTCCGAAGATCGGTATGCCATAGAGAGGCTCGGCAATAACCGTTGCAGTTCCGGTGAATCCCGCGATATATGAGGCACGGGCGGCAAAGAGGCCTGCCTCTGCCCCGTGGGTCCTCCTGAGGCCGAAGTCGATCAGACTGGCCTTCCCTTCAGCCGCGAGGTAGCAGCGGGCGGCCTTTGTGGCGATTAATGACTGGAAATGGATGATATTTATTATTCGACTCTCGATCAGCTGCGCCTCGGGAAGCGGTGCCGTGATACGAATAACCGGTTCATTTGGAAAAAAAACGGTTCCCTCGGGGAGGGCATGCACGTCACCTTCGAATCTGAACTCTCGAAGGTACTGAAGAAGACCCTCGGTGAATCTCCCGGTTCCTTCGAGATAGACCAGCTCTTCATCGGAAAATCGGCATTCTTCGAGAAAATCCAGTACCGTTTCAAGACCCGCCGACACGAAGAAATTCCGGCTCTCCGGCATGTTTCGTATGAAGAATTCGAAGACAGCCTCCCCATGCATGTCGTGATCGATATAACCCTGCAGCATGGTGAGCTGATAGAGATCGGTGAGAAGCGGGCTTGTGAGAGGATTCATGTCAATTACCCTATGGATTCTGACGTCAGGAACCGTGTGCCCCTTTCCGTCATATCCTGAAAAGCCCTACTGCCGTCATCAGGCTTGACATTTACGGCACGCACCCCATCGGTGAGGACATAGACCTCGCATCCCATATCGAGGGCGTCGAGAACCGTGTTGAGGACGCAATAATCGGTGGCAAGTCCCCCGATGACAATCCTTCTGATGTTTTCTCTCTTCAGTGTCTCATCAAGTCTGTTCCCGTCGCCGTCGAATCCCTTCAGTCCTGAGTATTCGTCGGTATCAGGTTCCAACGCCTTGGATATGATTACGGCGCCATCAGGCACATTGAGGCTGGAGGCAAATGCCGCACCTTTCGTGTCCTTCACACAGTGGACAGGCCAGCTGCCGCCACTTTCCAGAAAAGAGGAATGGTGCGGCGGGTGCCAGTCACGGGTAAAGAAAAGGGGGAGATTTTCGTTTCGAAACTTTTGTATGATGTCATTGAGGGGTAAAATAATCCTGTCCCCTTCGGGCACCGCCAGGGCGCCGCCGGGAAGAAAGTCATTCTGTAGATCGACGACGATAAGGGCATCTCCTCTTTGCGGAGCGAACGATTCTTCAGTCTTTGTTTTCATGGATTATTCTCCTCAAATAAGACTGTTATAGTAAATTAATAGTAGTCAATAGATGAATTTTCAAGAAAAAAAAGTTAATTTCCGATATAATCCGGATATTGTTCATCTGTTTTTGTAGTCGGTTTTACAAAGATTCAGATTTAATCCCAACGCATCGGGATTAGGTTGCCATTGAATTGAACAGCGAGCGCATTGCCCGCTGCTTGCGGCGGGGTTAGCGAGCGAATAGAAAACAAACATTATCCTTAACAATCGGAGTTCCCCACAACGTGTTGCGGGGAGCTTCAATTGAACAGCGAGCGCATTCCCCGCAACTTGTTGCGGGGAGCTTCAATATCGATTTTTTGCGAGTCCATCAGAGTTGACAGTGAAAAAAATCTCCGTATGTCAGTATGACTGTACCGATGCCTGCTCCGTATGGTTGGAAGATGATGGGACGGGTAATCCCAGCATCAGAGGGAATCCTGACCATCCTATAACGCAGGGTTTCACCTGTGGAAAGGTGAAGAAATTCGCCGAAAGGCTTAAGAGTCCCGACCGCATTACAACCCCCATGGTGCGGAGAGGCAATAGCTGGCACTCTGTAGGATGGCAAGAAGCCCTCGATCTCTGTGCCGAAAAAATCCAGAACTGTCGAGACAATCCCTTGTCGATTTTGCATCTGCCCGGAAATGGCTCGATCGGCGTCATGCGTCGTGCCACCGATCTCTTTTTCTCGAAGTTAGGGGCGAGCACGACCCGCGGTTCTGTCTGCGACTCGGCGGGGATTGAGGCCTGTATTTCCGATTTCGGTTCCCTCGATAGCAACGATGTGAGCGATATTGTACATGCGAGAAAAATCGTGAACTGGGGGAAGGATCTCTCCCGTTCCTCCATACATACGGCCTCTTTTGTGAGAGCTGCACGCAAAAAGGGTGCACAGGTTCTGACGATATCGCCTGGTGGTGACGGGAACCGTCCCTTTTCCGATATCGTTATACGGATACGGCCGGGGACCGACAGATTTCTCGCCGCCGCCGTAATACGGCTCTTTATAGAAAGGGAAAAAATTGAGAGCGATATCATAGGTACAAGCGAGGGGTGGCCTCACTTTCGGGACCTGATAGCAGGAAATTCCGTGGATGAACTGTCTTCGGCCTGCGGTTGTGCAGTGGATGAAATCGAGACTCTTTATGATTTCTATTCGAAAGAAGATTCTGTCGCAACCCTTCTGGGATGGGGCCTTCAACGGTATCGCTATGGCGGTGAAAACGTAAGGTTTATCAATGCGCTTGCCATGATCTCGGGAAATATCGGCAGGTCAGGCGGGGGAAGCTACTATAACATTTCTTCTCTCAGGAATCTTAACATTGAATGGTCGAGAGAACCCGGTGAAGAGGAGCGGAGACGCTTTCCCGAGCCCCTGATCGGTAAAAGTATTATAGAGGCCACGGATCCTCCCATCAGAATGATATGGGTCAATGGATTCAATGTGGTCAATCAGGCGCCCGATTCTCTCGCCATAATCAAGGCCTTTGATACGGTCGATTGCAAGATTGTTGTCGATGCATTCATGACCGATACGGCAGAGTTGGCAGATATATTTCTTCCCTGCCTGCTTCCCTTTGAGAAGGAGGATATCGTCGGTTCTTTCATGCATAACTATGTTCACTATGCGATGCCGCTTTTTGAACCTCCCGCCGAGGCGAAAGATGATTTCTCTATCCTATCCGAGCTGGGCATGAGATTATATCCCGCCGTTTCTCTGCCCGAAAGGGAGGATATTCTAAGAATGTCGCTCGATTCGCCCTATCTTGACCTGTCTTTCGAGGACCTGAGGGAAAGGGGATTCGTAAGGGCCGAAAGACCCTTTATCGCCTACGAGGGGATGAGATTCGATCATGCCGATGAGAAGTATCATTTCCCGGAAGTAATTCATGGAGATGAAGCGTTACCACCGGAATTTCCCCTGCGACTCCTTAGTCTTCTCAGACGAGGGGCAATCCACTCCCAGATCGCCCCGGAAAACCAGAAGGGATTACCCGCGATCTGGATCGCAGCCGACAACCCTCTTTTTAGGGGTCTTGACCGTGGAAAAGACATTTTTCTCGTTTCACCCCTGGGGAGGCTGAGGGTCGATCTCAAGACCCTTCCCGATCTTCATCACGAGGTGGTGATTTACCGCCGGGGCGACTGGATGAAGCATGGCGGGGGGATAAATCGGCTTGTTGAGGCCCACCTTACCGATATGGGGGAAAATTCATCATACTATAGCCAGAAGGTACGTCTGGAGAATTGAACTGGGAAGCGAGCGCATTCCCCGCTTTATGCGGCGGGGTTAGCGAGCGAATAAAAAAA
>CAYSHT010000088.1:0-9483 GCA_964430915.1 uncultured Syntrophaceae bacterium
TTTGAGGGATCGGACTTTACCGCCGCGCTTGCAGGCGCAGCGCTTGATGTTTCGAACATAGAAATATGGAAAGATGTCAATGGCATTATGACAGCCGACCCGCGCATCTTCGCGGGCGCGCGCACCGCTAAAAACATTTCTTTTGAGGAGGCATCGGAGCTTACCTTTTTCGGAGCAAAGGTTCTGCACCCTTGTACTATTGAACCTGCATGCCGGAAGGATATACAGGTTAACATTTACAACTCCAGACAGCCGGATGCCGGGGGCACAACAATAACAGCGCACGCGAATAAGGGAACAAATATTGTCAAGTCCATCGCATACAATATGCCGGTGTGTATCATAAATATTGTTTCGGACTCTCATGCCGATCCAGCCGCTTTTCTGAGGTCGGTTTTTGATATCCTTGACAGGGAGGGGATTGTGCCCTGTGTTGTGACAACTGCCGGGGCGGGTATTGCTATGGCGGTCAGTGCTTCAGAGGACATGGAGCACGCTATAGATGAACTGACGCGTTTTGGGACGGTAAATATTGCCAAAGAAAAGGCCACTATTTCTCTGGTCGGTGAAAATATCCGTACCACACGCGATTTTGCGCCGGTCGTGTTTCAGAATCTGGAAGATGTAAACATTTACATGGTCGCGCAGGGCGCGTCACCGATCAGTCTGACATTTGTGGTTGACGAGTCAGATGTTTCTTCAGTCATCGCCAAACTTCACGAGGCATTCTTCAGGGAGCCCGATCTGGATATGTTTGATTGAACTGAAAAGCGAGCGCATTCGCCGCTGCTTGCGGCGGGTTTAGCGAGCGAATAAAAAATAAAATTCTTCCTTATTTATACCTTTCTTTGGCGAGGTTGTTAAAAAATGGAGTTTAATCTCCTTGCACCATATCGATAAATTCCGGAAGCATTAGAATTTTAACATCCGTGTCTGCCGGCATGTTGAGTAATGCCTGAAAGTAACATCCCGTACAGACATGAACCATGCAATTCGTTTCCACATTTTTGATCATATGGGTTAATCCGTCGGGTGTGTAACAACAGGCCGGTGTACTGATCCGGTTTATGGACAGCCCGTTTATCTTGCTAAAGATAGAGTTGGTCGATTTTAAATCCATGGGTACCGGTGAGAACTTCTTATGGAGCCGATAACATCCAGCATAATAGTCTGTCTTTTTATCCAATTCCATTGTGTCGATCATTTCATTTATCACATGAGGATAGAAAACAATCTCTTCCTCCGGGAAGGCATGCTTGTATATAGGATAACAGGGGGAGCAGAAAATGATAAGCCGCTTAGCCCCCAGTTCTCTTGCTTTTTCAATATTCAATCCAACGAACTCTCTGGAAAGCGACCGGCATTCAGCCATTGCGTCCTCATCCCTTTCTTTGATCGCTGGACGATAGAGATTGTTCCCACAGCAATATTCTTTTGAAAGAAAAGTATAGGTGATACCGCCACGGTCCAAGACACGGATTAACTTTTGTAGAATCTGGGGCATAGCTCCGAGGATCTGGCAACCGGTAATGATTACGTTTTCAGCCCTGCGGTCATACGGGAGGTTATATGCCTCCAGAACTTCCACGCGGTTGGGCAGATTCTCGCTCGTATTTCCGGTAGAACGGATAATCTTGACCATGTTTTCATCTATAAGCGAATGCACTTAACAACCTCCGGATTGTTTATTGTTGGATTCGGTAATTCTACAATATACTTAAAGAAATTGCATCTCTTTATCCTGATGACCGGGCCGACCATCTGCAGTATAACTTCTTGGCCAGATAGATGGTGCCTTTCCAATAGTTAAGTAAAACGGTCCCCTAATTCGTTTAGAATGGTGTCTATTCATTATAACGCCTGCAAATCAACAGAATCGTTTAGCTTGAAAATTATCGATTACCATTTGAAGTATTGAGATTTAACTTATGAGGAAGTCGATTCTCGATTACATCTACGAGTTCAGGTATATCCACTTCCAGTTCCATGACACTTTCTCCTTTCTATTGAGGTTTTGGGACAAACCCTTTTTAAAAGGAAAAGCGCCTTTTTCTATACCTTTGTAAATTAACTCAAGATATCTTAAACTACCTAACAAGCTAATATTATTGTGTATAATTATATTTTATAGTCAAATAGTAATAAAAGGTCATAAATTTATAAAATATCAATAGATTATGTAAATTGTAAAAATAGTGTCAGAATTCTTTACAAAATATAGTTTAATATAAGTTATTAATATTATGAGATATAAATGATATTTTGAGTCATAAAATAAAAAACTGTCAGGATTCTTTACAAATACGAATGCTCATTTCTTCTGCGAAATTTCAATAAATACAATAAAACGAGTTATTTACTTATTGTGGCATAAAATATGCTTTAATTAGTGTAGACCGAAAATTAAAGGAGTAAAAGAAACGTGGACGAAGAGTCACCAATACATCGTTATTCGGCACTACTGACCTGCTTGATGGTATTTATCATCGGCGTGAGCCTTATAGTGCTTATACCATCGGTATACATAAGAGACCTGAGTCCTCAGACGGCCGTCAGCGAAGAGGTGGCCTATGAGATTGCCGTACAGAAGCCTTCGGAGAAAAAACCTCCTGATCCCGTGCCTGACGTTGTTTCCGAAAAACCTCCCGTCGAAAAAGCCAAACACCCCTATAACCCCATCATAAAAAAAGCTGCCGAGCGTTATGAAATAGATCCTGCCCTCGTGAAGGCAATTATTATGGCGGAGTCGAATTACAATCCACGGGCAGTTTCAAAGATGGGGGCACGGGGCCTCATGCAGTTAATGCCGGCAACTGCCGAGGCGCTCGGAGTGGAAGACAGTTTCAACCCGGAGCACAATATCCATGCCGGGGTCAGATATTTCAGGCAGCTTCTCGACCGGTTTGACGGCAATATCGAGTTTGCACTTGCCGCCTACAATGCCGGCAGCAGAAAGGTCAGAAAATATAACGGCATACCTCCCTACAGGGCAACACAGATATACATTGAAAAGGTCTTCGTCTACTACGAGCGTTACAAGAAAGAGATGGCCGGGGAACTCGAGAGGGTATAAAAAGAGAAGAACTATCTGTTTGCAGGCACTCGCGATTGCAGTTCCCCACAACAAGTTGTGGGGAATCTCCGACTGTTCAGGAAATATTTTGGGTAAAGTTTGAATATCCGGACCAACGGTGTTAGTTATTGTTATTATGACAATATCGATTACGAATCGAAAAGGTGAATATTTGTCAAAAGCTGGAATTTGTTTAGTACAGTCAAAAATAAAGAATTAACGATTACCAAAAGAAAGCAGGTATCATTTTAATAATCTCAAACCTAAGACTTTCAGGAAGAATCATTGACCTTTTGGTAAAAAAAAGAGTAAATAGCACAACGTGGATGGCAGGGGTTATCTGAGAGCTCGCGTATGAGAGGAGGGGTCGGATATGAACAAGGTCGTGGTGAGGTTTAAAGATGGTACCGTGTTGAAAGGCCAGACGAATAACTTTTTCCCCAATAAGACCAGTTTTAATCTTGAAATATCTGATGGAGAACACCCGGAAATTTATATCGAAAACCTCAAGGCAGTTTTTTTTGTAAAGGATCTCTTGGGAAACAGAGACCATATGAAGAAATACGAAGATGATATTGCGGGAGCGGGAAGAAAAATAAAGGTCAGATTTGTGGACGGCGAAGAGATAACAGGATATACTTTAGGGTATTCACCTGATCGTCCGGGGTTCCTCATGACACCTGCCGACGTAACGGGCAATAACGAACGAGCATTTATAGTAGCATCGGCAGCGGAAAATGTAGAGTTTCTTTAATTTTTAAACTGTTTCATTAATTTCAATAATGATTTAGAATCACATTATATTCTGATTTACCGATGATCAGATCGCGTCATTGTATGTATCCTGTCGCGCGTGAAGCGGATACTACCCTCTCCATATTAACAATATAGACTTGCAACCCATAGGTAATTTATCGTACTATCCTAACCAAGAAAAGAGGGAAACACCAATGAGACTGGCGGTATTAGAAACAGAAAAATGCGTGGGATGCCAGCTGTGCATGTTTGCCTGTTCAAGAAGACAAAATGAGGCTGGGCTGGCCAAGTCATGCATAGGAGTAAGGTCCATTGGCGGAATGGAACGGGGTTTTTCTGTCATAGTCTGCCGGGCCTGTGAAGATCCTCCCTGCGCGAAAGTATGTCCGACCGGTGCCCTGACACCGAGAGATGGAGGAGGAGTTCATGTCGATCTGGAAAAGTGCATAGGCTGTGGACACTGCCGTGAAGCCTGTGTAATCGGTGCAGTATTCTGGGATGATGAAATCAATAAACCGATGATCTGCATCCACTGCGGTTTCTGCGTAAATTTCTGTCCCCATGGCGTCCTGGGAATGGAAAGGAAAAAGGAGATCGAACATGCAAGCAAATGATCCCCTTTCAAACGTTCTTTATATTGACCTTTCAAAGAGAACTTTTGAAGTTAAAAGAAGAGACGATATTTTTGAAAGGTACCTGGGAGGGACGGGTGCGGCAATCAAGCTGCTTCATGAAGAATGTCCCGAAGACTGCGATCCCTACAGTCCCGAAAACCCCATAATATTTGCAGTGGGACCGCTCACGGCGCTGTTTCCGCTCGCATCAAAAACAGTTGCAATGTTCAAATCACCTCACACGGGAAATCTCGGAGAGAGTCACTGCGGCGGCAGGAGCGCAGTCGCCATTCGCATGGCAGGTTACGGAGCGATCGTTATAAAGGGTGCAAGCGATATCCCCATCTATCTTTCCATTTACGGTAAACATGTACACTTTCGGGACGCCACTACACTGTGGGGGATGGGCAGCTTTTCCTCTGGCCGCGTTATAAGGGAGAATGAAACAGGCGAGGGACTCCGGACAATTATGCGCATCGGAAAGGCGGGAGAAAGACTCGTTTCCTATGCATCGGTGGTATCGGAGACCTATCGTCATTTCGGAAGGCTGGGGCTGGGCGCGGTATTCGGGAGCAAGAAACTCAAGGCCGTTGTTGTTTCCGGGAAATCCTCACTACCCGTTGTCGATATGAAACTTTATCGTAAAACCTACAACGAGATCTACAATTCGGCGGTTAAATCCCCGGTCATGAAAAAATATCATGACCTTGGAACGTCTGAAAATGTGCTCCCCCTGAATGAATTCGGGGGCCTGCCGACGAGAAACCTGAAAGAGGCACGATTTGAAAAAGCCGAGGAGATTTCGGGTGAGTCATTGGCCGAACACTACCTGGGGAGAAGATTAGCATGTTCGAACTGTCCCGTAGGATGCATACACATTGCAGCGCTCCGAGAGCCCTATGAAGATGAGGCCTATTTCTATAAGACGTCGATGATCTCCTACGATTATGAACCAATCTATGCCCTGGGCACAATGCTCGGGATGAACAGCGCGAAAGATTATTTGAGATTGATGGATCGGGTTGAGGCCTGGGGAATTGACGCGATGAGCACCGGTGTCGTTCTGGCATGGGCGACGGAGGCACAGGAAAAGGGCATCATTTCTAAAAAAGAAACGCTCGATCTAAATCTTGAGTGGGGAGATGTTCAATCGTATATCGCGGCGCTTAGAAATATAATCGAACAACCGAATGAATTTTATGCGGCACTGGCACGAGGCATCGAACATGCCATCTCGATTTACGGCGGAGAGGATTTTGCGCTTGCCTTTGGTGGTAATGAAATGCCGGGATACCACACGGGACCGGGAGCCCATATCGGTACCCTTATAGGAACGAGGCACAGCCACCTCGATAATGCCGGCTACAGCTTTGACCAGAAGTTACTCGCCAAAGAGGAAAAAAGCCCCGAGGATCTTGTAGATATTCTGGTCGAAGAAGAGATATGGCGGCAGATACTGTCGAGTCTCGTTATCTGTTTCTTTGCCCGCGGCATCTATTCGCCGGAACTTGTATCGCGGCTTTTAAATATTGCCGGGTTTGAAGTGTCCGAAGAGGACCTCGACAGGATAGGCAGGGAAATTTATGTCGAGAAGTACCGATTCAAAATGAGAGAAGGCTTCAAACTCGATGACATTAGGATACCCAAAAGGATATTTGAAACACCGTCTCCGATTAAGCAGCTGGATGAAGCTTACATCCGAAAAGCACTTGCGCATGTAAAGGAAATCCTTGCACAGGAAGGCGTTTTTCAGAATTAACCAAACGTTCCCGAAAATAATAGTGAGCGGTTTTGATGCATGAGACGGTCGATAAAGAAGCCCTGAAACGGTACTTCGAGAAAGACAGATTTGCCAGGTATGTCGGTATAGAACTGATTGAAATCTCTGCCGGACGGGCAACGGCGGTCTTGAAAATAAAAGAGTATCACCTCAACGCCGTCGACATGATCCATGGCGGCGTTCTCTTTACCCTTGCCGATCTCGCCTTTGCCGCGGCTTCAAACTCTCACGGGAAAATTGCCGTTGCCGTGAACAACTCAATCTCATACATAAAGGCGGCAGAAGGTGATGTCCTCTATGCGGAAGCTCGGGAGATATCAAAGGACAGAAAGCTTGCCACATACTCGGTAGAAATCAAGGACAAAACGGAGAAAACAGTAGCCCTCATGCACGGCCTCGCCTACAGGAAAAAAGAGAAGATAGATGTGTAGGACACTTCGATTTTGCCTGATATTCGTGATCCTTTTGTGCCTTGTCTCGTGTGGCCTAAAAACGCCCCCTTTCAATCTTGAGAAAACAATTGTTACAATAAGTGGAGAGCCATGGCCGGAGGCAGACAGGCTTTTCAGGGGTGATAACCACTGGCTTGGCGGTGACGGAGCCTCGTCTATCGACCTCGGTAAGGGAAGAGTACTCTGGCTTTTCGGGGACAGTTTCATAAATCAGGCCTTTTCAGATGACCGTCGGGATGCGGCGATTGTCAGAAACAGTATTGCCATACAGAAAGGGTACGATCCGTCTCTCGCATCGGTCAAATTTTACTGGAACAGGAGGGACGGCGAACCCTCATCTTTTTTTAAGGAAGAGGCAAGCCACTGGTACTGGCCGGGAGACGGTATCAGGATAAATAATACACTCGTTATATTCCTCATGGAGGTTTGTGAAGATAACAATGAACTTGGTTTTGATGTGACGGGCTGGCAGGCAGTAATGATCGATAATCCCGATGCCGATCCGGAAAACTGGCATATCGAGCGGATTGATGCTCCTGCGAATCAGTTTGGTGTTATCGCAGGTTCGGCCTGCGTTCTTCGTATTGATACGTATTTCTATGCCTTCGGTGCCGATTCAAAAAAACGTGACGCCTATCTTATCCGATGGCCAGTGCCCTCTGTATTGAAGGGAGACCTTTCAAAGTCCCAGTGGTGGACGAAAAAAAGGGGATGGGTCCGCCAGGATGATCTGACAGAACTACCCCTGCCTTTGTTTACCGAAGGGCAGATGGAATTTACCGTCAATTATGTGCCCGAAATCGGAAAGTATCTGGAGATTCAAACGGTATCGCTTCTGAATCCTTCACTCGCGCACCGATGGGCCGAGAATATCGCAGGCCCCTGGTCACCCTTGAAAGAATTCTATGGTCCTCCTGAGTCAGGTCAAAACCGCATACTGATATATGCAGGCAAATCGCATCCGGCACTCACCGGTGCAGGTGCCGTTTTCACTTATGCTGTAAACTCCACCGATTCCGAAAGGCTCCTGAGGGACAACAATATCTATTATCCCGTTTTTCTCAAAGGCGAAATCAGAAAAGTAGGAGAATAGTACATATTATAGAAAGGAGTGCTCCTTTCCCGGAAAGGCCTCTGATTTTACCTCATCGATGTACTGACTGATCGCTTTTTTCATGTCGGCATTCAGGTTTGCGTATTTTTTCACGAATTTGGGTGTAAATTTCTCGAACATTCCGAGCATATCATTGACGACAAGTACCTGACCGTCGCAGTGAATCCCTGCCCCGATGCCGATGGTCGGAATTGTAAGAGAATCGGTTATCTCTTCGGCCAGTTTCTCCGGTATACATTCCAGGACGATAGAAAATGCACCCGCTTCCTCGAGTATCTTGGCATCTTCGATCATTCTTTCGGCGGCCTCTTTTTGCTTTCCCTGAACCTTGTATCCTCCGAGCTGATGGACTGACTGGGGAGTGAGCCCGAGGTGTCCCATGACGGGAATTCCCGCGGATACTATCCTTCTCACTACATCAGCCATTTCTCTTCCACCCTCGAGTTTAATTCCGTGAGCTGCGGCCTCCTTGAGAAGACGGCCCGCGTTTGCTATCGCCTCATCCTGCGATGCCTGGTATGACATAAAAGGCATGTCTGCGATAACCATTGCATGCTCTGATGCACGGGTTACCGCCTTCGTATGGTGGATCATATCTTCCATGGTGACGGGGATTGTACTGTCGTAGCCGAGCATTACATTACCGAGAGAATCACCTATGAGAATCATATCGATTCCCGCCTCGTCAACAACGAGGGCTGTTGAGTAATCGTAGGCAGTCAGCATCGTTATTTTTTCGCCTTTTGCTTTCATGTCGCGAATTGTTGAAATTGTTACCTTGTTTGTTTTTCCCTGTTTACTCATCGTTTTGTTCCTCTCTTAGGAGTGTTTTGATTTCTTGAACCTTTTCTTCAGACAGGGTTTTATTGTGAAGACCAATATCTGCAGTAAATATTCCCATTTCACGATAGAGGGGTAAAAGGGAAGGGTGCTTGATATGAAAAACCCTGAGGTGTTTTTTTACTGTCCCGATATCACCGCGGGCGATTGGACCCGTGAGAGATGGAGCAATGCCTTTATTCTCGATGTTTTTGATTGTTCCTTTGACCAGAGGCCAGAAAGCCTTCATTGCCCTGTCGTCCTTCAGGCCGAGAGACTGGTATATTTCTTCAACAATGCTCATAAGGGTAACGAGATAGTTTGACGCCATACATGCCGCTGCATGATGAAGGGGTTTGTCTTCTTCGGCAACGGAAAAATGTGTACCTCCAAGTGCGGTGACAATCTCCACAGCCCAGTCATATATCTCATCGTTTGCCGTTATACCGAAGGTGCTTCCGGGAAGGTTTTCGATAGCGTTTTTAGTGTCGGCAAAGGATTGGAGGGGATGGATGCTCGCGACGAAGGCCCCGCATTTTCGTGCGGAATCAAGAATATCCAATCCTCCGGCACCACTGACATGAACAACCTTGTCTCCCGGTCTTATCGCACCCTTCTGGGAGATCTCTTCGCAGGTTGTCTCGATGGCATCGTCCCATGTTGTGATAAATATGATATCCGCCTCGTTTGCTGCTTCCGAGGCATCGGGGAAAGCTGTTCCCCCCGTAAATTCGACACCCCCTATGAGTGACTCGGGGGACACATCGGAAACGGCGGCAATTTCATAGCCGGCAGACCTCAGTAAAAACCCTAAAGCCGCGCCGACCTTGCCGAGGCCGATAATGGCAATTGAATCTCTTTTCATAGCAACAAAA
>CAYSHT010000089.1:0-9405 GCA_964430915.1 uncultured Syntrophaceae bacterium
AAACATTTTCCTTAACAATCGGAGATTCCCCGCAACGTGTTGCGGGGAGCTTCAATCTTCGTCCGGGTTCTTTGTGCCAATCGGGAGAGTTACCCTGAACCGTGTTCCCTCTCCTTCCTTGCTTAAAATTTCAACGGTACCCTCATGCAATTCAATAATCTTTTTGACCTGCGAAAGTCCCAGGCCGGTTCCATAGCTCTTCTTCGTAAAGAATGGATTAAAGAGGTGAGCAAGGTCTTCCTTTTCAATACCACACCCGTTGTCATCAATATCCACGACCACATGTTCGTTATCACCGGAAAGCCTCTTTACTGATATCAGGAGGACTCCCTTTGTCTCCATTGCATCGATGGCGTTGTGATAGACATTTAAAAAAGCCTGTTCAAGCATTGCCGGGTCGGCCTCAAGGAGTGGGATTTTCTTCTCGAACCGCTTTATTACCTGAATCTGTTTGTCCGAGAGAGATTTTTCAGCCATCGCCAGCGCATGCTCGAGAATCTTCTTGATATCAGAGGATTCCTTCTTCGGTGCTGACGGTCGTGCGAATATTAAAACATCATTGACAAGTTTTTCAAGGTGTTCAACTTCCCTCTGGGCGATCTTGAATCTTTTCAGATCATTTCCGGACGGTTTTATACGTTTTTCCAGGATCTGAAGACTCATCTTTATAGAAGACAGGGGATTTCTCACCTCGTGGGCGATTCCCGCGGAGAGCTGTCCGACGGCGGCGAGCTTCTGACTCTCGTAGTATTTATTTTCGAGATTCTTGAGTTCGGTAATATCTCTCTGAACAAGGACATACCGATCGGTCCCCTTGATGGGGCTTGGCGTTATGAGAAGATTTCTCCGTGAGCCGTCACGGGCGGTGACTTCGATCTCGTAGGGTGTAAAAATCCCCCCTTTTGCGGCTTCCCATTTTTCAAGCATATATTCCCGGTGCTCGGGTTCAACGAAATCGGTGAAGTGTTTGCCCTTGAACTCCCTGGAGGCAGTTCCCCGTTCCTTCTTGATATCACGACTGACGTAATTAATGATTCCGTCACCGCTGAGATCAAAGATCTTCTCCGGTAGATTGTCGATAATCGACTGGAGATAATTGTAGAGTTCTTCAATTTCTTTTCTGAGGTTTATGTTTTCCGTCAACTCTCTCTGGAGATTGTCGGCAAATTCTCTCAGATTCCGGGCCATTTCATTTTCTTTTGATATGTCCTGGAGGGTTTCAATGACGGAGGTTATTTCACCCTTTTCATCATAGATCGGTGCCGCCAGGAAATAGAGATGACGATCCTTCCCCCCAAGATCCTTAAAGAAATCTGTGGCCTCGTAGGCCCCTCTGACCCTTTCCGATTTTTTTATCTCTTTTTGGCCGTAATAGTTTTCCACTCCTTCAATGTCCTGGTCAATAATGAAATCAGCGATTACCGGCCTTTTGTGAGTGTAAAAGGGGAGGTAGTGTCTGTCGGTTCCGATCATTTCCTCCGCCCCGTAGCCGGTGAGCTCAGCACATGCCCTGTTCCAGAGGATGATAGTATGCTCTCTGTTTATGACGAAGGTAGGAATTGGTGATCCTTCGGTAATCCCTTCAATGGTCTTTTTTCCCCTCTGGATCGTTTCGGCATATTTCCTCAGGTTATTGGCCATTTCTACCTCGTTTGACACATCCTGGAGGGTTTCAATGACGGCGGTAATTTCCCCCTTTTCATCATATATCGGTGCCGCCAGGAAATAGAGATGACGATTCTTCCCACCCAGTCCTTCGAAGAAGTCTCGTGCTTCGTAGGCATCTTCCACAGCTTTCGATTTTGTAATGCCCTGCTTTTCGTAATAATTTTCCACTCCTTCAATGTCCTGGTCAATAATGAAATCGGCAATCACGGGCCTTTTATGGTTGTAAAAAGGAAGGTAGTGTCTGTCGGTTCCGATCATTTCCTCCGCCCCGTAGCCGGTGAGCTCAGCACATGCCCTGTTCCAGAGGATGATAGTATGCTCTCTGTTTATGACGAAGGTAGGAATTGGTGATCCTTCGGTAATCCCTTCAATGGTCTTTTTTCCCCTCAGAAGTTTTCCCTGCCATTTCTCACGTTCCTGAAGAAGCTTCAGCTGTTCCTTGAAATAGACGTTCCGTGCGCTGGACCGGGCTATCGATATTCCGGTAATAATAACGGCAATGATGAGGCCAAGGGCCCCGAGCATGATATTTACGGAGGCCTTTCTCAACAGAAGAATCACCGAATCGTAGGGAGTCACAACGACAAAGGACCAGAGGTTTTTACCCATGCGGACCGGTGCGTAGCCGATGATCGTCTTTATTGTTTCGCCCGTGCTGTTTCGAAAGTGGGAGATTCCATACCCATCGGTCTCCCTCGGGAAAAATTCGTTTATGGGTGCGGTCATTGTGTCTTCAGTAATGCGCGCCGTTGTTCCGATTATCTCGGGGTTTGAGTTGATGATGATCTGGTCATCTTCGTCGACCATCAGAAAATCGTTGGGTGAGAGGCCGCGTGCGGGACACATATACCGATCCACGATCGTGTGAATAGAAATGGTGGCAAGGACTGCACCAGTAAACTCCCCCTCGGTATTCCATTTCGGAATGCCGATGACGATTGAATCGATTCCCCTGTCTTTACCCTCGATACCCTCCGCCTTCCTTATCATCTGTTTTCCTACATAGGGCGTGTGGCTCTCTTTTATTTTCTCAAAGAACTGATATTTTTTAAAGCTTTTACCCCACATTCCCTCCATATGAGCGTCCGGGTATCCGCAGACGACTGTTCCGGTTTCGTCCAATCGCGCGATCATCTGCACCTTTCCGACAAGAAAGTCATAGACAGCCTGTATACTTACAACTGTTTCCGGCGGGGCGCCGCTGTCTCCGCAGTGAAGACTGGAAAGGAGAAGGGAACTTTTTTCAATGTTAATGATGAGGTCTTCTATGCCGTTTGCCACACTCCCTGCGATGGTGGCCTGTTGCCTGCTGAACTGCTCCACGATTGCCTTTTCCCTGGCGTGGTTAACGGTAAGAGCAAGGAGGAGAATCAGGACAACGACGACCAGTGTCGCTATCCAGATGGAGAACTTAAATTCGGTTCTAAAAAAGCTTTGCTTCATTCCCAATCCTGATTTTCTTCATAACCTTTTATCGATCTGAAAGCGCTTGGCGTAAGGTCCGCTATTCTTCATCACGATTCCGTTTTTTCTCTTCATGTTCTTTAATGCCTATCACGACGTAAACGACAATAGCGGCGCCGAGAGAAACAATAAGGGTAATAAAGCCACTTTCGATCCCTATACCCCACTTACAAATAAGCCAGGCAACAAGGTAAGTTGCCACTGTTAATATTTCCTGCATTATCAAACCTCATCAAAAAAAGTTGTCTCTTCTCCCCGATAACATGAATCGTTCCATTTTAGGTAATATCGAGAAGCCCCGTTCCTTCATCCTTTCCTGTGCCTGAACTGAACAGCGCGCGCATTCCCCGCAACGTATTGCGGGGAGTTGCACGTGTCTCTTTCGGAAAAGTGTCTGCACGGGATACTACAGACCTTGCCGTTAATTTTCAATAAAATTATGTATCAGCGAAGGGAGGATATGATTTTCTTCATAACTCTCTTGTGTTTTATATGGTGCATGATGTAAGGAAGCATGACAGCTCAGCATGCACATTTTGGTTTTTCCATTATACTTTTCGTTCAATTTGCTGGATAAATTGAATAGAATGTTAAACACTTTAACCGAATGGCACGGTTACTGCTAATTATGAGGGCTAAGTAATAAATGAGTGATTGCGAGGTTTTATATATAAAAGGTGTTCTGTCGGGTATAAATGGCATATCTGTTGCTTATGCTTAGAGACGAATTTGAGAACGGTTACTTCTTCTCAAAGACATCACTTCGTGCCGGAAGGTGCGGGTTAAATTACAGTTGTCCAGGAAAGGAGAATGAAATGTTAAGGAAATCAGTAAAGTGGGTATTTACCCTACTAACATCAGTGGCAGCTTTGTTGGTATCTTCGCCGGTGGTATTCGCGGCTGAAGCAATTCCGGAGGATGGTTCGTATATTAAGGTCATCTTTGCTGTTGGTGCAATGGTTGGTGCCGGGCTTGCCATCGGTATGGGCGCAATCGGTGCCGGTGCCGGTATTGGTAATGCTGCAAGTGGAGCATGTAGTGCAGTTGGTAGGAACCCTGGGGTACAGGGAAAGATCATGATGACCATGCTGGTTGGTATGGCTATGGCAGAATCAATTGCCATCTATGCCCTTGTTGTTTCGCTTGTCCTTCTCTATGCAAACCCCTACAAAGCTTTTCTTTTTGGATAGTTAATGAATACTAACAGACTATTAACTCCAAGAAATCAATTAAAGTTAGGGGGAGAAGGAAATGGCGGAAACTACAAGAGGTAAGCAGTTTTTTACGGTAGCGAGATTATTTTTCCTGCTTATCGTCATTCCCCTATTACTGATGTCTTTTCTAATCGCCAACGGCATTTTTCAATTAGGGGATACATCGAAAAAAGGGGCGATTTCTGTTCTTGATCAGAAATCCCAGAGCGAAATCTTGGTGAGAACCACAGGCGTGGCCGAAAATGTTGCCGACTTTTTGCGAGACTGTGAGAAAGATATACTGGTCTCGACAATTCTGCCGACAACCGGTGAGGCGTACAAAGAATTTGTGGAAAAGAACAAACAGGTTCTCTGGGCCAAGCGAGACGGAAAGATCGTAAAAGAGCGGAAACCCCTCTATACCGAGATGTCGCTTGTTGACAATACGGGAAATGAAGTCATCAAAATAGCTGGCGGTGATATTGTACCGGACGGTGAGCTGATAAATGTCAGCGATCCTGCAGACACTCCATACAAGTCAGAAGATTACTTTTCAAAAACAAAACAGTTGAACAAGGGCGAGGTTTATCTTTCCCATGTTACCGGCTGGTATGTAAACAGAACTGAGTTTGAAAAGGGAAAACGCTTTGCCGGCATCGTTCGCCTGGCAACGCCGCTATTTGATAAAGAAGGATTCGCAGGAATCATAACACTTGCCCTCGATGTACAGCATCTGGCGAACTTCACGGACAATATAATACCGACTGAAGCCGGTCATGTCCTCGAAGCGGATGCATCGACGGGAAATTATGCCTATATGGTGGATAACAGAGGATTCGTTATTTCACATCCGAATGATTATCACATTGCCGGTCTTTATAAGGATGGGTCTCCAGTTCCTCCAGTTACAGGAGAAACATCCAAGGAAATGGCCGAGAAGGGAGAAGAGGTCTTAAACCTCAATCTTCTCGAGGCTATGGATTCGGGATTACCGAAGGTGGCAAAGAGTGCTGATGAAGGAAATTCGGGTGTAGAGGTATATAAATTTAGTGGTCACACCAAGGTTGTGGCCTACGCACCGATTCCCTTCTATAATGTCAGCTATCCTTCCCCTGCGGGATTTGGATGGGTCGGCATGGGTATCGATGTTGAGAGATTCAACGAGCAGGCCATGAAAGCCTCTGCAGATATAGAAAAAGAGGCAAAGGCATGGATGACGACAATCATTTTGATTCTCATCCTCGCGGTTATCCTGCTCTTCATAATTTCTGCACTTCTTGCACGGGGAGTTACCCGTTCAATTGATGCAGAAGTTCCTGAAGGTTCAAGGGAACCAGAGTATTATGATGACGAGGATTAAAAAGTGATGGCTTCGTAAAAAGTCCAACTTCTGCGTTACGCTGCATCCTTTGTCGCTGCAGCGTACCGTAAGTACGCCTCATTCCTCAGGATTTGCGCGCCTTGGCCGGGGGCATCCCGGAGGGATGCAGTATAAATGTAATGTTCCTTACCGGGAGGGGCACCGTCCTACAGTGGGTGCACCTCAATTTGAAGCTTTTTACTTTGCCATCGAATATCGACTTTTTAGGAGACCGTCAAAGGTAGAACGAAGTAAAAAACCCGAGAGGGCCGGAAGTTAAACTTCCGGCCCTCTTTTTACATGAGAGCAGGGAGTAAAGGTGACCGTGAAAGACTATGGGCAGCTCCTTATGGATTTTGTTGAAATGCACAGCGAGCGCATTCCCCGCTTTATGCGGCGGGGTTAGCGAGCGAATAAAAAATACATTTTTCCTTAACAGCCGGGGATTCCTCGCATCTTGTTGTGGGGAGCTTCAATCTCATCTTCTTCCTGCTGAAGCCAGGAAAACATGATGTAGACCGCCGATTTGTCGGCATTGGAAAGGCGCCCATAAATGGGCAAGCTACGTATCGGAGGAAACATGCTCCTGAAAATAACGCGGGGGAGAATGATGGATGTAACTGACAGGCAAAAATCTTGAAGTGTTTGCAGAGGTATGATAGTGCAAAATAGACTTGTCATTTAGGGGCCGAAAAGACGGAACGGCCGAGAGTTGAAAACAGGGTAATCGCGGTGTGGCGGTGTTGAAGGCCGGTGCCCGGCTGGGGATTGATAGAATGTCTGAAGATGATAACAGAATGAAAGATGGCGATCGGATATACGATCTTGTGGATGTAGTGGAAGAAGGGCCGCGCGAACCTGCACCTGAGGCCGTCCTGAATGAGGAGATCATCAGGAAGGTTGAGGAGATTTCCGAGAAAGTGGCCAGACAGATGTTCCCCCGTATAGCCGAGCGAATTATAAAAGAAGAGATAGAAGAATTAAAGAAAAAGATAGATGATGAGTAAATCAGCGTGGGCGAGGGGTGGAAGAAATTTCCTGAAAAAAGTTCCTCTTGCCTTTTTGATTGTTATTCTTTGTTGTGTGCTCTATCCCGCCCAGACCTTCTCTCAGGAACAGTTAAATATCTGCGAAATAGAAACCGAGGGAGTTGGTGTTATTATAAGTGGTGATAAGGCCAGGGCACGTGATGACGCAATCAGGGAATCCCTGAAAAGGGCCATAGAAAAGGCAGTCAAGACATTTCTCTCGCCGGAAGCGGTGGCAGAGAATTTTCAAGGTCTCAGTGATTATATTTATTCCAAATCGGGGGATTACATTCAGAACTATAAGATTATAGAGGAACAGACAGAAGGAGATTATTATCGGGTCAGGAGCAGGGCAGCCGTAATAGCGGAAGGCATACGAAATGATCTTGAATCGATGGGATTTCCCGTGGCGAGAAGGAACCTGCCCAGGGTTATGGTTATCATTTATGGAAATGGTAATGAGACGGGGGATATCGAAAATACACTGAAGCCAGAGGAATTGTCATCCTCGATATATATAATAAACGAAGATCTTTCAGAAGAGGGATTTATTATTGTCAGATATCCACGCGATGAATATGGGGAAGAGGAATGGAATGAAGATGATGTCGTATCGCAGGGAAGAAAATTTAACGCCGATCTCGTGATTGTTGGTAAGGCCTCTGTGGAGGAGATGAGTGCCATCGAGGGAACGGAAATAAAATCCTATGAAACGCGAGTCTCAGCAAAGGCCATAACCACTGATGATGCAGAAGTCATTGCCTCGACCACCGCGCGGGCTGAATCTCACACGATGGATAGTATTACGGGACGATTGAATGCCATCGAAAGGGCAACGAAAGAGGTGGCTGACTATCTGAAGGTACAGATAATAGCCGACTGGCAGCGGGAAGTTAGTTCGGTCAAGGTAATTTCGGTCACTATTAGAGATATAATGAACTATTCCGATTATGTTACCCTGAGAGATATATTGAAAAACGAGACGAGGGGTGTAAAGAAGGTCTTTCAAAAGAGGATGAAATCGGGTATAGCGATCATGGATATCGAGATTGAAGGGAACGCGCTATTCTTGGCTAATGAACTCTCAGCCGTTAAATTTGATACATTCTCGCTTGGTATCGTGTGCACAGACGAGGATAGTCTGGAAGTAAATATTATAAAATAATTGAAGATCACCGAAGCCTTGCCGCAGGAATCTTCCGCTGTTGAGGACAATTTTTGATTCTATGCGTTTGCTCTTCGGTTCATGAGGTTATCATATGTTTTTTTGGAAGTATAAGAGGGTGCTTCTGGTAGTTTGTGCCTTTTTCATCCTTGGATGTAGAGGTACCATTCCTTCTCCTGTAGTTCCCGATTTTGATAAAAAGGGAATACGTCTTATCGCACTCATGCCCGTTGACAACAAGACCAAAGACGAGAAGGCGGCAGTGATATTGAGAAAGAAGTTGCTCGAAGAGCTCTATTTCAAGGGGTATCCTCAAATACCCCTTGATGTTATTGATGAGAAGATAGATGAACTTAATAAAAAAAATCTTGTCACGGAGGGTACCAGAATTCCGCCCGGTGTGATAGGTGAACTTCTCGGTATCGATGCGGTCATGTATTGTACTCTCGCTGAATGGGAGGCGTCTCTCCGCTATGTCTATGTGCCCACCACGGTTGCGGCCTCCTTTGAGCTTATGAGCACTAAAACGGGAGAGACCCTCTGGAGATCATACCAGAAGGTTGTAAAGCGAGACTATGATGTTACCAAAAAAAGGCTCGAAATGAAGTCTCATGAGTCGTACGAGAAAGCTGTTCGGGAGGTATTGGATAAGGCCATGGCGATATTTCCAGACGGTCCCGATTGTCTGGGAGACCCGTCTTCCACGAAGGGAGTCAAGGATATATTAATACGGTTGAAAAATTCGGTACAATGATAGGAGAGAATTGAAAATAATAGCACCTTCTCCTCTGCGAGAGTATAAAAGAGGCGCTTCACAAAAAAAGGGCTTTTCGCGTTGAAGATATGAACATTCCCAATCTGCTGACGTTGCTTCGAATAATACTGGTACCCGGTATCGTCATATTAATGATGCGCGGATCCTTTCTCCTCGCGCTTATCCTCTTTATGGTCGCCGGTATCACGGATGGTCTCGATGGATTTCTGGCACGCGTATTGAAACAGCAGACGGTTCTGGGGGCATACCTTGACCCGCTGGCGGATAAGGCATTAATCATAACCTCGTTCGTTACCCTCTCTATTCTGGGCATTATTCCCGGCTGGCTCGTGGTAATTGTGATAAGCAGGGATTTTATAATCCTTTTCGGTTTCTCAATCTTGACCATGATGTCGGTTTCTTTTGAGATCAGTCCGACTTATGTGAGCAAGGCTACAACGGTTCTCCAGATATTAACAATATTTCTGGCCCTCTGTTTCATGAGTATGGGAATCTCTTTTTGCTATGACCTGATAGGGGTGATATTCTGGCTCACAGCCCTTGCCACGATTATTTCCGGATTATACTATATATATATAGGGATAAGGCTGGTAAATAAGACATAAGAGATGCGGTTTTTAGCCCTGTAATAGCTATAATATCTCTTGACATAAATAATATTTATTGTTAGTGAAATGAGGTTTTTCAGGGCACCTTTGTAGGCACGTAGCTCAGGGGGAGAGCATCACCTTGACACGGTGGGGGTCCAGGGT
>CAYSHT010000090.1:0-9386 GCA_964430915.1 uncultured Syntrophaceae bacterium
TAAACCGGACAGATTACGTGCTACGACTCCGGACAGATTACGTGCTTCTAACATTGAAACAAAAAAAGCTTGACAAACAATAAATGAAGGATTGAAACTGAACAGGGTATTCCATTAAAACAAGTATTGAAACAATAACAAATCACTGGCTTGTAATCCCAAATTGCCCCCTGATAAATTTACACAAAACATTGACAGCACCTATTGGTTGATACTATAAATTATAAGAATGCTTTAATTGTTCAGGTTCATAGGAGCAGAGGCATACAGCTTCGTACCTTTGGGACTTTATGCCTTGTAACTACTTATATCTGAGCAGTTACATTAATCTTTAAAAGGAGGTATGTGTCATGTCATACAAATATGGGACTAAAGAGTGGTACGAGCAATATGACGCGTTGACCAGGCAAAGAGTTGAATCGGAATCCAGGCCCTATATACTTGCAACCCCGGAGTGGTGCTTTGAGTTTCAAAAGGCAATCAATGAGGATAGCGAATATCGAGAGTTGAACGAGGGCCTGGTAGCCACTGACATTCTACAAATTTTGGCCAAACCGGATGTTGGCATTGAGCGAGATCTTTATATCTTGCTGCGTCTCGAGGATGGGGGATGCTCGTCTCTCAGGGTAGTTCCCGAAGAGGAAGCTGAAGAAGTGGGAGATGTAATTATTAGTGGTCCCTATGAAAACTGGAAAAGTGTATTGAAGCAAGAGATCGACGTCATTAAAGCTATATTGGGAGCTAAACTGGAGGTAAGGGGGGATTTTTCATTAGTCATGACCTACGCACGAGGAGCCGTGAGATTAGTGGAGCTCGCCGCCTTTACAAAACCAGCCTTTCAAGACGAGCTGAGTACAGCGAACCTGGATAATTTTAAAGCTACAATAAAAAAGATAAGGACTGAATTTGGTGTCTGAGAAGGACTATTCTCGGGGACATCGATGTTCCCAGATGACAGGTTACTTGGAAGGGGTGAAAACATGCAGATGATAAACGAACAAATTACCGAACGAATAAGCAAGCTCCGAGAAGAGGCGATACAGCAAGGTGTAGAGATGGAAGCCGAGAGGGCCATGCTGGTAACCGAATCTTACATGGAGACTGAAGGAGAGCCGATAGTTGTGAGGAGAGCCAAGTGCCTCAAGAAGCTATTGAACGAAAAAAAGATATATATCGGTGAGGGTGAGCTAATTGTTGGTAATCATTCGCAATCACTTGATTTTATGGCACCAGTTTTCCCTGAGACATCGTTCGAGTGGCTTATGGATATGAAAAATTGGCCCAATATTGTTCGCGCCAGTAATGATACGAGAAAAAAATTCAGCGAGATTTACCGATATTGGAAAAACAATACAGTTTACGATAGGGCTAAAAACTTGATGACAGAGAAAGCCAAAATGGCCACAGTTCGCTATGGCATGGGTCTGTTCACGCCAATGTGCCCTTGGATGGGTGGTGTAGGGCATGTTGCCCCAAATTATAGAAAAGTGCTTGAGAAAGGTTTTATTGGGATTAAGAAGGATGCAGAAGAGTGCCTTGAGAAACTCGGGGCGCCAGTCGAACCTGATGACCTTAAAAAGTATCATTTCTGGAGATCTGTGGTCATAGTCTGTGATGCGGTAACAGATTTTGCCGGGCGATATGCCAAGTTAGCTCTAAAATTGTCAGTGAAGGAAGATGACTCACGCAGGAAAGCTGAGTTAAAACAGATAGCGGATAATTGCCAATGGGTTGCAACCAATCCACCAAGAACATTCTGGGAGGCATGTCAGGCATTTTGGTTTGTGCAACTGGTTATCCAACTCGAAACGAGTGGCCACTCAATATCGCCGGGAAGATTTGACCAATATATGTATCCATTCTACCAGAAGGATATAGATGAAGACCGCATTTCTAAAGACCAGGCGCAAGAACTTATAGAATGCCTATTTATAAAAACGGTAGAGATAGGTAAGGTTGCGGACAAACTTTACGAAGCTCAATTCGGCACGTCACGGTCACTTGCTCAGAACCTAATAGTTGGTGGTCAGACGAGAGATGGACAAGACGCAACGAATGAGCTCTCATATCTATGCCTGGATGCAATGATGGATTTGAAAGTACACTCACCCTCCATCACGGCAAGATTTTCGCATGGTAGCCCAGAAAAACTCTGGAGAAAAGCAGTTGAGCTCGCAAAACTTGGTTACGGGCATCCTTCATTTCATAACGACGATGTCATAATACCGCTAATGCTTAATAAAGGGATCTCTTTGGAAGACGCCAGAGATTATTGTTCGGTTGGGTGCGTTGAGGTTGACGCTCAAGGTAAAGAGTATGGATGGCGCGGTGCAGTCTTTTTTAACCTGGTCAAGTGCCTGGAGCTTGCGCTGAATAATGGCCAATGCCTCGAGTGCAGCAAGGAATGTAAAATATACCCAAAATGTGTTGGTGCCGGAAAGAATGGAATAGGTCTGCCTACAGGTGATCTGTCAACCTGTAAGTCCTTTGAGGAAGTTCAGGAGGCATACAAGAAACAGGTAGAATATTTTGTGAAAGACGCAGTTGTAGCAGCCAACGCAGTGAGCTTTGCCCATCAAGAACTTCTGCCACTCCCATTCTTATCGTGCTTTATTGACCCATGCATAGAGCGTGGTATAGATATGTCTGCAGGTGGGGCGAAATACAATTATGCCTGTATAGATGGAGTTGGTACCGGCACTGTAGCTGATTCCCTATCGGTTATCAAAAAGTTGATATTTGAGGAAAGGAAGTTTACTGGCGCTGAACTCCTGGAAACGCTGAAAACAAACTGGGAAGGGAAGGAAGCACTGCGTCAGCGAGTAATCACCAAAGCCCCCCATTACGGTACTGATAATCCCTATGCGGATGAACTTGCACGATGGGCGTTACGAGTATTTTGTGACGACGTAAGGAAATATAAAGAACCCAAAGGAGGCCGATACCTGGCAGGTGGGTACAGCCTGGCAACTACCGTTCTGTTTGGGCAGAGAACCGGACCAACGCCGGATGGGAGAATGTCTGGAGAAATTATAAGCGATAATGTTTCACCTGTTCAAGGCAGAGCTGAAAAAGGTCTGACCGCAGCCTTCAAGTCTGTTGCGAGGCTCGATCACGAAATGATTGAAGAGGGGGCGTCTTTACCAATTACTTTACATCCAACTGTATGCCAGGGTGATAAAGGCACTTCAAACCTGGTAGCAGCAATAAAGGTATACTTTGATCTGGGCGGCTCTCATACTATGTTCAATATGGTAAGTGCTGAAATATTGAGAGATTCACAGAAGAATCCCAGCAAATACTTAGACCTTCTGGTAAGAATTTCAGGATATTGCACATATTTCATCTTTTTGGATAAGAAATTTCAGGATGAACTCATAGCCAGAACTGAGCATGAAGCGATTTAAAAAAGGGGGGACGTCCGTAAATAAGTAAATAACTCTGGATTAAAATGCCCATAAAAGGGCATGTCACATTGGGCAGTGGTTGTCACATCTTAAATGTTAGATATTCGATCCTTATAATTTGAATTGAACAGCGAGCGCATTCCCCGCTGCTTGCGGCGGGGAGTAGAAACGGTGCTGATTTTAACACGACTCTGCGGGTGTGAATGCCGGATGATGCATCTTGTCGGCAGGTATGGCCTGTTCTTCGATTAGCAGTGTGACTTTACGGTAAATTAAAGGAGGGAAAATGAGCATTCCTGAGTCGGCGGCTGATTCTTCAGACATTTACCGCCGTCCGGCAGAGCTGCTGCAGAATCTCATCCGTTTTGATACGACCAATCCGCCGGGCAATGAGGCGGCATGTGTCGGATACATCGATAAACTCCTGACCGGTGCCGGGTTTGAAACGGTACTCCGTGCCAAAGACGAAAATCGCCCGAATCTGATAACCCGCCTTAAGGGGAAGGGCAATGCGCCGCCTCTTCTTATGTATGGACATGTGGAT
This sequence comes from uncultured Syntrophaceae bacterium, assembly GCA_964430915.1. GTDB lineage: Bacteria > Desulfobacterota > Syntrophia > Syntrophales > UBA2210 > JAFGBH01. The sequence goes on from CAYSHT010000090.1 coordinate 3,952, forward strand.
GTAGTCACCACGGCAAATCAGGAGTGGAAATATCCCCCCTTTGAGGCAAAAGAGGCGGAGGGCTTCATATGGGGGCGGGGTGCGCTCGATATGAAAAACGGCGTCGCCATGATGCTCGCCGCCCTCCTCCGGGCAAAGGATGAGGGCTTTATACCCGAGGGCGATGTGATCTTCACCGTTCTCTCTGACGAGGAGGCGGCGGGCGATTTCGGGGCCCGTTTTCTCGTTGAAAATCACCCGGAGCATTTCGAAGGGGTGCACTACGCCATCGGCGAGTTCGGGGGACATTCCACCACGCTCGGAAATAAAAGGTTTTATTCGATTCAGACTGCCGAAAAGCAGATGTGCTGGCTGAGGGCGACTGTCAGGGGTCCCGGCGGGCATGGTGCGCGTCCCATGCGGGGCGGCGCAATGAAGAGGCTGTCCTCGTTCCTCGAGAAACTGGACACAACCCGTCTCCCCGTCCACATTACGCCCGTGGCCCGTCAGATGATCGAGGAAACGGCCTCGATTCTCCCCTTTCCCAAGGGATTTATCTTCCGCCAGATCCTCAAACCGAAGCTCACCGATTTTATCCTGAAATTCCTCGGTGAGATGGGGCGAAATCTGGAAGCGCTCCTTCATAATACGGTGAACGCGACGATCGTCAGGGGCGGTGAGAAAATCAACGTAATCCCGAGCGAGATTATCGTTGATATGGATGGCCGCATCCTTCCCGGGTACGATGCGGATGATATGATAAGGGAAATCAAGGCGATTGCCGGTAACGATGTTGAGATCGAGGCACTTCGCCATGAGGTCTATCCCTCGAAGGTAAATATGGGGCTCTTCGACCTGTTGGCCGATATCATGTCCGAAGCAGATCCGGGGAGCAGTTCGGTGCCCTTTCTCCTCCCGGCCATCACCGACGGCCGGATCTTCGCCCGGCTCGGCATACAAACCTATGGATTTATCCCGATGAAGCTCCCCGCCGATTTCAACTTCTTCGAAACCATCCACGCCGCCGATGAACGCATCCCGATAGAGGCGGTCAGATTCGGGACCGATGTTCTGTACACATTGTTACAGCGTTACGGAAGGTAACGCCCTCTTTCAGGGCTATATAAAAAGGGGAAACGCCTTAGCGATTCCCCTTTTTATAATAGGTATAATAAAAATGGTGCCGAAGCCGGGACTTGAACCCGGACGGGCGTAACCCACTACCCCCTCAAGATAGCGTGTCTACCATATTCCACCACTTCGGCTTTCTGAAAAAACGAATATTCTTTGTGCGACATTGTCAATATAAAATAGGTTCACTTTCGTCAACCCTTTTTTTTACTGTTCCTGCGTTTCTCCTGCGGCAGGTGCCTCGACGGGGATATCTGCCTTCTGCGTGTCGTCCATCGGTATCGTCCGCTCCGCCGCCGGTATCGCGGGCCCTCCTATGATCGATGAGGTCTTATGAGAGGCGAAATAGGCGAGCCACAGTGAGGTCAGCATGAAGACGATGGCAAAGATGGTAGTCAATTTTCCGAGGAATGTCCCGGCACCGCTGCTTCCAAAAACCGTCTGACTCGACCCCCCGAAGGCAGCACCCATATCTGCCCCCTTCCCCGTCTGTAAGAGCACGACCAGGATCAGGGCGACGCACATAAGGACATGAACGCTCGTTATGATAATGTGCACTGTTTTGTTCTCCTTCTTCTCGATATATTAATATCTTATTATCCCTGTAAAGGATTCAAAGTCAAGACTCGCACCGCCCACCAAGGCACCATTGATGTTGGGCTTATCCATAAGTTCCCCTATGTTTTTAGGGGTAACGCTCCCGCCGTAAATAATGGCGGTTTCGGCGCCAACACTCTCACCAAAGCATGAGGATAGTGTTTCGCGTATGAACCGGTGGACCTCTTCTGCCAGCTCAGGCGTCGCAGTCTTGCCAGTGCCTATTGCCCAAACGGGCTCATAGGCGATTGAAACGCACCCTATATCACCAGTGGATATATTATTCAATCCCTCTTTTACCTGTTTTTTTATAACATCAAAGGTCGCTTCCGATTCACGCTCTTTCAGGGTTTCCCCGACGCAGACAATCGGTTTGAGCCCGAAATTCAGCGCCGCTTGCAACTTTTTGTTGACCCATTCGTTCGTCTCTCCGAAGAGCGAGCGCCGTTCGGAATGGCCGATGAGGATGTATTCGCAGCCCATATCGGCGAGCATGGGGGCGGAGATCTCTCCCGTAAAGGCACCCTTTTCCTCCCAGTGCATGTTCTGCGCCGAGAGGTGAACCGTCGAGCCTTTGAGCGCCAGCGAGACGGTATAGAGCGCCGTCGCAGGCGGGGCAATGATAACCTCCCGCTCTTCGAGACCCTCGCATTCCTTCGCCAGTCTCTGGGAAAAATCGACCGACTCGCCGACGGTTTTGTTCATCTTCCAGTTTGCCGCAATGATCGGTTTTATCATTGGATTATTTCTCCATAAATGTGCCGATATAAATGGCAAGGTCCCTCATCCTGCATGCATAACCACTCTCGTTATCATACCAGGAAAAGACCTTCACAAGGTTTCCGTCAATGACTTTTGTCAGGGGACCGTCGACAATGGATGAGTGGGGATCGCTGGTGAAATCAACGGAAACGAGTTCTTCCTCGCAGAAGGCCATGAATCCCTTCATGGGCCCTTCCGCCGCCTCTTTCAGTGCGCCGTTCACGTCGTCCACGGTGACGGCGCTTTTTACCTCGACTGCGAGATCGACAAGGGAAACGTTGGGTGTGGGAACCCGCAGCGCAATCCCGTCGAGTTTCCCCTTCATCTCGGGGATCACTTCCCCCACGGCGAGAGCTGCTCCCGTCGAGGTGGGAATAATCGAAAGAGCGGCAGCCCTGGCCCTTCGCAGGTCCTTGTGTGAACCGTCGAGTATTCGCTGATCCATCGTATAGGAATGCACCGTCGTCATGAGGCCTTTTGTGATGGAGAAATTGTCATTGATGACCTTGACCACCGGCGCGAGACAGTTGGTCGTGCATGAGGCATTGGAGATGATGTGGTGCTTTTCCGGGTCATAGGACTCTTCATTGACCCCCATGACAAAGGTGCCGTCGATGCCCTTCCCGGGGGCCGCAATGATGACCTTCTTCGCGCCTGCCTCAAGATGGCCCGCGGCCTCCTCCCTCTGCCTGAATTTTCCTGTCGACTCCATGACCACGTCGATACCGAGCTCATTCCAGGGGAGATTTGAAAGCCCGTCGGTCACATTCGTGACCCTGATTTTTCTGTCGCCCACGATGAGGAAATCGCCATCGGCGGAAACCTCGGTCCCTATTTTTCCGTGGACCGAATCGTATTTCAAAAGATGTACGAGTGTTTCAGCCTTCGCGCGCGTGTTGACGGCAACGATTTCTATGTCAGTTCTGTCTAAACAACCGCGGATAATAAATCGTCCGACCCTTCCGAATCCGTTTATTGCAACTCTCACACCCATAAGGGACCTCCTGGTAAATTATTGTAACAGCATCGGTTCACTTTTACAATCAGGCACGTGATAGTATATAGATTCATTATTAGTCAATATTTTTTTGGCATTATTTAGGCGGGGGTGAAAAAATCGGGCAATCCATTCTTGACAGGAAAGATATTCCTTTATAGAGTTCCCAAATCTAAAGAAAGTTTTCAGGAATATGGCAGTGAAACAGATCGGTACAATCTTACTTTCTATTGCCGTTGTTTTTTCCCTCATTATAGCAGTCCCCGCGGGGGGGGAGGCATTTGAAATGACTGATACGATAAGAAAATCGATTATTGCGGGAAGCTGGTATCCCGGAAAACCGCAAGTATTACGGTCAGATATCGAAGGGTATTTGAAAAACGTCCAGATTGACGATTTCGAGGGGAAGATCGTCGGCCTGGTTTCGCCCCATGCAGGGTATATCTATTCGGGTCAGGTTGCGGCCTTTTCCTATAAGCTTATACAGGGTAAAAAATTCGACGGTGTTATCGTTATCGGGCCAAGCCACCGGCACTATTTTAAAGGGGCTTCAATCTATGGGGGTGCGGGCTATGAGACACCGCTTGGTGTGGTCCCCGTTGATGCGAACCTGGCTGAGGAGATCCTGTCAAATGCGGGCGGAAGAATCTCCTTTATTTCTGCGGCTCATTCCCAGGAACATTCTGTCGAAATCCAGCTTCCCTTTCTCCAGGTTGCCCTGGGCGAGTTCGGCTTTGTGCCGATTGTGATGGGTGTACAGGGCAGGGGAACCTGCGAAGAGGTGGCGGAGGCAATCTACGAAAGCATCAAGGATAAAAATGTCCTCGTCGTGGGGAGCTCGGACCTTTCCCATTTTCATGGCTACGACGAGGCCGTGAGCATGGACTCGATTGTTATCGACCATATGGATGCGATGGACGCAGAGGGGCTGTTAAAGAGCCTCGAAAAGGGGACCTGCGAGGCCTGCGGCGGTGGCCCCATTGCGGTCACCATGATGGTGGCCGAAAAGCTCGGGGCAAAAGGCTCGAAGGTTCTGAAGTATGCGAACTCCGGTGATGTGACCGGTGACAGGCGGGGAGTCGTAGGATATGCGGCGGCGGTCTTTTTTAAGGGCGATGATGCCGAAAAAAAGGATGTCGGAACGGACGTGGGATTGAGTGACGACGATAAGGCGCTCCTCATCGATATCGCGAAGAAAAGCGTGGAGGCAAAACTCTTGGGGATGGATGCCCCCGATTTTGAAATTACCTCGGAGATTCTGAAAACAAATATGGGGGCCTTCGTAACACTCAAGAAACACGGTCGATTAAGGGGATGTATCGGGCACATCGAGGCAATAAAACCACTTGGTACGACCGTAGAGGAAATGGCGCAGGCCGCGGCCTTCAGGGACCCCCGCTTTCCCTCCGTTACGAAGGACGAGCTGAAGGATCTTTCCTTTGAAATATCTGCCCTTACGCCGCTCGTTAGGATTAGTGACGTGAATGAAATTGAGGTGGGAAAACATGGGATTTATATGGTTAAGGGTCTCCGGTCGGGCCTTCTCCTTCCCCAGGTTGCCATAGAATATAACTGGGACAGGTTGACATTTCTCGAACAGACGTGTTATAAGGCCGGCCTTCCAACCGATGCGTGGAAGGATAAGGAAATCAAGATATATATTTTTTCCGCTGAAGTTTTCGGTGAGGGTGAGTAATTTATAGTAAATTGCATAAAAAACTTCTTGACAAATCCCTGTGTAAAAACTATACCTGCGTATTTGCATACCGGGGGAGCTTTGCGCTTTTTAGGTTAGTTAAGTAATTTATACAGAGAGGTTAAGATTGCTGGCGTAGCTCAATCGGTAGAGCAGCTGATTTGTAATCAGCAGGTTGCGGGTTCGAGTCCCATCGCCAGCTCCATGCAATGATAGAAGTGTGGAGGGGTTCCCGAGTGGTCAAAGGGAGCAGACTGTAAATCTGCCGGCTAA
>CAYSHT010000091.1:0-9311 GCA_964430915.1 uncultured Syntrophaceae bacterium
CTGGGTAGCTACGTTCGGAAGGGATAACCGCTGAAAGCATCTAAGTGGGAAGCCCACCTCAAGATAAGATATCCCTCTCGATGGAGACATCGAGACTGAAGACCCCTCAGAGACTATGAGGTTGATAGGTCAGAGGTGTAAGTACGGTAACGTATTTAGCTAACTGATACTAATTGGTCGTGAGGCTTGGCCATAATTATTGTCTTTATGTTATATGGTTCAGTCTTGCAACATGCTCGATATGTGATTGTCACGATTTTATTATATCGTTTTTCGGTGGCTTTAGCGGAGAGGCTACACCCGTTCCCATCCCGAACACGGAAGTTAAGCTCTCCAGCGCCGATGGTACTGCGTGATTACATGTGGGAGAGTAGGACGCTGCCGAATATTTATTTAAAACCCCTTCACCTTTGAAGGGGTTTTTTTGTTTTACAAGGCCCTCGGTGCTATGTTATTAATTCGAGTGAATCTGCACCAAATAAGGAGATATACCTTTATGTCAGGTCATTCGAAGTGGAGCACAATCAAGCATAAAAAGGGCGCCGCCGACGCAAAGCGTGGTAAGATCTTTACCAAGATCATCAAGGAAATAACCCTTGCCGCAAGGCTCGGTGGAGGCGACCCTGAAGGAAACCCAAGGCTCAGGCAGGCGATCGCCGCTGCCAAGGCCGAAAATATGCCGAAAGACAACATAGAAAAGGCCGTAAAGAAGGGGTCCGGTGAGCTCGGAGATGGAACGGTTTATGAAGAGACTGTTTACGAGGGATACGGGCCCGGTGGCGTCGCCGTCCTTGTTGAAGTCATGACGGACAACAAAAACAGAACGGTTTCCGAAATCAGACATATCTTTTCCAAGCATGGCGGAAATCTCGGCGAGAACGGCTGTGTTTCATGGATGTTTGACAAGAAAGGAACCATAATCTTCAGTAAGGACGAGGTGAACGAAGACGAGCTTATGGAAATCGTCATCGAAGCGGGTGGTGATGATGTGGCCGACGAGGAAAGTGAATATGAGGTCATTACCGACCCCGGCTCTTTCGAGACCGTCAAGTCGGCCATCGATAATGCCGGAATGAAATATCTGTTGGCTGAAATCAGCATGGTGCCCCAGACCACGGTCAAGCTCGACGAGCAAAAGGCGGCGCAAATGCTGAAGCTGATGGAACAAATGGAAGATAACGACGACGTGCAGAATGTGTATGCCAATTTCGATATTCCCGATGAAATAATGGAACGACTGAGCCAATAAATCAATAACACTCAGGTATTTAAACATTGATAGTCTTAGGCATCGACCCTGGCACAAAGATCACCGGTTACGGTATTGTCGAGAAAATAAGCGGTAAATTGACGCACGTCACCTATGGTGAAATCAGGATTAAACGGGGCGAGCTTCTCTCGCAAGGGCTGAAGAAGATATACGACAACTTGATGAAAGTTGTCGTGCAATTTGATCCCCAGGCCATAGCCATAGAAAACGTATTTTATGGCAAGAATGTGCAAAGTCTTATAAAGCAGGCACAGGCGCGGGGAGTGGCCATTCTCGTGGCCTCCCATACCAGTATTCCGATCTATGAATACACGCCGCTGGAAGTGAAAAAGGCCGCAGTCGGTTACGGAAGGGCCGAGAAGTCCCAGGTGCAAAACATGGTAAAGGCAATATTAGGACTGCCGGAACTGCCGCCCGAAGATGCATCGGACGCCCTGGCAATAGCTATCTGTCATTCAAATTATTTAAAGGTGGACCCCTTCTAAATGATAGCCAGTATAAAGGGAATATTATCATATAAATCGATCAGTCATATAATCGTTGACGTTCAGGGTATCGGGTATCGGATCACGGTTCCCCTCAGCACATTTTATGAACTTCCCGAAATCGGTCAGTTCGTGCAGCTGAATATCCACACTCACGTCAGGGAAGATCTGATAAATCTGTTCGGTTTTATAAATCAGAAGGAAAAAGAAATATTCCAGCTTATGGTCTCCATTTCAGGAATCGGACCACGGCTCGCCATAAATATATTATCGGGCATCTCGGCGGATGATCTAACGAGGGCGCTATCCGCCGGAAATGCCGGCAAACTCGTTTCGGTTCCCGGCGTCGGAAAGAAGACGGCCGAGAGAATGATCGTCGAGCTTAAAGACCGGGTGGTTAAACTATCCGCAGTTGAAACCGTATCGGAAGCCCCGGACGAACCGATCAAGGAAGATGCCCTCTCGGCATTGATCAACCTGGGATATAAGAGTACGATGGCCCAAAAGGCCGTCGATGAGGCATTTGAAAAGTGCGGGGAAGAAGCAACATTGGAGCTCCTCCTGACGGAGTCCTTAAAAATACTGTCCGGCTAAGAGGTACTGTTACGACATGGAAGAATCCATCGTGAGCCCTGCCCTTCAAGACGAAGAAAAAGGGTATGAATACTCCCTTCGTCCCAAGAGACTCACCGAGTATGTGGGGCAGGAAAAAATCAAGGAAAACCTCTCCATCTTTATAGAGGCCGCAAAGGGGAGAAAAGAAGCCCTCGATCACGTTCTCCTTTACGGTCCACCGGGGCTGGGAAAGACCACACTCGCGTATATCATGGCAAACGAGATGGAAGTCGATATCAAGGTGACCTCCGGTCCCGTGATCGATCGTCCCGGAGACCTGGCGGCGATTCTCACGAATCTTAATCAGCATGACGTACTTTTTATAGACGAGATACACAGATTACCTCACGTGGTAGAGGAAATCCTCTACCCGGCAATGGAAGATTACTATATCGATATCCTCATCGGCCAGGGTCCTTCGGCACGCTCGATGAAACTCGACATTCCCAAGTTTACCCTGATCGGGGCAACAACACGGGCCGGGCTTCTGACCTCGCCGCTTCGCGACAGGTTCGGCATGAGCTTCAGGCTCCAGTTCTACACGCCATCGGAACTCTCAACAATTATCACGAGATCGGCGAATATCCTCTCAATCAAGATCGAAGAGAAGGGGTCCTATGAAATAGCGCGCCGGTCACGGGGAACCCCTCGAATCGCAAACAGGCTTCTCAGGCGGGTAAGAGATTTTGCCGAGGTTAAGGCCGATGGCGTCATAACCGAAAAGGTAGCCAACTATGCTCTGGAAATGCTGGAGGTCGACCACAAGGGATTCGATTCGATGGACCGGAAGATACTCCTTACCCTGATTGAAAAGTTTAACGGAGGACCTGTTGGTATCGACAGCCTCTCATCGGCAATAGGAGAGGAAAAGAACACCATTGAGGATGTTTATGAGCCCTATCTCATTCAGGAAGGATACCTCCACAGGGCACCACGGGGCAGGGTGGCAACTAAGATTGCCTATGATCACTTTGGAAAAACATGGCACCATAAGGACTTATTTTAGGCTTGAATATCGAATAACGGAAATCGTATATCGTGAAACGATCTACGATTTTAGATGAAATTTTCATGAAAATTCTCCTCCATATATGCTGCGCCCCCTGCGCCATTTACCCCCTGAAGGTTCTCAGGGAGGGGGGGGATGAGGTATTCGGACTTTTTTACAACCCCAATATTCACCCCTATTCCGAGTATAAAAGGCGCCTCGACACCCTTAAAGAATATGCGGAAGACATCGATCTTCGGCTTATCACCACCGACGACTATCCGATGGAGGACTTTTTGAGAAACGTGGTATTCAGGGAGCAGGAACGATGCCGATACTGCTATCACAATCGTTTGAGCTACACCGCCAAGGTGGCCAAAAAGGGCAAGTTTGACGCATTCACTTCCACCCTGCTCTACAGCAAATTTCAGGATCGTAACCTGATTACGGAGTTCGGTAAAAATCTGGCAAGGGAAAAGGGGATTCATTTTCTCGATAACGATTTCAGAGAGGGGTGGAAAGAGGGAATTGATGCCTCGAAAGAGCTGGGCATGTACCGGCAGCAGTACTGCGGATGCATATACAGTGAAAAGGAACGATTTTTTAAAAACCCCAAATCGAAGTAACTTTCATCGGAAATTCTTTTCACCGCCGTCACTCTTTGAAGCTCCCCTATGACTCTGATAATCCACACCCCCACTTACTGTGTATTTATTGCAACACTTTTCCCATCACCTTTTGTTTTGCCTCGGGAAAATTTGATGGCTATGAATAATTATGATTAATATTATCAAGGTATTGTACGCAAATCCCTGCCTTCCCTATTATTCTACTGCTCTTGGCATAATTGTTGCTCTCTATAGGGGGTGAGGTTTATAAATATGTATTCACAGAAAACGTTAAAGAATCCTGTTGAGTGTCAGAGCATCGGTTTACACTCGGGCAGGAAAGTCACTATGACAATCAGGCCGGCAGATGTCGATGAGGGCATCACCTTTTACCGGAAGGACCTACCCGACAATAACGCTATTAAAGCTGACCCGACAAATGTACACGACACGACGCTGGCAACGACTCTGGGAACCAACGGTACACGGGTTTCGACGGTCGAACATCTGTTATCAGCACTTTTCGGTATGGGGATAGACAATGCGATGATCGATATTGACTCGTTCGAAATCCCCATCATGGACGGAAGTTCTCTACCCTTTGTTCGCATGGTGAGAGAGACGGGTATCAGAGACCAGAAGAAACCAAAGAAGTTCATGGTGATAACAAAACCTGTCTCAATCAATAGTGGTGAAGGAAAAGCAATGTTTGTCCCTTCCGACAAGCTCAAAATTACCTACAACATTGAATTCAAGCACCCTGTCATCGGCAGGCAGACTTACCACACCATCTTTTCCGGCAACGCCTATGAAAAAGACATTTGCCGGGCACGGACATTTGGGTTTCTGCATGAGGTCGAATTTCTCCAGGCAAAGGGACTCGCACTCGGAGGCTCCCTGAAAAATGCGATAGTTCTCGATGAAGAAAAGATAATCAACAAGGAGGGTCTTCGCTGTCCCGATGAGTTTGTAAAACACAAAATTCTCGATGCCATTGGCGATCTTTCGCTTCTTGGAATGCCCATAATCGGCCACTTTATCGCTGATAAATCGGGACACAGATTGAACAATTTGCTCCTCAGAAAGATCCTGAAAGAAAAGGATTGTTATGAGATAGTTCACTACCCGAGCGGAAGGAAAGAAATCGTTGACGATACGACCGAAAGACAGCCTTCCGACCCTTTGAATAAAATCTCCGCCATTTCTCAAAACCAGCCAACATAAATAAACCTTGATTTTTGCTGATCTGTTTCTTAGTATAATTGATTGTGCCAAGTAATTATGCGAAACACAATGGCTTCTCATTAAAGGGGGCGTGGTATGGTATATCCGCCAAGCTCATAGTGCGATTCCATGTGGTACGCTCACAGTGAGGAATCTGTTACATGCATAAAAATAGTATACCTTTCATCATCGTATTCGAGTTATTTCTCCTTCTTTTCCTACCCGCCACGTCTCTCGCAAAGGAAGCGAATATTTCCAATATCATTGTCACAAACACCGAGAAAAATCTGCTCGCCTATTTCAGAGTTGAGGATTGCTTCACAGAGAAGATGGAAGAGGCCATACTCGCCGGCATCCCCACAACCTTTACGATTACGATGGAATTATTCAGGGAACGCAATTGGTGGACAGACAAAAGTGAATCACTCGTTGAGCTGAAACACACCATCAAATATGACACCGTCAAGAAGATATTTTTTGTCGTATCAAGCGATGCAGACATGAAACCGGAACAGTTTAAATCTTTTGAGAAGGCAAAGATTGCCATGTCGGATGTTAATGGGGCTATCGTCACCCCGCTTGCGTCATTACGGAAGGGTAAGAATTACTACCTGAGAATAAAGGCCGAGCTTGATAAGGTGCGCCTTCCGTTACATCTTGAATATGTCTTTTTCTTTGTCTCGCTCTGGGATTTTGAAACAGACTGGTTGCAACAGGACTTTGTGTATTGATGGATGAAAATGGATAGGGATCCGAAAGAACTCAAAAAGCGCCGCAGAGAACGGATAATTATACTTGTTACCATAGCGGTCATAATTATTCTTACCTATATCGAGAGATATCTTTCCGGAATCGAAGAGTTTCTGCCCCTTTCCGATGAGGTCCTGATTTTTGGTCTTATTAACATAAACCTGATCCTGATTATTCTCCTCATTTTTCTCATCGTGAGAAACTTCGTCAAGCTGATATTTGAAAGAAGGAGGGGAATCCTCGGTTCGAAGCTCCAGACAAAACTCGTTGTTGCCTTTGTCAGCTTATCACTGATTCCCACGATAGTGCTGTTCCTCGTGGCGATTCAATTTCTGTCATACAGTATAGAAAGCTGGTTTGATATCGCAACGGGGAAGGCCCTGAATTCATCGCTTGAAGTGGCACAGACCTATTACCAGCAAAAGTCGGAGAACGTGAGATACTCCGCAAAAAAGATCAGTTTCGAAATCACGGAAAGAAAGCTCTACGAACAAGAACAATCGAATTATCTAAAAACCTACCTCGAAGAGCGACAGAACAATCTTAACCTGGGACCAATTGAGGTGCGGTTTGACAACAGAAAGGAAAGCCTGTTCCTCAAGGATCAGAACAATCCTGACATTCTCCCGCCCGAATTTACTCCGAAGACCCTGGAAGATGTCTTTATGGGAAATGAGGTGTCGAATGTTCAGTCGACGGAAATGGGAGACCTGATATCGGGAATAGCGCCCCTCTATTCCAGTTTCAGTCCCAGAGAAGTTATCGGCATCGTAGCCGTCAGCCATCACATAAATAAGAATCTCATCGATAAAATATCCGTGATTGCCAAGACATCCGAGGAATACAAGCAGCTGAAGCTCCTGAAGAATCCGATTAAATTAAGCTATATTATAACCCTCTTTATCGTAATGCTCCTCATCACTTTTTCCGCTACCTGGTTTGGCCTTTTCCTGGCAAAGGGCATTACCGTGCCCATCCATGACCTTGCCGAAGCGACACACGAAATATCTCACGGTAATCTCGATTACCAGATCGATGTTCTGGCCGAAGACGAGATAGGAGTGCTCGTGGACTCCTTCAATCAGATGACGAAGAACCTCAAAGAGAGCAGTGAGGGTTTGAAAGAGGCAAATATAGACCTCGAACAGCGCGGGAAGTATATGGAAACTGTTCTTCGTAATGTCTCGGCGGGAGTTATCTCTATCGACGGAGCAGGTGTCATAAGCACCATTAACAGCGCCGCTGAAAAAATGCTGGCCATAAAAACCGAAAAGGTTCTCAACAGACGATTCGACGAGGTATTAAAACCGGAACAATACGAAATGGTAAATGAGTTTATCAGTGAGCTGGAAGAGAGCGGAAGCGATTCCCTTGAAAAACAGGTTCAGCTTATACTTAAAGACAGGATACTGACGATTCTCGCCTCGACCACGGTACTGAGAGATGATGACAAACGATACCTGGGCCTCGTCGTCGTTTTTGAAGACCTCACACAACTGCAAAGGGCTGAGAGGGTGGCGGCATGGCGTGAGGTGGCGAGGAGAATAGCCCATGAAATAAAAAATCCCCTCACCCCGGTCAAGCTTTCCGCCGAACGATTGCAGAGAAAATACAGCGATAGAATAGACGGTCCAGACAGTTCCGTGTTTAAAGAGTGCACAAAGACAATAATCGATCAGGTGGAAGTCCTTAAAAACATGGTGAATGAGTTTTCACGATTTGCCAGAATGCCCGTAACCAAGCCCACACCGAACGACCTGAATGCCGTTATCGAAGACTCTATAATCTTCTATCAGGATGCACACAAGGGCATTGAATTTCATTTTGAACGAGGAGAAAACATTCCAACGTTAAACATAGACAGGGAGCAGATGAATAGGGTAATGATCAACATTCTGGACAATGCCGTGGCAGCAGTTTCAACTCATGGCAAAGAGAAAAGGATTGATGTCGGCACCTATTATGATGATGGTTCGCGGAAGGCAACGATAGAGGTAAGGGATAATGGTCCGGGTATAGAGCCGAAAGATAAGATGAAACTCTTCGAACCCTATTTCTCCAGAAAGAAATCGGGAACAGGTCTCGGCCTTGCCATTGTCGATTCGATAATCTCCGATCACAGCGGCTCCGTGAGCGTCAGGGACAACATTCCGAAAGGAACTGCTATAATAATTGAGTTACCCGTTGTGACATAGGAACAGAAAATGCACAAAACAATACTGATCGTAGATGACGAAGAAAGTATCTGTCAATCGCTGAAAGGCATACTTTCAGATGAAGGGTATGAGGCATATACCGCAAAGAGTGGTGAGGAATGCCTTGCCGTCATAGACGAAATACTCCCGGATCTTATCTTATTAGACATTTGGCTTCCGGGAATGGACGGCATCGAGACCCTGAAAGGTGTGAAGGCAAAATACCCCCACATACAGGTTGTCATGATATCAGGGCATGCGACCATAGAGTCTGCAGTAACAAGCACCAAGCTTGGTGCATTTGATTTCATCGAAAAACCGCTCTCCCTGGAGAAAGTGGTACTGGTTGCCGATCACGCACTCGACCTTGTGCGCCTCGAAGAAGAAAACAGGCTGCTGAGAACCAAATTCAAACAAGACTATGAACTCGACGGGGAAAGTGAATCGATCAGGGAATTAAAAGAAATTATCGACATCATATCTCCCACCAATGCCTGGATTCTCATCATGGGAGAAAACGGAACGGGAAAGGAACTCGTGGCACGTTCCCTCCACAAGAAGAGCAAGAGGGCTAACAAACCATTCATCGAGGTCAACTGTGCCGCCATACCGGAAGAGCTTATAGAAAGCGAACTCTTTGGGCATGAGAAAGGTGCCTTCACCGGGGCCACAACAAAGAAGAGAGGAAAGTTCGATCTTGCAAATGAGGGCACGATATTTCTCGATGAAGTGGGAGACATGAGCCTCAAAGCCCAGGCAAAGATACTGAGGATCCTGCAGGAAAAGAAGTTCGAACGGGTCGGGGGCACGAAAATAATAGGAACGGACGTACGGGTCATTGCGGCGAGTAATAAAGACCTCGAACTCGAGATGGAAGAGGGCAGATTCCGGCAGGACCTCTACTATCGCCTGAACGTTATCCCGCTTTACGTTCCTCCCCTGAGAGAGCGAAAGGGTGACATACCGATATTGATGAGGAGATTCGTCAAAGAATTTTCCCTGAAGGAAGGAATACCGGAGAAAAAGATCACCAAAGGGGTTCTGGAAATTTTAATATCTCATGACTGGCCGGGCAATGTGAGAGAATTAAAAAACATTGCAGAACGTCTCTGCATCATGGTTGAGGCAGATACCATTAATGCCGAGGATATACCGCTTTTAGCCACGGAAGATCAC
>CAYSHT010000092.1:0-8917 GCA_964430915.1 uncultured Syntrophaceae bacterium
CGACCTCCCGGAGCATAGATGCCCACTCGATCGAGTGGACGTATTTCCTGCCCCAGCCCCACGCCTTCCTCATCGGTATACGACCACGACCGTAACGACTGTTTTTTGTGAAATTTTTCTATACGGTCAGCAGAGAGTCTGAGAAGATTGAGATCTTCGGAATCGATTGTATTGACCGCCTTCTCCATCTCATCACGATCGACCTCCAGGGCAGATGGTTCGAGAGAAATCCCGTCGAATTTCTCCGTATACGCGATGAGTGCCTCGTCCCCTCTCTTTTTAACATTTTCTATGATCTCAGCGACACTTTTGAGAACTGTCTCATCAAAGACATTCCCACGATTCATTATCCTCTCTATTTCCCCCGCAAAGGAGGGCTGGGAAGCCCGTATTATCTTCATTTTATTCTCTTACCCTCCTTATGTCGGCCCCCAGAGAAGACAGCTTTTCTTCGATTCTTTCATATCCCCTGTCGATGTGATACACCCGCGACAGTTCTGTTTTTCCTTCACTGACGAGACCGGCAAGGACTAAAGAGGCGGAGGCCCTCAGGTCTGTTGCCATGACCGGGGCACCCCGAAGCTTCTTAACCCCTTTGACAATGGCGCTGTTCCCCTCTACTGCAATATCCGCGCCCATTCGTATCAATTCATTGACATGCATGAATCTGTTTTCAAAAACGCTCTCAGTAATAACGCTGATACCCTTTGCCACTGACATGAAGGCCATCATCTGTGCCTGCAGATCGGTGGGAAAACCGGGATAGGGGAGTGTCTTGAAATCGACGCTCGTTATATCTCTATTACCTACCACCCTGAGCCCTCCCTCAAGGGGAGTGATCTTCACACCAGCTTCTTTCAGCTTCTCTATGGGCACATCGAGATGACGGGGATCACATCCCCTAATCTTTACATCTCCACCCGTGATGCCTGCCGCGATCATGTATGTACCTGCTTCAACCCGATCGGGAATCACCCGTGCCTCGACAGGGTGCAAACTCTCAACCCCCTCGATCGTTATCACATCGGTCCCGGCCCCGGTTATCTTTGCGCCCATATCATTCAATACGGAGGAGAGGTTTATTATCTCCGGCTCCCGTGCGGCGTTTCCGAGAACAGTTGTCCCTTTGGCCAGAGTGGCCGCCATCATTATATTTTCCGTGCCCGTCACCGTGGGGATATCGAAATAGATTTTTGCCCCTTTAAGCCGTGAAGCCTTGGCTTCCACGTAACCGTCTCGAAGCTCTATCTCCGCACCGAGTGCCTGAAGTGCCTTTAGATGAAGGTTCACGGGCCGCGCACCAATTGCGCACCCACCGGGGAGAGAAACGCTCGCCCTTCCCATTCTCGCCACCAGGGGCCCGAGAACAAGAATCGATGCCCTCATCGTTTTGACCAGATCATAGGAGGCCTCGCAATTTGATATTGTGCCTGCATTGATCCTGAGGGTTTCCCCTTCCTCGATCTTAACACCGAGTCCCACCAGAAGCCTCTTTATCGTCCTTACATCCATGAGGTCGGGAACATTGTAAATGGTATTCCAGCCCTCCGTGAGGAGCGATGACACGATAATGGGGAGTGCGGCATTCTTCGAGCCGCTTATGGAGATTTCCCCTTTAAGCTTCTTTCTGCCTCCTATGATAATCTTATCCACGTTTCACCCGCCGATCCTTGCCGAGACAACCCTCTCTCTACCGCCTAAATCCTTGCGAAAAAGGACATCCCCATAGGATCCATCATTTCTCAAAATTTGCTCGATAGCGGCTGCCTGCCCCCAGCCTATCTCCATCACAAGCCATCCCCCGCTTTCAAGACAATACTTCGCATCTGCGATAAGTTCCCTCAGACATTCCGTCCCGTCCCGTCCACTCACGAGAGCCCCTTTTGGCTCGAATTTTCTTATCTCCTCAGGGAGCCCTTCATACTCCGCTTCCGACACGTAAGGGGGATTCGAAACGACTATATCAAATTTTCCCGAAAGGGGCTCCAATAAATTTCCGCAGAGGAAGAGCATCCTCTCTCCCAACTCATATTTTTCGGCATTCCTCCTGGCAATCCTGAGCGACTCCATTGAACTATCTACGGCAACAAGCGTGCTATCCTTCAATTGGGAGGCAAGTGCAATAGAAATCGCACCACTACCCGTCCCGACATCGAGAATTCTCAGATTCTCCCTATTCAGTTCATGTGAGATTTTCAGGGTTTCCTCAACCACGACCTCGGTATCCGGCCTCGGTATGAGAACACCCTGTGTTACCTCGAGATCGAGGGACCAGAACTCCTTTTTACCCACGATATAGGCAACGGGTTCCCTTCCACATCTTCTTTCAACAAGTGCCTGAAATAAATCCATTTCATTCGTGTTTAGAAATTTTTCCGGGCTCTTGTAGAGATAATTTTTATCCTCCCCAATCGCATGACAAAGAAGCACCTCCGCATCGAGCCTGGGTGTAGATAGCCTCTCTTTTCTAAACAAGGTTTCAGCTTTTTCCAAGGCTTGAAAAATCTTCATAGAAATCGCACGTGCTTGTTTTTGTTGTAAGATTATGAATTTTACGTTTAAAGGGCGGCAGACTTGAGCGACTCGGCCTGATAATGGGTCATGAGGGCATCAACGACGGCATCGATGTTCCCGTCAAGAATGTTTTCCAGACTATAAAGGGTGAGTCCGATCCGATGATCGGTCATACGCCCCTGGGGGAAATTATAGGTTCTTACTCGTTGACTCCTGTCGCCGCTTCCCACCTGTTGCTTCCTCGTCTCCGAGATCTCAGCATCCTGTTCCCCCCTGATCTGGTCCAGGAGTCTCGCCTTCAGAACCTTCAGGGCCTTTGCCTTATTTTTGTGCTGTGATTTCTCATCCTGGCAGGTTACCACCAATCCCGTCGGGAGATGGGTAATCCTCACGGCGGAATCTGTCGTATTGACACTTTGCCCGCCATGACCGGTGGATCGATAGACATCTATTCTCAGTTCGTTCGGGTCAATATTGACTTCCACATCTTCTGCTTCGGGAAGAACGGCCACGGTAACGGCAGAGGTATGGATCCTCCCCTGGGCCTCGGTAATGGGGACTCTCTGTACCCGATGGACCCCGCTTTCATATTTCAGTCTGCTGTATGCCCCTTTTCCTATGATGAGCATGACGACTTCTTTAAATCCGCCCATGCCGCCCGATGGGCTCGAATTGACCACATCGACCTTCCAGTTGCACCTTTCCGCATACATGGCGTACATGCGATAAAGGTCGGCAGCAAAGAGCCCGGCTTCATCGCCGCCTGTCCCGGCCCGTATCTCGAGAAACACATTTCTTTCATCGTTGTGGTCCTTCGGCAACAAGAGCACCTTCAGCTTTTCCCTCAGGGCCTCAAGGTCATTTCGGAGATTGACGTTTTCTTCCTTGATCAGTTCCCGGAATTCATCATCACTCTCTTTGAGCAGTCCCTGATTCTCCTCTATTTGCAAAACCGTTTTTTCATGCTCCCGGTAGGCATCGACGATATCCGAAAGATCTGCATGTTCCTTCGCGTACCGCTGGAAGAGGCTGTAATCGTTAATCACGGCGGGATCACTCAGGAACCGTTCCAGTTCTTCGTATCTATTTTCTATGTCTTTAAGTTTAGAAAACATCTCACGCTACCAGAACTGATGATTTGTTATTCCGGAGGGGAAATCAGACTGAAAACCCGTGGGTTGAAAGATAGTTCTCACTATTTTGCTTTTAACATCGACGACAGGGCCGCCCTTGACGACACCGGGATTAGCTAAGATTTTTTGTCCTTTTTGTTGATTCCCACATTGGCATATTTTTGCCTGAACTTCTCTACCCGTCCCGCCGTATCCATTATCTTCTGCTGTCCCGTCATGAAGGGGTGGCATTTTGAACATATTTCCACCTTAATTTCCTTTCTGGTGGATCTCGTTTCGAAAACGTTGCCGCAGACGCAGGTTACTATGGTTTTATTATATTCTGGATGAATACCCTTTTTCATTATCCTCTTTCTCCTCCTTAGGGTTATCGAAAGTTGGCTATTATAGTCATTTGAATCGTAATTTCAAGTAATTTATTTCAATACTTCGTAATTCCTGATTGCGGAGCCCTCTGTCACGGGAGAGATTGCGCCCCCGGAGTTTGAAGTTTTTCCCTTTTTCTACCGACTCATTGATTCATTGAATCAAGAAATTCCTGATTCGTATCGGATATCCTCATCTTGCCAATGATGAACTCCATTGCATCGACGGGATTCATCTCCTGCAGCAGCCTTCGTAAGATCCATATCCTGTTGAGATTATCCGGCTGTATTAAGAGTTCCTCTTTTCTCGTACCTGAGCGAACAAGATCAAAGGCGGGGAAAACCCTCCTGTCTGCTATCCTTCTGTCCAGATGAAGCTCCATATTTCCCGTTCCCTTGAACTCTTCAAAAATAACCTCGTCCATTCGACTCCCCGTATCGATAAGGGCAGTGGAAATAATGGTGAGGCTCCCACCATGTTCTATATTTCTCGCAGCCCCGAAAAACCGTTTGGGCTTGTGGAGCGCATTGGAATCAACACCTCCGGAAAGTACCTTTCCGCTTGGCGGGACAACGGTATTATACGCCCTGGCAAGCCTGGTGATGCTGTCAAGGAGAATCACCACGTCCTTGTTGTGTTCCACCAGACGTTTTGCCTTCTCAATAACCATCTCCGCAACCTGTACATGGCGCGATGCCGTTTCGTCAAAGGTTGAAGCAATGACCTCCCCTTCCACGCTGCGCTCCATGTCCGTCACCTCTTCGGGACGCTCATCGATAAGGAGCACCATCAGGGAAACTTCCTCATGATTGGCCGTAATACTGTTTGCGATGTCCTTGAGGAGTACCGTTTTCCCCGCCCTGGGTGGAGATACGATGAGCCCCCTCTGCCCCTTCCCTATCGGTGTAAAGAGGTCCATGATTCGCGTCGAATAATTCTCCGAGTCCAACTCAAGGTTGAGTTTCTCTTCGGGGTAGAGGGGAGTGAGGTTATCGAAGAGTATCTTATCTCTTGCAATCTCGGGTCCCTCGAAGTTAACGCCATCGACCTTGAGAAGCGCGAAATATTTCTCTCCGTTTTTCGGGGGTCTCACCTCTCCTGATATGGTATCGCCCGTTCTCAGACCAAACCTTCTGATCTGCGACGGAGAGACATATATATCGTCAGGTCCGGGAAGGTAATTATAATCGACAGATCGAAGAAATCCGAAACCGTCAGGTAAGGTTTCCAGGACGCCTTCACCCGTAATAACTCCATTTGTTTCCGACTGATACTGAAGAATTGCGAAGATAAGGTCCTGTCGCCTCAGGCCGCTCGCACCGGGTACGTTCAGCTGCTTCGCCATTTCAGCCAGTTCTCCTATTGACTGCTTTTTTACTTCTGAGATGTTCATATATCGTTCCTCTGTTACGTGCTTTTAAAACAAAATTACGGGAATTTTTCCTTCAGGGAAAACAAATCTTTCTCTTCAAACTTGCGGTAAAAACTATTTATAACTCACCTTGGATATGGAAGCACACGAAGCCTATGAAGACATGGTCTTATGATAACCAAGATTTTTCCAAGCAAACCCTTTGCTGCGTCATGAGATGCAAATGGAAGCTCCCTGCAACTTGTTGCGGGAAATCTCCGACTGTCAAGGTAATTTTTTTATTCGCTCGCTAACCCCGCTGCAAGCAGCGGGGAATGCGCTCGCTGTTCAGTTCAAATAACCTTTCACCGGAGACAAATCATGAATTAGCTGCGACACGAGATTCGGCCTTGTTGAAAATACATTAGGGGCAACGGAAATGCCCTTTTTTGTCAAAGTCCCTTTACATTATTCTTTGCTATTGTGAACTCCTGAAATACTTCATAGGAAGGATTTAGCATATAGAGTTATATTGAGGCTATTAGCACTATAATAAAGCATACTACTTGTCAAGATAAATTTTTACATGGGGCTACAATAATATCAGATGCTTACCTTAACATTATGAAATTTAACTGTCTTCCCGTTCCTCCTCCGTCTCCTCTGTATGAAAAAAAAGTGTCCCGCTGACAGGAATTGCAGAGATTGGCGGAATATATATTGCCGGCAGGTATACCCCTTTTTTCTAACTGAAATCTATTGGCCGCACCAAGGTCGAGCATCCATTTTCCTTCGTCATCACCTTCCTCAAACAAAAGGTCGCTACCAGGCAGGTGTTTCATTCTCTCAAAGACCAGTGTATCGACCTCGTAACAGCAAGGGCCTATGGCGGGACCAATAACCGCACGTATATCCTTCGAATCAGATCCGAATCTCTTTTCGAGAAGATCAACTGCCCTCACCGCAATCGAAAGGGCGGTTCCCTTCCATCCCGCGTGCACCGCCCCGATGATATGCTTTACGGGATCAACAAAAAAAACAGGGACGCAGTCCGCCGTTTTGATTCCGATGGCAATGCCCGGCCTTGCCGTGATAATCCCGTCAAAAGGGAAATTCCTGCCCTTTACTGCTTTAACATCGGGTTCATCGTCGACAATTAAAATCTCCCCTCCGTGAACCTGATCAACAGTGAAAAAATTCGCCACGGGAATACCAAAGGCGGAGGAGAGAAGGTCCCAGTTCCTTTGTGCGGTGTCTTTTCTCTCGCCCGGAGGGTTACCGAAATTGAAACTCACAGGCCTTCCATCGTCTGTGCCTCCCCACCTCGTGAGAAAGGCATGGACTATGAAATCATAATCCGCAAGTGCCGTCGATTCCAGATACTCGATTCCGCCCTTTTCTAAAAATTGAAATCTATTGTGCGTCTCGAAATGCATATTCCCTCAGCTTTTCACACACAGGGGCAATGTCGGCGGGTAGGGGAGAGGAAAATTCCATATATCTCCCCGTCTCGGGATGGCGAAACCCGATCCTGCTTGCATGAAGCGCCTGTCTCGCCACATCATTAAGAATAGTTCTCAAAGAGGTATCCCTTAAATCCTTTATCCGTTTCTTCGAGTTTCCATAGACTGAATCCCCGACGACAGGATGCCCCAGGGCATTCAGATGCACCCTGATCTGATGTGTTCTTCCGGTCTCTATTTTCACATCCAGGAGCGTCACCGGGCCATATGACTCAACCACACTCCAGCGCGTAATGGCCTCTTTTCCCCTTCTGCTTTTTGTCGACATCTTCTTTCCGTCCACCGGGTGTCTGCCGATGGATAAATTGACCACTCCTTCTTTCCTTACCGCACCGTGAACAAGGGCCTTATAGACCTTTGTAACGAGATGCTCCTTGAACTGTGCGGCCAGTCCCCTGTGTGCCACATCCGACTTCGCCGCCACGATGAGCCCCGAGGTATGCTTGTCCAGCCGGTGGACAATACCGGGCCTCAAAACGCCCCCGATACCAGAAAGGTCCTTACAGTGAAAGAGGAGCGCATTGACGAGGGTGCCGCTGTAGTTTCCGGCGGCGGGATGGACCACCATGCCGGGCGGTTTGTCAACTACGATGATTGATCTGTCTTCGAAGACTACATCGAGGGGTATTTCCTCAGAGGCAAGGCTGTACTCGCGGGGCTCTTCTTTTCTGATGGATACTATATCGCCGGCCCTTAACCGATACCCCGGCTTAACCTTCCGATTATTGACCCATACCTTTCCCTCATCAGCTACCCTCTTGACCTGTGAACGGGTCAGAAAGAGCTCCTGTTTTGAAAGAAAGAGGTCAAGCCTCTCGCCGCTTTCAGGCTCGGCAATTAAAAATTCAAATAATTTCCCCTCGTGGAGCGCCATTATATGTCTTCACTAATACTTTTCAGTCCCACCTCGATCAACCTGAACTCATCTTCATCAATGGTCCTGAGATCGAAAAGGATCTCGTCTTCATAAATCCTCGCAATGATGGGAACTTCGAGAAGCCGCAACTTTTTTTCCAATCTCCCTGACGAAATTCTCTCGGAGGTGACCGTCAGAAGGACCGTGGGAATCTCCTGCGTGGGAAGTGAGCCGCCACCGGCCAGAGACATCCCGTCCTTAAGGCTAAAAGAGAACCCTGCGGGGGCAAGCCTCTCTACAAGGGAGAGCAGTTTCTTCGCCCTTTTTTTAACGTCCCCCTGAGATTCCGTCAGGGTCCGTAAGGATCGTACGTTATTGATTGCTCCGTCTATATTGAGATACTCCTGCACCGTTGCCTCGAGGGCGGCAAGTGTTAATTTGTCGATTCTGAGCGCCCTGTTCAGGGGATTTTTTTCAATCGCTTTCAGGGCCTTCTTCTTTCCCAGAATGATTCCCGCCTGAGGACCCCCGAGGAGTTTGTCGCCGCTGAAGGTCACCACGTCGACACCGGTTGCCAGTGCCTCCTGCACCGTGGGTTCCCGCTCGAAACCGTACCTTTCGAGCGCGACAAAACATCCGCTTCCCAGATCATTTACGACGGGAATACCATTCTTGTTACCGATCTCAACTAATTCGGAAAGGTCTATCTCCTCGGTGAAACCGACGGTTCTGAAATTGCTCGTGTGGACCTTCAGTATGAGGCCCGTTGTATCATCTATCGCATTCTCATAGTCGGAAAGATGGGTCCTGTTGGTGGTACCCACTTCCCTCAGGATGGCGCCGCTTTTTTCCATAACCTCAGGTATCCTGAATTCACCACCTATTTCAATAAGTTCACCCCGTGATACGATGGCCTCTTTCCCTTTCGAGAGGGTATTGAGGACGAGGAGCACGGCTGCTGCGTTATTATTGACAATAACGGCATCTTCGGCACCGGAAATTGAACAGAGAATCTTCCTCACGTGGTCGTAACGAATCCCCCGCTTGCCTTTTGCTAGGTTAAACTCGAGGTTGGAATAGCCACTGCTTACTTCAACGATCCTCTCAATGGCCTTTTTACTGAGCGGTGCCCTCCCGAGGTTGGTATGGAGGATGATGCCCGTCGCATTGACCA
>CAYSHT010000093.1:0-8836 GCA_964430915.1 uncultured Syntrophaceae bacterium
CCTCCATGGTAACCAGTTCCGTAATGGAGAAACAGTCATGTACCTCCATCATGCTTATCTCTTCTCTCGGATTTTTTATGCCTGCTTCTTCATAGGCGGCTGTACTCGCCTTCGATGTCGTCACGAAGTGGGCACCGTCCCATTCATAGGCAAGCTCTGTTCCATTGCTCAGGGAAAGCTGAAGCGCCTTCACGGTAAGAAAATCCTTTTTACCGAGAGACTTCGCAATCTCCGGGGTCGTTACTATGGCACAGGCAGAGCCGTCACTCACGCCGCAGCAGTCAAACAATCCTAGCGGATAGGCAATCTGAGGTGAATTCAGGACCTGTTCCTCGGTCACGGCCCTCCTCAGATGCGCCTTCGGGTTCAGAACACCATTCGCGTGGCTCTTCACCGATATATGCGCCATTGCCCTCTTGACCTCATTGATATCGAGACCGTATTTTGCCGCATACCCGGTAGCCAGCATCGCGAAGCCACCCGGCGCCGTCATATTTGCCATCCAGAGGTTATTCAGCATACCCATAGCGGAACTAAACTCAGGCAGACCGCCGTAGCCGATGTCCTTCAATTTCTCTACACCAATTGCCAGCGCTATATCGCAGGCACCGGACGCTACCGCATACACCGCGCCTCTGAAAGCTTCCGTACCGCTTGCGCAGTAGTTTTCCACACGGGTTACCGATATGTTGGGAAGGCGCAGTGCCATGGATGCCGGAAGCGCACTTTTTCCGATATTAACCTCATCAAAGCACGAACCAAGCCACGCAGCCTGTATTTCGTTCTTCTCGATTCCCGCATCGGCCAGACATTCCTGGAATGCTTCAACCATCAGGTCTTCCGCACCAACATTCCATCTTTCACCGAACTTGCTGCACCCCATTCCGATTATTGCGACTTTATCCTTTATTCCTGTTGCCATTACGCATCACCTCCTTCTACCTGTGGTACGGCTTTCCAAAAATACCCCGTAAATCCGCGCATTTCATCGAAATACCTCTTTCTGAATGACATTTTCGTCTTCATTCCCACCTTTACCTGATTCAGTTCACAGTCAGTGAAATCGAGCATGGTTCTTCCGCCTCCGTCATATCCTATCAAACCATACACCGCGGGCGGATCAACAGACGCCGAGAGCATATCCCCGGTAAACATCAGGATGGTCGCTTCTTTATCCGCAAACTCATATTCATCGAATTCATTAACAGCCCCGCAATCAGGATTTACACAGATCGGCATGGCCGGGTACTGAGGGGTCCCGCACTTCCTGCACTTTGCGCCCACAAAACTGAGCAACATCTTCCTATTTCTCCACAGGACAGTAAGTGATGTGTTCGGATTCGCCTCACCCCTGATTCCGAGGTCGGCTGTGACAAGGTCTCTAAACTTGGCAAACTTCTGATAACTCGCCAGCTCCACTTTGTTTGCAAGAGATCCTTTTATTCCGATCGGACCCTTGAAATCTTTAATCTTGTCGGTCACCTCAAAGGCCATGACATCGCATCCCTGACCAAAACTTGCCAGCAGAAGTTTATCGCCGGGGTTCGCCTCTTCCAGCGCCGATACGAACATCACAAAGGGATGAGAGGTACCGGTATCCCCGCATACTGCATGCATATTATTCTGCGTCTTTTCCTTGTCGATACCGAGTTTTCTCGCAATTCCTGAATGTGTGCCGCCGAAATAACAGGGATATATTACCTTGTCGAACTCCTCTATCTTCATCCCTGTCTTGTTCAGAAAGCCGGTTATCGCCTCGGGTATAATCTTTCCGTAACCTTCATCCCGCTGCCATCTCTCTTCCCAGCCATAATCGAATTCCCTGCCGGAACCTTTGTAACGATCGACAAAGTCGCAGCTAATGGAATAGCTCCCCTTGAACTCAGCTATGACATCGTCTTTCCCGAACAACAAAGCCGCTGCCCCGTCACCGTAGAACATCTCGAACATCGTGGCCATCTTAGTCCTGCGCTGATCGGATGCAACTACGAGGACACTGTCCTTCTTGCCAGCCTCGATAGACTCCAGTGCCAAGATTGCTGCCGTTGTCCCGGCCTTCATGCACGCGCTAAAGTCAGCGTTTAAAACACCCTCTTCCTTCATATTAAGCGCTGCCGCAACGATTCCTGCATTGAGCCTGTTGGCAAAGGGAAGCGTGGTGGACGCGAGATAAACACCGTCCAGAGCCTTTCTGTCTTTACCGGTCATGCAGTCATAGGACGCAGC
The DNA here is from genome assembly GCA_964430915.1 of uncultured Syntrophaceae bacterium. GTDB lineage: Bacteria > Desulfobacterota > Syntrophia > Syntrophales > UBA2210 > JAFGBH01. The sequence continues at coordinate 2,227 of CAYSHT010000093.1, forward strand.
TACCGCCATACTGACGGCGTCCTCGTCCCAGTTGGCCACCGATTTTTCCCCGCCGGCAACTGCCATAATGACGGGAAAATACCAGGCCATGTTCTGAACAATGACCATCCTGCTGAGCCTGTAGCGAGGGATATACCCCCCGTAGGATGTAATACCTACCATACTAAATCCTCCTTTCTTTTATGTTGCTTTTTTAAGTAAATAGCACCTTCATATCCTTACGCAATCCAACCCCTCCTCAATCTCGCTGGCAAGATCGAATTGCTCATTATATGCAAAATACTTTAAGTACAAGATGGCCACCTCGTCGATGGCTATTTAGACGCTATAACTAAAGATATGAAATGGAATCCCCCCCAGTTTGGAAATTACCATCTCTTGTTTCCATGCTATGATTCCATCAAACGATGGAAACATAATTACAAAAAAAATTAAAGTCAAGGAAATAATTCACCACAGATGAACTTTTCTTCAACCATGATAGAGAACGTTTATTACGGCGAATCCTGCACGCTTTTTTTATTGAGAGATTACGATGTGATACCCCTGAATTCCCTTGCCAACCCCGAAATTAGCATGTACATTTTTTTATCAGAAAATATCGGAAGAATAAATCGTAGATGAATAAACCAACATATCTGAAACTATACGGTGAAGGAAAACTCGACGAAAGAATCAAGCGTGTGCTCGAACTTATGGAGGAATGCCGCCTCTGTCCGCGCAGATGCGGTGTGAACCGGCTCACTGACGAACGGGGTTACTGCAAAACGGGGAGGAAGGCACGGATAGCAAGCTATAATGCCCACTTCGGAGAGGAGGCTCCCTTAGTGGGCGGTTCCGGTTCGGGGACCATCTTTTTCAGTTCCTGCAATCTCCTCTGCTCCTTCTGCCAGAACTATGAAATCAGCCACTTTGCCGAAGGAGTTGAGGTTGAACCTGAACAGTTGGCGGCGATAATGCTTCGTCTGGCAAAGAATGGTTGCCACAATATCAACTTTGTTACACCAACCCACGTTGTTCCCCAGATACTGGAGGGACTTAAAATAGCCGCGGAAAACGGCCTCGATTTACCATTAGTCTATAACACCGGCGGCTATGACAGTGTCGAAACCCTGAAGATACTGGACGGTATCGTTGACATCTATATGCCCGATTTCAAATTCTGGGATGAGACGTGGTCGGAGCGGTTTTGCGAGGCACCCGATTACCGTGAAAGGGCAGAAGAGTCTCTGAGAGAAATGCACCGCCAGGTTGGCGATCTTGAGATGGACGAAAGGGGTATCGCCATAAAAGGGCTCCTTGTCCGCCACCTTGTCATGCCCAATGACGTGGCAAACACGGAAGAGATCATGCATTTTCTCGCAAACGAGATATCACCGAACACCTATGTGAATATAATGGATCAGTACAGACCCTGTTACAGAGGGAAAGAGGACGAGACGATCAATCGCCCTATCACCCAATCGGAATTTCAAAATGCCCTCGATTTCGCAAAAAAGGCGGGACTCGAAAGACTCGATAACAGGGTGCGTGTCCCCCGACATTTTCTCTCACGGTAAGGATACCCAGCGGCATGCCAATGTTTCGAATCTGCACAACTCAGACAACAATTCGCAGGGCAAGATATGGTGCCAAGTTGAAGAGGAATATTCCAATCTTGAAAAGTCCCATGCCTCCGTAATGAACGGCATCGAAGGTATCGATTGACATTTTAAACCATTTGGTATGCCACCGATACGTCCAGTCATGAGCAAAAGTGATAAATAAATACCACCATAGCAGTAATCCTATGTTGATTACCGCACACCAGGCTAATGTGTCACGTAGTAGTTCAATCGTCATCATTCCTCCTTCTTCACATCGAACTTTTTTCTATACGTGCCATTACTTACCAGGCATTTTTCAAAACTGTCTACGATGATCGTTGAAGGACCGCGGTAAAAATACCGGCTCCAACGAGCACACTTCCACCGCAGCGATTAAACCAGCGGCGTACTCCTCGGCTTTCCATCCTATCGCGCAGATGACCGGCAAAAAAAGCATAGAGTGCTGCATTGACAAAGGCGAGAACGAGAAAGGTTGTCCCTAATAACAAGAGCTGGGGTAGAGCCTGAAGCTCCGGGTTAACAAACTGAGGCAGGAAAATCACAAAAAAAGCGATGCTTTTAGGATTAAGGGCAGTCACCACAAAGGCTCCCTTGAAGAGCGACCTTTTTGCTTTTTCTGCGACGGTCACGCTGATTTTATCGTCTTCCGGATTCGAGCGCCAGAGTCTGATACCTAGATATACAAGATACCCTGCACCAATAAACTTTAAAAGAGTAAAAAGCGCCGCCGAGGCTGCCATAATCGCACCAAGCCCGACAAGGGAGAGCGTCATTGCCGTAAAGTCACCAAGCGTTACACCGGCGGCAAGTGGCAGTACGGATCTGCGTCCATGGGTAATTGCCTGGCTGATCACCAAGAGTATTGTCGGACCCGGTATCACCAGAACAACCGAAGCCGCTATTACAAAAGCTATCCACATTTCTATACTCATAAAAACATCTCACGGTGGCATATAACAACGTACGTTAAGAAATATATTTCTTTTATATTGCGCCCCTTACCCCGTCTACAAGGTGGGGCTTGCGGGTGCGCTCCCGGTCAAAAGTAAGCATACCATAGATATACGGAGATTGACATTGATGCTGAGAATTGATACCTCATCACCGCGGCCAATTTCAGGCATGCTGTATGGAAGGAGATGCGACATAAGCGTGGAAAGCGTGAGGGCATTTTTTGCGGAAAATGGCCTCGACTATGAAATACGGGAATTAGATGCGACTACCGAAACCGTCGAAAAAGCGGCCGAGGCACTTGGGGTGGAACCGGCGCTTATCGCCAAGACACTGGCCTTCAAGCTGAAAGACCGCGATATCCTGATCGTCACCAAAGGCGATGCCAAAACGGATAACCAAAAGTTGAAGCTCCCCGCAACAAGTTGCGGGAAATCTCCGATTGTTAAGGAAAATGTTTGTCTTTTATTCGCTCGCTAACCCCGCCGCAAGCAGCGGGGAATGCGCTCGCTGTTCAATTCAAAGACCGGTTTCATGCAAAGGCAAAAATGATGTCCTTCGATGAGGTCCCGGAAAAAACGGGACACCCCGTCGGAGGTGTCTGCCCCTTTGGTCTCAAAGATGCAATGGATGTCTACCTGGACGTAAGTCTGAAAGAGTTCAAGCGGGTATTCCCTGCGGCAGGCTCCAGAAATTCCTGCATCGAAATCACACCTGATGACCTTTGTCGTATCACCGGCGCCGAGTGGGTCGATGTCTGCAAGTAAAGCACGGCGTTGAATTCCTTTACAGCCTGAAAGTGGCTGTCACAGGTCTTCATAAAATCATCAATGAGCCGCTTACCCATTACCTCCCACGTATAAACCGCTCTATACGTTTCGAGGCATCATGGACATCTTCGCCAAAAATCTCTTCCCTTTTTTTGACTCCCTTTTTGACCCGATAATCTTCCTTTTCTTCGGCAAAGCCAAAAGGAACGGCATCAACTACCGTTGAAAATATATCTCTCAGGTGACCGATTGTTTCACTCTTTCTGTCCTCCACCTTTTGAAGACTGCCATAATCATCCTCCTCCTGCTCATTGAAACCGAAATCATCGATAATCAATATACGGCGCAGTTTCCCCGGTTTCAGATCAGACTTGAGGGTTTTCCAGAATTCCATGTCAGACTTGTGGCATCCCATATCAGCAGAATTTGCCACGACGAATAAACCTTCTCCGGCATCGAAAGGAATATTTGTAACGGACTCTGCTTTTATTTGTAATCTATCAAGATGCCTTATAATATTGCCGGTGGCTTCGGCATAATGATCGGTAGCAATAACAGTCAATATTTCCCGGTGATGTTGTATCTCTTCAAGAATCCGCGTCCAGCGTGGATCAATACCAGAATGCTCCAGATAGCTATCGACAAAAGAGGATACGGACTCCGCAAGCTGTGATTCTGAAATGTTACCCGATGTAATCTCACGAATTCTCTCTTTCATTACCTCTTTATAGCCTTCAGTTGTGGTACTTCCCTTCATCCAGGTGGGGATCACAATCTCTTCCCAGAATACGTCCGGACCGCTCACCCCTATGTCCGTTAAACCGCACTCCTTCAACTCTTTCATTAAGTTGTCGGAGAGTCCGAACAGGACGGCGCCAAGGCTGAGAGTTCCCGAGTAATCAAAAATGATGAGTTTCTCGTACGGCATAGTGATGTAATCCTCTGCTACCTTCTTGCGGACCGGATAATATCAACCAGCTCTGCAGAAACCATGAACGGATCGGGGGCGGAACAGACGGCTGAAACCACGGCAATAGAATCTGCACCCGCCATAACCACATCCTTCGCGTTGGAGGCGTTGAGACCGCCGATTGCGACCAGCGGGTGTCGCGAATACGCCCTGATTTTAGACAGCCCTTCCAGTCCCCAGCTACCCTTTGTGTTAGTTTTTGTCGGAGTTTCAAAAACGGGACTGACGCCGAGATAATCTGGATCGAGCTTTTCCGCCATTTCCACGTCTTCCCATGTCTCAACCGAAAGTCCGACAATAGACCGGGGTCCCATTAATTTCCTTGTGATGGAGTAAGGCATATCACTCTGACCGACATGAACCCCATCGGCTTCAACCGCGAGAGCTACATCGATCCGGTCATTAATAATCAGCGGTATGTTACGTGGGGTCAGTATCTCTTTTATTCTCCGTGCCTCTTCGATAAAATCGCGCGTGGCAATATTCTTTTCACGCAGTTGGACACAGGCAGCACCGGCCTTTGCCGCCTGAAGAACCACCTCTTCCAGGGAAACCCTTCCGCACAAATCGCGGTCTGTAACAAGGTATAATCCGTGCATCATTCGTCCTTTACAATCAAACGGTCCATATTTTCCCTTGATAACTGATACAGCGTATCAAGAAAATTCATCTGCATACTTCCCGTACCGTGGGAAATCTCCGCGGCTATCTCTCCCGTAATACCCATGACCGCCATTGCATGGGACGCGGCAACCTGAAATTGGTCATTTACCGCGGCAAAGGCACCGCATAATGCCGTAGCCGTGCAGCCCAGACCGGTAACTCTGGTCATCAGAGAATGACCATTCCTTACCTTTATAATATCGTCGCCGCCCAGAATATAATCTATCTCCCCGCTGATACAAATAACGCTTCCGGTCTTTATAAACAACTGATGGGCGTTATCAACCGCCGCTTCGGACATATCGGCGCTATCCACACCTTTTGTCCTTGCATCCCCTCCACTTATCGCCATAATTTCTGAGGCATTTCCGCGAATAATCGTCGGCGGAATGGCGGCTATGAGCTCGAGAGCGGTTCGAGTACGGTATCCCGTCGCTCCTGCACCGACAGGATCGAGAATGATTGGGATGTTCCGTTCTTTCGCCTTTTCTGCCGCTCGAAACATCGATTTTATCCAGGGATCACTCAATGTCCCGATGTTAATCACCAGTGCATTGGCAATATTCACTATTTCATCCATTTCCTGCTCTGCATGAGCCATTATCGGGGATGCCCCGATGGCCAATAACGCGTTCGCCGTTGTGTTCATCACGACATAATTCGTGATACTGTGAACAAGCGGCGATTGTTCTCTAATCTTTGAAACGTCTTTCCAGATACTGGATGGCGTTATTGTCATTTTTTCACCTCATAGAGAATTGTTTTTACATCCACCGGTTTTTCAATAAGGCGATAGGTATGGGAAAAATCAGCAAATTTCTGCCAACGCTTCGAATCATGACTCTGATTCCCTGCATAGAGGGGAAGCGTTATTTTGAAGGCCTTCGTCTCCATTCCCCGGGGTGCCTCGGGAACTGCCTTAAAATACTTTTCGAGTGCCCTTTCGGGATTTTTCCTCGTCATTTTTATGGCGCGGTCCAGGGCGGACACAAAACCCCTTATCGCCTCCGGTTTTTCCTTGAGCACCCTTGCCCCGGTGATAAAGACGAGTTCATCGTAATCGGGGATCCCCCACTCTATGAGCTCGAAATAACCGGCCTTATAGCCCTTTTCCTCCAGCTCCACCGTTTCGTAATTCTTATAGGGCCCCATGATGGCGTCTACCCTATTCGCTACCAGCGACTGCACAATGGAAAACCCCACATTTATCGGCTCGTATTTTTCAATCCCGTTTTTCTTCGCGAATGCCTCCAGCAGTATATCCATCATACCCGGCACCGTGTAACCCACGGTCTTCCCCTCAAGGTCTTTCGGTTTTTCGATCCCCCTCCCCTCGAGGAAAAGAAGCACACTTAAGGGATGCTCCACCAGCCTTCCAACAACGGTGATTTTAAGCCCCTCCGAGGCCGCCATGATGACCTGCGGTGCATAAGAAATCGCCAGGTCCACATTATTCGACGCCGCAAGCTTCAGTGCATCGCTGGTTGCCGAGGGACTCAGAATTTCGACCTCCAGTCCCTCATCGGCAAAAAGCCCCTCCTCTACCGCCACGTAAAGGGGAAGATGATCGACATTCGGAAACCAGTCGAGCATGACGGTCAGCTTTTCGGCAGCCCGAAGGGGGACCGCCGTCAGAATCAGGATGGAAA
>CAYSHT010000094.1:0-8786 GCA_964430915.1 uncultured Syntrophaceae bacterium
CCGGTGTCACCGCGGACAACGTTGGAGACAACGTGGGCGATATCGCCGGTATGGGTGCGGATCTTTATGAATCATACTGCGGTTCGGTTATTGCCGCCATCGCGATTGGTGCTACGATGGGTCTTGGTGTGGAAGGAATGGCGATGAAATGGATGATGCTCCCAATGCTGTTCATCATTGTTGGACTTGTTGCATCGGTCATCGGAATCGGCCTTTTCAATTTCCTCAAAAACATGAAACCTCAATCCGCTCTCAGTAATTCTCTCTATATTGCGGGAATTCTCTTTATCATCGCATCCTACTTTGTAGTTAATTACACAACGGCAGAGATGTCTGCCGAGTATCTGAAGAGTCTTGGAATGATAGGTCCTCTCGGACCCTTCTGGGCCGTTCTCCTCGGTATCGTTGCTGGTATGCTGATCGGTGCCGTCACGGAATATTATACTGCCCGTGGACCCGTTGTCAGGATAGCCGAGTCGTCTCAGACCGGTGCAGCGACAATCATTATCAATGGTTTTGCCGTTGGTCTCGAGAGTGTGGTGGCCCCGGTATTCTTCATCGCTATTGCTATCTGGCTGTCCTATATAACCTGCGGTATTTACGGTATAGCAATTGCCGGTGTCGGCATGCTCGGTACGGTGGGCATGACCATGTCCGTCGACAGTTACGGTCCGATTGCCGATAATGCAGGCGGTATCGCGGAACAGGCCCACATGCCTCCCGAAGTACGGGAGATCACAGACAGTCTCGATGCGGTGGGTAATACGACCGCTGCTATCGGTAAGGGTTTCGCCATCGGTTCTGCAGCACTCACGGCGCTCGCCATGTTTGCGGCCTATACCGCCACGGTAAAGACCTTTCCCGGTTTTGAGAATTTTGCTCTCGATCTGACCGAGGCGCATGTCATTACCGGCGTGTTCCTGGGCGGATTGATCCCCTGTCTCCTGGCTGCCCTCACGATGACCGCAGTCGGTGAAGCGGCGTTTGACATGATCAATGAGATCAGGCGTCAGTTCAGAGAAATCCCCGGCATCATGGAAGGCACCACGCCTCCCGATACGAATGCCTGTGTTGATATCGCCACAACGGCGGCCCTGAAGAGGATGATATTCCCCGGTGTTTGTGCGATACTGGCCCCCGTTATCGTCGGTGTGTTCATCGGACCCCAGGCCCTGGGAGGATTCCTCGCTGGCGCGACGCTGACAGGCGTAATCCTGGGTCTCCTGATGGCCAATGCCGGTGGCGCATGGGACAACGCAAAGAAATACATTGAGCAAGGCAACTTCGGTGGTAAAGGTTCCGACGCCCACAAGGCGAGCGTTATCGGTGACACCGTCGGCGATCCCTTCAAGGATACTTCGGGTCCCTCAATGAATATTCTGATCAAGCTGATGTCGGTTGTTTCGCTGGTTACAGCTCCGGCGATCATTTATCTCTATCAGTTAATTTACTGATGGTTAACCGACAATATTAAAAATCAAAGGGGGGTGGAATGTTCCACCCCCCTTTTTTTGTTATATGAATTGACTTGACAGGTCCCATGAAAAAAAATACGTTTTTGACCTGAATAATCATTCATGTCATTCCTTACACGAGGAAATATTTATGGGTTTCAGATGCGGTATAATCGGCCTTCCCAATGTGGGTAAATCCACCATATTCAATGCCCTTACAGCTGCCGGGGCGGAGGTGGCCAATTACCCCTTCTGTACGATCGACCCTAATGTGGGAGTTCTTCCCGTGCCCGACGGGAGACTCGAGACGATAGCACGGATGATCAACCCTCCCAAGTTTACCCATACCACAATGCAATTCGTCGATATCGCCGGTCTCGTCAAGGGGGCGAGTAAGGGAGAAGGCCTCGGCAATAAGTTTCTTGGAAACATCAGGGATGTCGATGCCGTTGTCCATATCGTGCGCTGTTTTGACGATCCCAATGTGTCTCATGTTCATGGTACCGTAAATCCTAAGAGTGACATTGAAATCATCAACACGGAGCTGATCTTGGCCGATCTTGAAACGGTTGAAAAAAGGATTACAAAGACCGAGCGTCTGGCAAAGGTGGGGGATAAATCGGTTCGGAAAGAACTCGATATCTGCCTCACAATTCGGGATGCCCTTGGAAGGGAGATCCCGGCACGAACTGTGGTCTTTGATTCCGGTGAAAGTATGGAGGTAGTGGCCGAGTTACATCTTCTCACGTCAAAACGGGTGCTCTACGTAGCAAATGTAAGTGAAACCTTACTTAAAGAGGGGGGTGTTTACATCAACGAGGTCAAAAGCATTGCAGCGGAGGAAGGATCAGAGTCAATCCTGATCTGCGGAGACATGGAAGCGGAAATCGCCGCGCTCCCCGAAGAGGAAAGGAAGGATTTTCTCGAAGATCTCGGCCTCGAGGAGTCGGGTCTTCAAAAGCTCGTAAGGGCGGGATACAGGATGCTCGATCTCATAACCTTTTACACCACCGCCGGTGCCGAGCTTCGTGCATGGACAATAAAGCGTGGAACGAAGGCATCCGAGGCTGCGGGGCGGATTCACTCTGATATGGAACGGGGCTTCATAAAGGCTGAAGTCCTCAATTACAATCAGTTCGAGAAAGTTGGAAGCATGTCTGAAGCCCGGGAGAAGGGCCTCATACGCTTGGAAGGAAGAGATTATGTGGTAAATGACGGCGATATTATCTATTACCGCTTCAGTGCATGAATCATAAGAAGAAAAGCTACGGAGACGATTTCCCTCTTTTGCAGTTTATCCTTGAAAGAGTAACGACCGTGCCCAAAGCACCGTCGATAATCCACAACACCGCAAACGTCAGCACCCCCTCTTCCACAGACAATTTGCAGACTCCCCGATAAAAAAAGTGGATGGCCGACAATATTTTATCGACCATCCACTTATAATATATAAACTGAGAGGCACATTTTCTACCCCTCTCAGATTCACGGGGGGGTCGGCGGATGGAAAGGAGGGAACCGAAAACCATCCGCCGACTGTATAAATCAAGAGAGACTGACTAATCTCTCAATCTCCCAGATTTAATCTTTCTGTGCTGGTGAGTGGAAAGGAGGGAACTTAAAAAAACCACCCACCAACCAACAGTTACTGCTCTAAATCCAAATCAGAGAGAAAAAAATCATTACTCAAGTCTTTCCTCTCATCTCTTTTTCCTTTGGAACCTCGCTTCAGATCAACCTTTTCACTACCCTGTTCCGAGAAAAGACTTGCTTCACTAGTAGCAGTATCAGCATTAGATTTTAAAGGATCTATCTTCGTGCCTTCTTTTATCTCTTTGTCTGTAGATTCTATCCCCTTTTTCATAAAATGTGAGGCATAAAACCTTTCGTAAATTTCTGGTTCAATATGCTTATAAAGAACATTACTCTACTAAGCAAAATAGATGCCAAACAACCTCTTTCAGAAAGCATCAAATAATTAGTAATTAATTAATTAATTATAATAGCTACTTATAAAAACGGGACGGGAAGGTATTTTTTTTCGGGGCATAATAATTTTCATTGAGGAACAATTATTGGGGCAGGATATCGCCTCTATACGTTCGATATCCGCACATTATAAGCGATATGGCCTGAAAGCCAAGAATATCATGCAAATCAGAGAGTGTGCTAATCGTGAACATGCTGTTTGATAATCGCACAATCGGTATGTATCGCGTCCGATCATCATCGCGTTGAATATCCCCGAGGTCTTGCCGCGGGAAATGCATTAGCTGTTAAGTTCGAGCTTTTTAAGCTCGCGGATCAATGCATAGCGAGAGATCCCCAGATTCTTTGCCGCTTCTGTCTTATTCCCCTTGCTCAGTTCAAGGACCTTTGAAAGAACGCGGTTCCTGAATGTATTGGTTACGCTGTTTATCAGCACCTTATAATCGACCGGGTAGGCGGAGTCCAGAGATAAAGAATCGTCCAACTGCATGCCGATTGAATTCTTCGGTGTTTCTTCAATAATCTCTGCCGGCAGGTTATCAGGTTTTATGACTCCCCGCACGTTCTGCATTATCATGACACGTTCAATTATATTTTTGAGTTCGCGCACATTCCCCGGCCACGAATATTGCTTCAGGATCTTCTCTGATTTTTCAGAGAACCCCTTGACTTTCTTGTTAAATTTATTATTAAACTCTTCTATGTAATGGTAGGCAAGTATTATAACATCCTCCCCCCTCTCCCTGAGCGGGGGTATATTGATGGGAACGACACTTATTCTATAGAACAGGTCCTCCCGAAAGGCTCCCTCAGCCACCATGCGGCTGAGATCTCTGTTCGTCGAGAATATAAAACGCACATTTATGGGAATGTTATCGTTACCACCGAGTCTTCGGATATATCCATCTTCCAGCATTCGAAGGAACTTCGCCTGAATGGAGAGATTCATTTCGCCAATCTCATCCAGGAGTATTGTCCCACCGCTGGCATGTTCGAGAAGACCGAGCTTCCTCTTTCTCGCATCCGTGAAGGCGCCCGCCTCATGACCGAAGAGCTCACTTTCGAGAAGTGTTCCCGGTATGGCCGCGCAGTTTACATCGACAAAATGCTTAGATTTTCTGTTGCTCTGCCTGTGGATTGCCCTGGCAATCAGCTCCTTTCCAGTGCCGCTTTCACCCTGAACCAGTATGCTCGTATCATGTTCCGCAACCTCCCTGATAATGCGAAATATTTCCTTCATATTTCCTGAATGGCCCACAATGTCATGGAAACCCAGAATCTTGTCCTCCCTCTCCTTGAGTGTCTCCACTTCCGTCTTCAGGGACTTTGCTTCAAGGGAAAGCATGGAATGCATAATTGCGCTGTCGTAGGATGCCGCCGCATTTATAACGAGGATATCGAGAATGTTTTTCTGATCCCGGGTAAAGGCGGCCCCCTTTTTACCGAGACAGAGAACTCCCTTAAACTTGTCCCTGATCTTGAGAGGAATGGCCATTTCAACAGGGTAGTCATCAAATACTGGTAGTGCCTTATCGTTCTGCACAGGGTCTCTCACAACGATCGTATCTTTTTCAAAGGCCTTTTCTATAATACTCCCCTTCATCTTTGAGGAATACTTGTTTTCCTTATCAACAAAAATCTCTCTCCCGTCGCTGATGAGGAACTTGTCCTTTTCGGTGTCGATAAAATAGAGGAGCGCTCTTTCGGCCTTCCCTATCTTCAGTGAACTGTCTATGACAATCTCGTGCATCCTGTCCAGCGTATCACAGGTGTTGAGCTGAGAACCCGCCTCCTGCAGCCTTAAGAGCATCTTAATCTTGTCTCTGTTATCCTCAAAGAGCCCTGCGCTGTGGATAACTACGCTTATCTGATTGGCAAAGGTAAGAAGGATGTTGACAGCCTCCGGTGAAAACTTACTTTTTTCCCTTGACCAGAGCGAGATCATACCGACGGCCTCATCTTCTACCTGAAGGGCCGCATAAAAAGTCGATCCCCGTTTGTATATCTTTGATATCTTCCTGTCCGTTTCCGTTACCCTGGAATCCTTCTCCGAATCCTCAAGGACTAAATAGTGTCCGTCCTTCACGACTTTTGTTTCAAAACAGTCATGTTTCTTCAGATTCAAATGCGATGAAAAGGCCCTCTTTACCTCCTCGGGGCTGTAATTTTTGACGACCTTTGTAATCAGATTCTCTTTTTCATCATCGAGAAGGCATATTATTCCCCTATCGAACCCCATCGTTTCCACGACTTCATCGAGGATATTCTGGAGAATGTCGTCAACGCTGAGCGGTGCTGTAATAAGGGTACTGATACGGAAGAAACTCTCGAGAAGCCGCTCCGCGGCATACATAGAAGTGAAGCCCATAGATTATAGTTACAACTCTTTTCTTTTAATTAAGGACAAAAAACAATGATCTGTTTTTTGAAGCGGAGCGATAATATATGGAAGTTAACAAAAAATCAAGTTGTTCTTTTTCCGCACATCACGATTCTTCAAACATTATTTAGTCTGAAGCTTATATCCTTACTTACGATTTATCGTACTTCAGAAATTGCATCGAAAATGTGGCCCTCCCCTGAGTGGCAGATCTCAGGTCGGTGGAATAGCCAAACATCTGTTTGAGAGGAACCTTGGCCTTTATCTCACTTATCGGACCTTTGGGATTGATATTTTCTACTTCCCCCCTCCTGGAGTTGATATTGCCGATAACATCACCCATGAACTCGCTGGGAGTTATTATATCCACCCTCATTACAGGCTCAAGGAGTATCGGTTCCGCATCGGAACATCCATCATTAAACGCCGTCGATGCGGCGATTCTGTAACCCAGCTCTGTCGATTCACCTTCTCTGAAGGAGCCGCCCTTTAGTCTTACCGTTACATCCGTGACGGGATATCCTGATATACAGCCGCTCAAGGCGGCATCGGAAATCCCCTCTTTAATAACAGGATAATACCCTTCAGGGATTGTTTCATCTGCCATATCGTTGATCAATTGTAATCCCACCCCTCGCTCTCTCGGTTCCAGGCTCAAAATTACATGACCAAAGTGCTTTTTATCACCCAGCTCCTTTTGAAATATCCGTTCAATCTCAACCTTCCTGCCTATTGTTTCCCTGTACACAACCTTCGGCTTGCCCACGTTTACATTGGTATGGAATTCCCGTATAAGTCTGTCGGTCACTATTTCAAGATGAAGCTCCCCCATGCCTGATATGATGGTCTGGGCCGTTTCATCTTCATATTTGACCTTCAATGTGGGATCCTCATCCACAAGCTTGGCAAGGGCCGTAGCGAGTTTATCCTGATCCTGCGGGGTTTTGGCTTCAATCGCCTGGCTTATCACCGGCTCATAAAAATCTATCGTTTCCAGTACAATCCGAATAGATTCATCGCAGAGGGTTTCCCCCCTTGGCCTATTTTTTAATCCCACCACTGCAACAATATTTCCCGCTCCCACCTCGTTGACCCGCTCCCTCTTGTTGGCGTGCATCTTCAGGAGCCTGGAAATCTTCTCCTTTTTCTGACTGCTCGAATTATAGACTTCCTCGCCCACCCTTATCTGACCCGAATATATTCTGATATAGGTGATCTTTCTCCCCTCATCCATCATTACCTTGAAGGCAAGTGCAGAAAGGGGCTCTTTGTTACTGCTGATACGTTTTTCCCTTTCTTTGTTCTCAGGATTGACTCCCTCAATAGGAGGAACATCCTCGGGGGAGGGGAGGAAATTAACGACTGCGTCGAGTATAGGCTGTATTCCCACATTGCGGAGGGCGGTACCGCATAAAACGGGTACAACCTTCAACTGTATGGTGGTCCTTCTTATTGCATCAACAATCTCTTTCTCCTCAATATCGTCGCCATCCAGGTATTTTTCTGCAATACGGTCATCCGCCTCTGCAAGCGTTTCGATGAGCTTTTCCCTGTATTCTTCAGCCCTCTGGCCCCATTCCGGGGGCACATCGATGAGGTCATATTTCAGCCCCAGGGAATCACCATCCCAAACAATCATCTTCTCAGCGATGAGGTCAATGATCCCCTTAAAGACGTCTCCTTCCATAACGGGAATCTGGGTCAGAAGAGGGACGGAGCTGAATCGCTCCCGCATCATCTTCACGGTACCGAAATAATCGGCCCCTACCCTGTCCATCTTGTTTATAAATGCAATTTTGGGAACCCTGTACTTATCCGCCTGATGCCAGACCGTTTCAGATTGCGGTTCGACTCCGCCAACGGCACAAAACACCATGAGGACGCTGTCCAATACCCTGAGACTTCGCTCCACCTCAATGGTGAAATCCACATGTCCCGGTGTATCAATGATGTGTATCTCGTTGTTTTTCCATTGACAGGTGGTTACGGCGGAGGTGATGGTGATTCCCCGTTCCTGTTCCTGAGGCATCCAGTCCATGACGGCCTCTCCGTCATGAACTTCTCCCATCTTGTACGTCTTGCCGGTATAAAAGAGGAGGCGTTCCGTCACCGTTGTCTTGCCGGCATCTATATGAGCAGCAATCCCGATATTTCTTATTTTCGAGAGTCGTGTCTGTACGGCCATCTGGTTCTTTTCCCTCGAGGCAGTCGGTCTATTTCGACGTACGTACTATCAATTCCATATTGGCGGTAAAGGGATTTCTCGTATCTATATGTCCCTTTATTGTCTCTATCTCTTTTCCCTCCACCAGAATTTTTACACTTTTAACCTGTGGCATATTGCGTGTAATCGTGTTTGTGAGTGAATAGATCGTCATCATTTCACTCGCACTCCCCCCTGGATGAAGATCAACCAGGGTCCGGTTAAAACTGACATAGGCCGATTCGTTTTTTATTGTGACACCCTCGACCTTTGTGCCTTCGGGGAATGTTCCCACCAGCCCTGTATTCGAACCCCCGATGAGAGTCGTTACCAGTTCCCTAATCTGACCTTCCATCTTTTTTTCTTTCCATATATACCTGTCTTCGGGAACAAGAAACCTCTCGTTGGAGTCGGAAAAGTAGAGTTCTACCTTATATTTCTCCTTTTTCTCTGCCGTTCCGCCCTTGCCTGTTGCTGACGGATATATGTACTCAAAGAGGGTAATAAACAAAAATACCAAAAAACCCACTCCAACCAGGACGATGAGTGAGAGAATAAATAATCTCAGGTTCTTCCTCTTTTTTTTGGCCTTGAGCGCCTTAGCCTTCCTCTGCTTTTTTGTAACCATAGCCTCCAATATCTCCCTGTGAAAAAACTCGCTAAATCTATGGTAATTTGCATATACTGTCAAGGTAAGAAAAGAAGGGATATCGTTTTTATCCTACCGCAGATAACCATTCGGTCAGAAAATTGAATCTCC
>CAYSHT010000095.1:0-8726 GCA_964430915.1 uncultured Syntrophaceae bacterium
TCAGGAAACTCGCCAGGTTGAACTACGACTAATCGGAATATCTCAAGGGCCAGCTCAAACGTGCGGGTTTTCCCATATCGTTTACAAGCCCCACATTCAACGAATTTGTCGTCGAATTTCCCGACGGCTTCGAGACGACCTACAAGCAGCTTCTGAAACAGAAAATAGTGGCAGGTCTACCGCTCGCCCCCTGGTATCCCGAGCTCTACAACCACTACCTCTTATGCGTAACGGAAACGGCGTCGAAAGATGACCTTGATACACTGGTCAGGGAGGTGAAGTCATGAACAAATCTCTCGGCGCAACGGGCCTGATAATGAACGAGCCCCTCCTCTGGGAAAGAGGCAAAAAAGGACGATGCGGATTTTCCATGCCGGAGAGGGATGTCGACTCCTTTCCGCTGAACAACGATATTCTCGGAGACGGCCCCGATTTTCCTGACCTGTCAGAAGTCGATGTAATCCGTCACTACACGAGACTCTCACAGTGGAACTTTGGCGTAGATACGGGGATGTACCCCCTCGGTTCATGCACCATGAAGTACAACCCGAAGGTAAACGAAAAACACGCCGCCCTGCCCGGTTTTGCCTCCGCCCATCCCCTCCTGCCGCCTGTCCTTTCCCAGGGAACCCTGGAGCTGATGTTTGAGCTCGAGAAATATCTCGCCGAAATCACCGGAATGGATGCCGTTACACTCCAGCCGGCCGCCGGTGCCCACGGTGAGCTCACAGGAATGCTCCTGATTTATGCCTATCACAAAAAGCGGGGTTCTTTGCGTTCCAAGATCATCGTACCCGATACGGCCCACGGTACGAATCCGGCCAGCGCGGCACTCTGCGGTTTCCGGCCCGTACCGGTGAAATCGAATGAAAAGGGCGTTCTCTCGGCGGATGCGGTCAGAGAAATAATGGACGAAGAGACAGCCGGCATTATGATAACCAACCCCAACACCCTCGGTCTCTTCGAGGAAAATATAATAGAGATAGCAGAAATCGTCCATGCCAAAGGCGGCCTCGTTTACGGCGACGGTGCAAATATGAATGCTGTTATGGGCATCGTTGACATGGGAAAAATCGGCTTCGATATCATGCATTTGAACCTGCACAAGACCTTTTCAACGCCCCACGGTGGTGGTGGACCCGGTTCCGGTCCTGTATGCGTGAAGAGTCATCTTGAGCCTTTTTTGCCCGTACCCCGCATCATCGAAAAGAAGGGAAAGTTCTTTCTCTCCGACGAGTTCCCCCAATCTATTGGAAAAGTGCAGGCCTTTTACGGAAACTTCGGTGTTATGGTAAAGGCTTACTCTTATATACGTACCATGGGACCCTCCCTGAAACGGGCGAGCCAGCTCGCAGTTCTCAATGCCAATTATATCAAGGAAACATTGAAGGGAACCTACGACCTCCCCTACGACAGACCCTGCATGCACGAGTGCGTTTTTTCCGATCGGCTCCAGGAACCCCATAAAGTCACGACACTCGATATCGCAAAACGTCTCATTGATTACGGCTTTCACCCTCCCACCATCTATTTCCCTCTCGTCGTTCACGGTGCCATTATGATCGAACCGACTGAGACGGAATCGAAGGAGGATATCGACCGTTTCGTGGAGGCGTTAAAGGCCATCGCGAAAGAGGCCGCGGAAAACCGGGAACTCCTTCTTAAGGCCCCTCACAACTGCAAGGTTACGAGGCTGGATGAAACAATGGCCGCCAGAAAACCCTGCCTCACGGGTTGAATGTATCGGTGAATTTTAGTACGATTGATGACAAAGGGGCATGTGAAGCAGTTTCATTCCACCTCTCTTCTCAGGCTCATCGCTATCTTCCATACATTTTTTTGTAGACAAAATCCGTACTCCTTTCGTCATACGCTACAAGGATACGAAAGGAGTGGTATTATGAAAGCAAAAAAACTTCTTATTTTAGTCCTGGCAACGCTGTTTTTGTTCTCCTTCCTCTCCTCACCGGTATGGGCAAGAAGCCCCCAGCATTACCGTTGGGAAGGAGTCGCCATAGGAATCGGGGCGGCCATACTGGGAAGCGCCCTTTTAAACAACATGAATTCGCGTGCCTATTCATACCCGGAGCCGGCATATAACTATTCACCTCCTCCTCCACGGCGCAGCGGACACTGGGAAATGAGAAGCGCCTGGGTTCCGGGAACTGAAAAGAGGGTGTGGAACCCTGCCCATTATGCCCACAACGGAAGGTGGGTCCGCGGCGGGTGGATAAAAATCGTTGACAGACCCGGCTACTGGACCAAAGAAAGGGTCTGGATTGCTTGCAGATAAAAGGGCAGTAAATAAAACTGTTTTTCCCACGCAACGCTGATAAAAAGGCAGGGTGGATAGCCCTGCCTTTTTAAATTACTTTGTATTTAGATTACAATTGTGGCAGAATGTGGCAAGCATAAACAAGGAGGCTTAGTGATGAAAAGAGTGATTACAATAGTTGCAATCCTGGCCCTGGCAGCATTTCTCATATCATGTGCGGGGGTAACACAGCAGGAAAGAGGAACACGAACGGGGGCGGTTATCGGCGCTGCAAGTGGCGCACTACTTGGTCAGGCAATCGGCAGGGATACGGAAGCAACGCTACTCGGAGCTGCAATTGGTGCGGCCGCCGGCGGAATCACCGGAAATCAGATCGGAGCCTACATGGACAGGCAGGAGGCAGAGCTTCGTGATGCGATGGCTCAAAGCGAGGCCGCATCCATCCAGAGGGAAAAAGACATCCTGACGGCCACCTTCAAGGGAGATGTCATGTTCGATTTCGATTCTTCCATACTGAAGTCTGGCGCTTACGCTGAGCTTGACAGGGTTGCAAAGATACTGAACAGCTATCCTCAGACACGAATCAGGGTCGAGGGACACACCGATGCTGCGGGCACGGAAGCCTACAACCAGACACTTTCCGAACGACGGGCAGAAACGGTCCAAAACGCACTTGTTCAGAGGGGAGTTGACCCCCTCAGGGTTGAAGCTGTCGGGTATGGCGAGTCGCAGCCGATATCCTCGAACAACGCCACGAACAGAAGGGTAAATATTGTAATTACGCCCACCTAAAAGTACACGAGGAAGAGGACAAGAATCCTTACTATTGTTCATACTATGAGGCAGGACCATATGGCCCTGCCTTTTTTTTGTTGCATAATTCACAAATTAAGCAATAATCAGAAGAGAAGTTTTCCTTTGTAAACAAAAGATGCGGTATATCGTCAGGGAGGACGGGAGGTGCGATAATGAAGGCATTTGCGGACAAGCTCATCAATATCACCAGGCACCATTCAGATGCGATTGCAAAAGAGTGGTGCAAGGCCGTGCAGTCAAATCCCAAAACACCCTCGTTCCACCCTTTAGAAAAAGAAGCGTGCATTCAGGATGCCATAAATTTCTATAAAAACCTCAGGTGGATCTACTACAGCGAACGTCTCTACTCTGAAGTGCGACGGTTTTTTATTGAATACGCCGATGAAAAGCATACAATGGGCATCCCCCTCCATGAAAGTATCTATGCTCTCATTATGATGAGGAGGCATCTCTGGCTTTATGCCGATTTTCAGAAGCCCTTCCTCACAGGACTCAGCCACGATCAGGCCATACAGACCATTAACAACACCATACGCATATTCGATCATGGCATATACCTTATCACGCAGAGATACTGGGAGCTGGATGAACTCAATGAAAAGCTCCCCCCTAAAGAAATACCTGTATGAGAAGAGAGGAATAATCTAAATATTGCTGCCAGTATTGAAGCTCCCCGCAAAAAGTTGCGGGGAATCTCCGACTGTTAAGGAAAATATTTGTTTTTTATTCTCGCTCCCCCGCCGCAAGCAGCGGGGAATGCGTTCGCTGTCCAATTCAGGATTTTGTTTGGAGAATCTGAAATTTCCTGATAGTAACTATGTATATCTCGTCATGAGGGGCGATCATTGTTAAATATTGGTGAGTTGAGCAAGGATTCCGTCTATGAGGTAATGTGGGAGCTTCTCTACAGCTTCAACTACGCGTGGTTTCTCATGGACGACTGGATTAAGAAGAACCATCCGGACGACGTGAATAACAAAGACCTCATGGGGCTTGCGGAAGAATTCGGGGCCTATGAGGCGAAGAGACTCTCCAGAGTCCTCGATACATCTGACAGGGGTATAGAGCGGCTCATACATTTCCTTAATCATTCCCACTGGGCAATATTCGAAGAAATAGGAAGTGAGAAGATTTCAGAGATGAGCTTCACGATGAAAACCTTTGACTGCTCAACCCAGAGGGCTGCAAAAAAATGGGGAATGGAGTATTACGACTGCAGCGGGCAGGGGTGTCGGATCCGTGAAGGTTTCTTCAGAGAGATACATCCCGATGCCCGGGTCGAGCGGATATTTACGCCACCCGACAAAAGGATGGACGGTATTGAAGAAAGAATTTCCTGTGAATGGTTGATTACTCTCTAAGTTTTTGATACATTACTCAATCAATTCTACTGCCACGCGAACGGCAAAGGGGCAACGAACATTCAATTCACGCAAGGGAACGGCAGATGAGCAACATCAAAAAAGTCTATGTGAATGATAAAAACAGGGTCACGATAGTCTGTCCTCAGTGCGGCAATGTAAAAATTGCAGACGCGGAACAGTATACGGTCGAAGAGGGAAACAGAAATATCGACATAACATGCGTGAAGTGTGAGGCTCATTTCACGGTATTCATCGATTTCAGAAGATACTACCGCAAAATAGCCAGGCTTCAGGGTATAATTTACAACCTCGATGAGAAATTTTGCAAGATTACCATTGAAAATATCTCGCGAAGTGGCGTGGGGTTCACGATAGAGGATGTTTTTACCGTCAAACTGAATGAAGCGATAGATGTCCAATTCACCCTTGATGATAAGGATAAAACCTTCATCAGAAAAAGAGCGGTCGTTCGTTACATCAGGGATAACTTTATCGGTGCAGAATTCATTGAACTGCAGAAATTCGGCAAGGAACTGGGCTTTTACCTGAAGAACCCCAGCTAAAGATAAGCAACATTTTTAAGCTATATACCAGCAAAGGATTTTTCTATGCAGATACTCAGTATTGAAAAATTAGGCGACACAATATACGGTTGTCTGGATGATGGCATTCACTACCAGGTGTTCTCAGTCGATTCTGGCTGTCCCGTGGTATGTGAAGAAAAATACCTGAAGAGCAGCTATAATGATTACGACAGCTTTGCCCTTTTCTATTGCAGTGTGGAATCGGGGACTCTTTTCCTTGAAGAACCCTTTGATATAGGAGAGGTGCAACTCGAGGACCTCAGTTACGAATCTTTTCATAACATATGGAACGAAATATGGATCGCAGATTCTAAATGAACGGTAACGAATCATATATACTGTCTGATGAGATTGCAGGCCCCAGCTCTTATATAAAGGAGACGGGGTTTTTATTTGTGAAGCTCCTCGCCCACAGGGCGGGGCGTCCCGGTAAGGAATTGTTTAATTATATTGTGCCCCTTGACCCCGCCTACATGGCGGGTCTTACGGGAGCACTCCCGGTCAAACTATCTTTGCAGGAGGTAAGCGTTTATGTCATATGAAAACATTGTTCTCGAAAAAAAAGGTTTCATCGGCGTCATGACCCTGAACCGACCACCGGCAAACTCGGTCAACCTTGCCACGCTGGAAGAGTTCGACCATGCCCTCGATGAATTGAAAAATGACAAGGGTATACGGGTCGTGATCATTACGGGAGCAGGCGAAAAGGGATTCTCTGCCGGATTTGACGTATCCGATGCCGCAAATGCCGACAAGGTTGGCCCCAAAGGCCAGGAGGTGTGGACAAAGGTCGACCTTCTTTCAAAGCCCGTTATTGCCGCCATAAACGGTTATGCCTTCGGAGGAGGCTGTGAACTCTCTCTGGCCTGTACCTTCAGGCTCATGATAGACAGCGCGAAGATCGGCCTCACGGAACTTAATCTCGGCATTATTCCGGGCTGGGGAGGCACGCAGCGAATGCCCCGCGTCGTGGGAAAGGCAAAGGCCCTCGAACTTATCCTTATGAGCAAGCGATTAACGGCCGCCGAGGCACTTGAGATCGGCCTCGTTGACCGCGTCATCACACCCGATGAATTCATGAAAGAGGTCTTTGACTTTGCCGCAAACCTGGCAAAACGCCCTCCCCTTGCTGTCAGTGCGGTCCTGAAGGCCATCGACGCGGGACTTGAACACGGCCTCGATGAGGGAACGAAGGTAGAGCTGGAAGGGAGCAGGCAGGTAGCAAAATCACAAGATGCGATAGAGGGATTCACCGCCTTTTTTGAAAAACGTGAACCGGCGTTTAAAGGAGAATAACAAAACTCTGAAGGAGGGAATCAGATGAGCTTAGATGATATCAAGAAAATAGCGGTCATTGGTGCGGGAGATATGGGGCACGGCATCGCGGCGGTTGCCCTTCTTGCGGGTTTTGAGGTGGCAATGCGGGACATAGAACAGCGCTTTGTCGACCGGGGCGTCGAGGGGATTAAAAAGAGCCTCGCAAAGTTCGTCGAAAAGGGAAAGATAACGGAGGACGCGCGAGCCGATGCCCTGGAAAGGCTCACGGGATTAGTAGATTTCGATGCCGCCGTCAGTGATGCCGATTTCGTGATAGAGGCCGTCCCCGAAATCGTCGCCTTAAAGAAAGACACCTTCTCCGAGCTCAGCAAATACACCCACCCGCACACAATCCTTGCCTCGAATACGTCGAATATAAGCATTACCGTACTCGCGGGGGCCACGGTAAAACCCGACAAGGTCGTGGGCATGCATTTCTTTAACCCGGCCGTCCTGATGAAACTCGTCGAGATCATCAAGGGAGATGAGACATCCTATGAAACGGCTGACATCGCCTACAAGATCGCCCAGAAGATGAACAAGGTCCCCATTCTTGTCAAAATAGATTCACCCGGTTTTGTCTACAACCGCGTCAACGCGCCGGTAACCATGCTCCTTTCGAAGATTCTTGATGCGGGAAGCCCGTCGCCGGAAGAATTCGACGCCGCTTTCAAGGCCATAATGCCGATGACCCCCTTCGAGCTGGCAGATTACGTGGGTCTCGATGTTGCCTATCACAGTCTCGACTACTTTGCCCAGGTACTCTCTTTCGAATACACGCCATCGGAAAAATGGAAGAAGATGCTCGATGCGGGCACGCTCGGCAAAAAGACGGGCGGGGGCTTTTTCGACTGGTCGGCCGGACGACCCGAGATCGATCCATCAAAGGCCACAAAGGAATTCGATATCAATCACCTTATTGCACTGCAGGTCAATGAAGCCACAAAGCTTCTCGAAGAGGGTGTCGTCGACGACCCGAAAGAAATAGACCTTGCCATGGCAAGCGGAGGCGGTTCTCCCTTCGGTCCCTTCCAGCTTGCCACCGGTATCGGCTACGAAACGCTTATAGAAAAGTGCAACGAACTGGCCGACAAATTCAACGTGGAATCCTTCAGACCGACAAAGACGATGAAAGAGGGAACCATCAAAGTCTGAAACAAAACACATGCGACCGGGCGTATCGAAAGTCCGGCCGCATTTTTTTGAAAATCCTTACAGTTTACGTAAAGCCATGAAAATCGAGATGACACCGATAGGCACCATCCGCACGAAGGCAGAGGAAATACCAAAATTCTGGTCCGCCTCGGACGCGGAGGGAACGCTTGTCATCGATGATGAATATCTCGAAGGCATACAGGACATCAAGACGAACGAGCAGATCGTCGTTCTCTTCTACTTTCACAAAAGCACTCCCTTTTCACCGGCCCGTCTCACACAGCATCCCCGCGGCGATCTCATGAGAAAAAAGACCGGCGTCTTCAGCATCTCCTCACCGGTTCGCCCGAATCACATCGGCATGTCCGTCGTCGAAGTGACCGGCATCAACGAGAATGTCATTTCCGTGAAGGGGCTTGACATGATCGATGGAACCCCGATCCTGGACATTAAGCCATTCCGTTTCTGAAAGCCCCGGTTCTTTTTGCCTCAGGCAAGAAGGGAGGTACTATATGAAACGCAGATATTATAAAGTGCCCGAACCGGTAATTCTTGATCTGCCCGGCGCAAAAGATATCAATCTTCGCGTGATCATAGGTCAGGAAGACGGCGCGCCGAACTTTACCATGCTTCTGCTCGAGATTGCACCGGGCGGAAACGGGCCGGACCATACCCACCCCTGGGAAGAACTGATATTCGTGAAAACGGGTATCGGCCAGGTCAAATCGGGTGAAGAAACAAGGCCGATCGGGCCGGGTACCGCCGTTTTCCTTGCGCCCGGAGAACCGCACCAGTTTTTAAACATCGGCAGCGAACCGCTCGAATTTCTCTGCATCATACCCCACAGAGTCTGACAACACTTCCGATTTTCACTGTCATTGCCGATGAATCGGCGGGCTACTTCCAAGTTTCACTGTCATTGCGAGCAGAGCGAAGCAATCTCGTTTTTTAATGTAGCTGCCCGATTTATCGGGCGTTTTTGTTCTTGCCGATAAATCGGCGGGCTACAAAATCTATTAGATTGCCGCGTCGTTTCACTCCTCGCAATGACTTCTTTTTCTTGTCCCTCTGTCCCTCTGTGCCTTTGTGCCTTTGTCCCCTAATCCTTACTTTCCCCTTGACTTTTAGAGCGCGGGCCTTTAATGTCGCTGGCATATTATAATGAAGGTTTTATGTTAAAACGTATAAAATACTCTGTTATCACCTCAAATATCT
>CAYSHT010000096.1:0-8489 GCA_964430915.1 uncultured Syntrophaceae bacterium
TCCTGATTTACCGACAGTTTCAGCATATTGCTAATGGCATGGTTTTCAGGATTCCCGACAACACCAACACTAAGTGCCAGTATATCCGCCTCCATCTCTACCGTCTCATTCAATATGTAATCGAAGGCAGACACCTTGACTTTCGATCCGTTACCGGTTACGTCCGGTTTTATATTCTCTTCGTAGCGGACAAATTTTACATTGGCCTCACGGGCTTTCTTATAATAATCTTCTTTCAGCCCGTAGGTCCGTATGTCTCGGTAGAGAATGGTCACATCTGTCGTGGGATCGGCCTCTTTCAGCCTCAGGGCATTTTTAATCGCTTCACTGCAGCAGTATCTACTGCAATATGGCCTTTCTTCGCAACGCGAACCGACACACTGGATCATGATGACGCTCTTCGCCTTCGCTACCTTTGCGTCTTTATTGTGGATCAGTTCTTCCAGTTCACGCTGGGTCACCACACTCTCATGCTGACCGTAGAGATATTCTGTCGTCTTATTTTCATAGGCTCCAGTGGCAACAATCACCACACCATGTTCAAACTGGTTTTCCGTCCCGCCGGCTTCAACCGTTGTTGTGTAATTACCGATAAAGCCATCGAGATTCTTTATCTCCGCTCCTGTGTAGACATGGATTAGGTCATTCTTTTCAACACGATCGAGAAGACCGGCCAGATGTTGTACCGTGTCCATTCCCTCCAGCGTATAGTAAAGTTTGCTGTAATTACCGCCCAATTCGGCTTCTTTCTCGACCAGGTGAGATTCAAATCCCTGATCTGCGAGCGAAAGTGCCGCCGTGATACCGGCGAGTCCACCACCTATAATCAATGCGGCCTTATTTACGCTGAGCTGACCCGGTTTCAGGGGTTTCAGAAACTCAGCTTTTGCCACTGACATGCGCACCAGATCTTTTGCCTTTACCGTCGCCGCCTCCGGTTCATTCATATGTACCCACGAATCCTGGTCCCTGATGTTCGCCATCTCAAAGAGATATCTGTTGAGGCCCGCCTTTTCGCAGTTTTCTTGGAATAGCCCCTCATGTGTTCTGGGTGAACAGGATGCGACCACAACCCTGGTAAGGTTCTGCTCCTTAATTACCTCGCCCATCTTGACCGCCGTATCCTGAGAACAGGTAAAGAGATTATCCTCAGCATAGACGACATTGGGGAGGGTTTTGGCATATTCAACGACGGAGGGAACATCCACCACACCGCCGATATTGATTCCGCAGTGACACACAAAGACACCGATCCTCGGACCCACACCCCGAAGATCCTTTTCCAGGGGAAGTTCCGCTTCAGTAATCATGCTTCCTCTCTGTGCGGCCAAAAGACCTCCCGCACAGGCGGCGGCGCTGCTTGCTTCCATGACCGTTTCGGGAATATCTTTTGGACCTCCGAAAACACCGCAGACGAATACGCCTTCACGGGAGGTCTGGACGGGATTATCCAGGGCGGTCTCACAGAAGCCATGTGATTCAAGTTTAATGCCGAGGCTCTCTGCCAAGGTCACCGCTTCCTTCGGCGGCATGAGACCCACGGAGAGAACGACCATATCAAACTCTTCATCTATCAGTGTCCCGTCTTCCTGGACATAGGTGAGGAGAAGATTCTTGGTCTGCTGCAGTTCCTTTACCGATGAGGGCATGGATCTGATATATCTGACACCGTATTCGTTCTTCGCCCTGTCGACAAATCTGTCAAAATCCTTGCCGTAGGCACGAATATCCATATAGAAAATTGTGGGTTCAAGTTCCTTGGCATGTTCCTTCCCGATAATCGCCTGTTTGGTCGCATACATACAGCAGACGGATGAACACCAGCTGTTCCCGCAATTCACGTCTCTTGAGCCTACACACTGGATCCATGCAATCTTTTTAGGTTTCTGGCCATCTGAAAGCCTCTGTACATGACCAAAATAGGGGCCGGAAGCGGAAAGGATTCTTTCGAACTGTATACTGGTTACCACATTATCATAAATACCGAATCCATATTCACCTCTGAGCGACGCATGAAAGAGCTCTGTTCCGGGCGCTACAATCACAGATCCAACTTGAATTGTTTCCTCTTCCGCAAACATCTCATGGTCAATTGCGCCGGCGACACAGACATCAACACACTGATAGCATTCCGAACAGACACCACAACTGAGACACCTTTTCGCTTCCCTTACGGCCTCCTCTTCAGTGTATACATCTATTACTTCCTTAAAATGTGTTTTTCGTTCATCGGGATCGAGTTCATGCAGCTTGGGACGGCTTTCTTTCGGTACCGAACTCACGTCACCCTTGTCGGCAATACCTTCCTTCCAGTTACGTGCCCGCCCGAGTGCTATATCTTCGCCCCTGAGGTAGCGGTCGATCGATTTTGCCGCTTCCTTTCCTGCGTTGATTGCCTCAACAGCCGTGGCGGGTCCGGTCACATCGTCACCACCGGCGAAAATACCCTCTGAACTGGTCGCGAAGGTTACATTGTCAACATCGAAGGTGTTCCATTTATTGACTGAAATATCGCTCCCTTCCGGTACAAAGGAAAAATCTGCTTTCTGGCCAATTGCGGGGATAATGGCATCGACGTCCAGGGTAAATTCCGAACCCTTGATCGGAACGGGGCGTCGGCGACCACTCTCGTCCGGCTCACCCAGCTCCATCCTGATACACTCAATGCCCGTTACCTTCCCGTTGCTCCCGATTACCTTTACCGGGGCAGCGAGGAACTCCATCTTGATCCCTTCCTGAATGGCCTCTTCAATTTCCTCCGGGGATGCGGGCATCTCGGCACGGGTCCTTCTGTAGAGAATAAAGGCCTCTTTGGAGCCGGTTCTGAGCGCCGTTCGGACGGCATCCATGGCGACGTTACCACCACCTACGACGGCGACGCGGTTACCGAGAAAGACCTTCTCGCCCAGATTTACCCGTTTTAAAAAGTCAATACCGTGAACGACCCCTTCGAGCTCTTCGCCGGGGACATTTAATTTGCTGCTGACATGTGTTCCGACTCCAAGGAAAATGGCATCAAAATCTTTTTTAATATCATCAAAGGAGATATCGGTGCCCACTTTTGTATTGAGCCGTATCTCAACGCCCAGGTCTTCGATTATCTTTATCTCTGCATTGACGATGTCTTTCGGCAGCCTGTACTCGGGAATTCCGACAGAGAGCCAGCCACCGCCAACGGGAAGCGCCTCAAAGACGGTAACCTGATACCCCTCGACGGCAAGATAGTAGGCCGCTGTCAGCCCGGCAGGTCCACCGCCGATTACTGCCACCTTCTTATCTCTCTTTTCCTTTATCTCGGGAACAAATTTGGTCTCATCATTGAGATCGAGGTCGGCAACGAACCGCTTGAGATACATGATCGAAACGGGCTCATCAACCTCTCCTCTTTTACAGGCGGCTTCACATGGATGGTTACAGACCCTTCCGCAGACAGCGGGAAAGGGATTTTCCTGTTTTATAAGTTTCAGGGCTTCTTTATATTTCCCCTCCCCTATAAGAGCAACATAGCCCTGAACACTGATATGGGTGGGACAGGCCGCCTTACAGGGGGCTGTTCCTATTTTCTCAATTGCAAAGGCACTTGGAATTGCCTGGGGAAAGTTTCGGTAGATGGCCTTGCGCTCATCCAGGCCTTCATTGAAGGCATTCGAAACGGTTACGGGACAGACATTTGCACAATCTCCACATCCTGTGCATTTGCTGATATCGACAAAGCGAGGAGCTTTTTTGAGCGTTACCTCAAAACGACCCGCTTCACCGTCAACCGATTTTACCGTTCTGTTCGTAAGAATTTCTACATTCGGGTGTCTTCCGACTTCGACAAGTTTCGGAGAAAGTATACAGGCTGAACAATCGTTGGTGGGAAAGGTCTTGTCGAGCTGAGCCATGACACCGCCAATGCTGATATCATTTTCGACGAGGTATACCTTCATACCCGAATTTGCAAGGTCCAGGGAAGATTGAATTCCAGCAATACCTGAACCTACAACCATTACGGCGCCTACTTTATCATTATCTTTAACCACCTTTATTGCACCTCGTGTTTCATATATGAGAAATTATCTATAACAATGACCGCCGGTCAGTACTTTTAATCGATGGTGTCGGTACCAAAATTTGGCTTTCATGTCAAGGTAGAATTGAAAGTTTTTTGAGCCCTGATAAAGGATGTACTACAAGAAGTGCGAGATTATAATGAGTTACAATAAAGTTATAATGTAAGCGAATTCCCAATCACATTCCAGATGTTTTCTCTTCCCTCGCGTGTTCTGGCCGAAAATGTTACCAGCGCATCATCCGATACTTCCAGGATCTCTCCAATTGCACGGCGCCTTATTGCCACCCTGTTTTTCGAAAGTTTATCTGACTTCGTCAGCACAAAGACCGGCCTTATACCGTAATTATACAGCCAGCTTGTGAGCGAAAGATCGTCTTTTGTGGGATCTCTCCTGATATCGAGGATCAGTACTACCATCCGCAGATTTTTTCTCGTCTTCAGGTACCTTTCCACCATAGGGCCCCATTTCTTCTTTATCTCAAGGGGCACCTTTGCATAACCATAACCGGGGAGATCAACAAAAAACAGATCATCGTTGACGAGAAAGAAATTGATAAGCTGGGTGCGGCCGGGCGTGTTGCTCGTCCTCGCCAGCTTCTTTCTCTGAAGAAGGGTGTTTATGAGGGAGGATTTCCCCACATTTGATCTTCCCGCAAAGGCTATCTCGGGAAGCGTCTCCTCGGGATAGTGGGACGGGTCGGTGGCGCTTTTTATGAACTCAGCGGATATAATCTTCATAATCATCTCTTGCAGAAAGAAAATTACTGATACCGCACGTCTATAACACAACCTCATTGAAGAGGGCAAAATAAGATTAGAATACCCAAAAGATATCATTAGTGCGTAAGTATAATATTTCTATTGCAAAAAAGGGGGTTCAAAGATAATAAAAGGAAGTTAAAAAAATCAGCTTCAAATGTGAAGCTCCCCACCCACAGGGCGGGGTTTGAGGGTGCGCCCCCGGTCACGAATTGTCCTATGAAAAAAAATCCGCTGAGCGGCATGAATTTTCACTTCAAATTGAATGAGCACGTTGTCATGATTGCGATGGCAATCGTTGTGGGAGTACTCGGCGGATATGGGGCGGTTGCCTTCAGATTGTTCATCCGTTTTTTCCAGTCCATTTCTTTCGGCGCCGGCGATTCAAGCTTTCTTCAACATGTCATGGCGCTGCCCTGGTACGCAAAATTGCTCCCCCCTGCTATCGGCGGACTCATTGTGGGCCCTATACTCTATTTCTTTGCCAGAGAGGCACGGGGGCCGGGCGTCTCGGAAACAATAGAAGCCGTGGCCATGAGAGGCGGCATGATCAGGAAGAGGGTATTTCTCATCAAGATTCTCGCCTCGGCTCTCTGTATAGGGACCGGAGGGTCGGCGGGGCGCGAAGGCCCCATTGTTCAGATAGGTTCGGCAATTGGTTCTCTCTTCGGACAGTTGACCAAGGTTTCGGCGGACAGAATGAGGACCCTTGTTGGCTGCGGGGCGGCCGCGGGAATAGCGGCCACATTTAATGCACCCATCGCGGGCGTCATGTTTGCCATGGAAATAGTTATCGGTAATTATGGAATCGCCACCTTCAGCCCGATAATCGTCGCTTCCGTTATGGGGACCGTTATCTCCAGGATACATCTGGGAGATTATCCCGCCTTTCTCGTCCCCCCCTTTGCGCTGGTCAGCCCCCTTGAACTCCCCTTCTATATAATCCTGGGAGTTGTGGCCGGTCTCGCGGGGGCATTGTTCACCACCATGCTCTACAAAACGGAAGACCTTTTCAAGCGCATACCGATTCCCGATTATACAAAGGCCGCAGTGGGAGGCCTCATGGTGGGATTCATCGGCATATTTTTGCCCCATATTTTAGGGGTAGGATATGATGCCATCAATCTTGCACTCTGGGAGGATATTGCCTGGTATATGCTGGTCATCCTCGTATTTGTTAAAATAGCGGCCACGTCGCTCACAATAGGATCGGGAAGTTCCGGCGGGGTATTTGCACCTTCCCTTTTCATCGGGGCCATGGCCGGTGGTTCATTCGGCTATTTCATCCACCTTCTATTTCCCAGCATAACGGCGTCATCGGGTGCTTACGGCCTCGTCGGAATGGGGGCGGTCCTGGCGGCAACCACGCACGGACCCCTGCACGCCATACTCATTATATTTGAAATGACGGGTGATTATAAAAGCATCATTCCCCTTATGCTTTCCTGCATTATCGCCTACATTATAGCGTCTCAGATCAACAGGGAATCGATCTTCACTCTGAAACTCGTGCGGCGGGGAACGGACATAAAGGCAGGACGAGAAGTCAACATCATGAAGTCGCTTCTGGTTAAAGATGCCATGACAAAGGCCGTGGAAACTGTCTCTGAAACCATGCACCTCAATGTTCTGCTCCAATCCACACTCGCAAGCAAGTACTCGAGCTTCCCCGTAGTCGATAGAGAGGGTCTTCTCAGCGGAATCATCACCTTTCAGGACTTCAAGTCAATCGTCATGGAAGAGGGGCTTGAGGATCTGATCATCGTAAAGGACATCTGTACATCGAAGGTAATCACCATCACGAAGGACGAAAACCTGGACAGGGCGCTTGAAAAAATCGGGTTCAGAAATATAGAACAGCTCCCCGTCGTTGATAGCGAAAATCCACGAAAGATTGTGGGAATACTCTCGAGGAGAGACGTATTCGCCGCCTACAACAAGGAACTGATCAACCGATCGCTCATTGAGGGAGTTAAAAAGTAAGTCCGAACACCGCTAATTGTCTTCCCTTGACTTGAAAAAGCCTAACATATTGATGATTATAGTATTTCAGGCTACGTGGCGCAAAGAGATTCTGAGACTACTATTCGACAGGATTTTGTAAAAAATCAGACCAGTAACTTCGCCTGCCTATACGTAACATATTCTGTTAATGCTATTTATATTAGGATGTTATGTAGTGTTTATTAGTTCATAGTTTTTCTTCCTCGTCAAGGATTATCTGGATTGCCCGTTGTTCGTTGCATGATCACCTCCATGGCTTTATGGTAAGCTCTTTGTACTTTAAGGTTTGATACCCGTTTGTAATCTTCG
This sequence comes from uncultured Syntrophaceae bacterium, assembly GCA_964430915.1. Classification (GTDB taxonomy): domain Bacteria; phylum Desulfobacterota; class Syntrophia; order Syntrophales; family UBA2210; genus JAFGBH01. The sequence goes on from CAYSHT010000096.1 coordinate 7,130, forward strand.
ATAGGATCATAGAGTTTCTCTTTCCATCATCACATCACAAAACATCTGCCGTAGAATAAAAATAAACAGGCTGGCTACTTTCTGACCATCTACGTATTATAAATGGATACTTTTTATTCGCTTTTTTCATCACAATACCGCTTGAGGTCTATCAAAATGAGTCTTAAATTATTTTATAATTATAAATTACAACTAGCTACATAATTAATGTGGAATGTGGCATGCCCCTTGCTTTAATAAATCAAAAACACGATAGCAATTACGAACAGGGATCAGATTTGGTTCCTCTCCTTTCCAATATCTGATCCCTCTTTTTTTCTGCGATTGCGTAAGTAGGGAGAAATTTCAATAATGAAAAGCTCCGCCAAATCTTTTTGTTTTTGTATCGCACTGGCTGTTGTTGTATTTGTACTCGTTTTTCTCTATCAAAATAATGGAGAAAAGACGCATCCCTATAGTCACAATGGAAAGAGGTTATTTTCCAATGTGTGGAAGTAACATCAGTTATTCATCCAACTCTTAAAACCTATTACGAAAACAGTTCAAGACCACATTGTCAACCATCTGAAACTTGAAGTATTGATATTTACTATATGGGAAATTCAGTAAGAAGCATATTCTCGACTACACCTACTAACGAATGATTTTGATCAAAGAGGATTACTGAGGATTACCGTTGGAAGTATAGTAGAGCGATTATACATTTATTTAATTCTTGTTCTCAACGCTCCTGGTTATGTAACCGTGACGCGATAGCGGCATATTTTATAGCCGTTGTTGTGTGCCATTTTTATTTTCCTGATTTTCTTCGGTTGTCGTCCTTGCAAAGCATTTGGCAATTTTCTTCGATTGTTTTCCCGCCTTCGTGCCAAGGCGTAATATGGTCGGCTTCCATTGCCGATATTTCAAAATGATTACCACATACTAAACACTTACCTTTTTGTTTTTCATAAACCTTTTGTTTAATGGCATCAGAAAAGACACGAATGGAGAGATACTTCTCGTCACGAGTTAGTGTGTTTTAAGTTTCACTTTAATTGGAATGGCAAAAAACAAGACCTGACCCCAATATTCTGTGATGTGACCGGCGCCGGGAAACCGAAAAAAGGGGGTTGCAACCCGACCGATACCCCGATGTGTATTCTCAACGTTTTTGCCCCAAAAGTCCCGGCGCCGTTAATTTTTTGTCCAGCCGGCAAATGTGTTGCTGTAAAGCATTTTAATCAGCCGCGGTCTGCCTTTGATTTTTTTCACCCCCCTGACCTTTGCCCCCATCCTGCGGATCGGGGCCTCGAGATCACGAGACCTCAGGTTTACGAGCCACAGCCAGCAAACGACTGCTCAGATTGACTATCTCCGG
>CAYSHT010000097.1:0-8420 GCA_964430915.1 uncultured Syntrophaceae bacterium
TCCCTGAGGAGAAGGGCGGTAAAATCCATAAACATGGTCGGTTCTCCCCCCGAGAGTGTCACCCCTCCCCCTGAGGTATCGTAAAAGGGTTTGTCCTTAAGAACGGTCGCAACTATTTCATCATGTGACATCTCGCGTCCCACGACGGTCAGGGCCAGGGCGGGACAGTTTTCAGCGCAGTCAAAACAGAGGCTACACCGTTCCCTGTCGATAAAAAAAGGATTATCGCGGGAGAGCGCCCCCTCGGGGCAGACCTCCAGGCAGGTATCACAACCAATACACTCCTTTTCATCAAATGATATTTCAACGTCCGCCTTCTTGCTTTCGGGATTCTGACACCAGACGCACGAGAGGGGGCAGCCTTTGAAGAAAATGACGGTCCGGATTCCAGGGCCGTCATCGAGAGAATTTCCCTTGATATCAAGGATAAGCGGCTCTCTTTTCATATGCCGTACTCGGCCCGTTCGATAAGTTCCATCTGCATCTCCCTGTTGAGTGTCACGAAATAGGCGTTATATCCGGAGATCCGTACCAGGAGATTCTTGTAGTTTTCGGGATTTGCCATGGCATCCTTTAACATATCGGAGGTCACCACGTTAAACTGCATCTGCATCCCCCCAAGGTCAAAATAGGTTTTCGCGTAGGAATAGATATGGTCAACAATCTCTTCGTGTGTATCTCCCGGAGCGGGCACGACTTTCACATTGAATGCTATGTTATTATTCATATTTTCCGGCTTTAACCGGGCCACATCACGGATGTTGTCGAGGAGATTCTTCGAGGCATTCGCCTCCGGCGTGAGGCCCGGCGTAAATGCCTTGCCGGCGAGCCTCCCCGATGGGAGTGCACCGCTCAACGTTCCAAAGGCGACATGGTTCGACATCGACCAGAAGCCTGTCGTATATCTCCCTCCCCTGAAATTACGGTGGTTCCAGTAGGAGTCGTGGGCAAATTTTGCGACACTGTTCGCTATCTCAGGCGCCTCCTCGCTGTCAGATCCGAAGAGGGGAACCCGCTTCGTCACCACGGCGTGAAGGGCCGGGTTTTCGGCAAAGTTCGTATCGATGGCCTCCTTTAACTCCTTGAAACTGACCTTTTCCTCGTCATAGACAAGCTTTTTTATCACCATGAGGGAATCGGTCACATCGGCAAGACCGATACATGCAGATCCCGATGAATTATACTTTGCACCCCCCCGTGTCACATCCTTACCCTTCGCAATGGATCCCTCAATCAGAGAGGAGAGAAGTGGCGTGGGACGCAGAACGGCATGGGCTTCGCCGAGCATATTGTTCAACTCCACCGATTTGTCGATCAGAAACTTGAACTGGGTCGAGAAGGCATCGAAAAATTCGTCAAAGGTCTCGAAATCACCCTCTTCGATACTCCCCGTCTTTGGACCCACATCCCAGTTCATGAGCGGATGAAGTCCGTTGTTGAGTGCCATCTCCAAAGCGGCCACCATATTCATCATCATGCAGTTGGTGTGACCGATATGTTTTCCGCATAAGGTCGGCTCCACACATCCCGTCGCAGCCCAGTCCCTCAGATCTTCGGGGGGATAGTTAAACTGTTCGAGCGATTCCATCACCACCTTGTCGTTATGCAGTGAAGGCGTGGCGGCGGTAATGTAGTTGACCTCGCAGAGACGTTTCAGATAGGTCTCGCTGTTTTTATCGGGATTATACCTGGCATTCACGTTGGGGTCACGAATCCCCAGTATTTCCGTGACTTTGAGAAATATATAGGTCATGTCGTTGACGGCGTCTTCTCCGTCGGGCTTCACTCCTCCCAGGGTGATGACCTGATCCGAGGAGCTCCCACCGAAGAGGTAGTTTCCTATATCCGGCACGAGGGGAAGGTGATCCGTACATCTCATATAGAAACACCCGATCAGTTCGATTGCTCGCTCGATATACAATTGTCTTTCATCATCCGTGGTGATCTTCGCCATATCGGCTTCGAAGTAGGGCTGGAACCACTGATCCAGTCTCCCGATCGAAAGACCGGCATTTGTATTTTCCATATGAAGGGCAACCCAGACGATCCATACGGCATTGACCGCCTCATCGAGGGTCTCGGCGGGGGTTTCAGGAACCTTTTGACATATCTCTGAAAGGCGCTCCAGCTCCAATTTTCTTAACGGATCAGTCTCTCTTTCTGCCTCGTCCAGCGCCTGGTTTGCGAGGTTCTGGGCATAGGCATTAATCCCTTCGAGACAGAGCATCATGGCTCGAAGGGTATTTCTCTTCTCGTTGTCGGCCCCGTTCGTTTTTAATTCGCCGTCGATTTCTCCGATAATCTGTTTTGTCCCCAACCTCAGAAGCTTGGGAAAATCGGGAATCGTGTGTGAAAGCGCCACCGACTTCCAGAGAAAGTATACGGCGAATCGCTCGTCCATGGCCTGGGAAAGGGGATTACCATAGTGTTCCCGCACCCATTCCCTGAAATTCCTCTTTGTCCAGTAGGGAAAGACATAGTGATGAAGAATGTGGGCCGTCTCGTCCGAAATGTCATAGGGATTGAGAAATCTGTGGGGAGCGGACTTGAGTTCTCCCCATATCATGGTTCCGTGAGCATCGGGATAGATCACAACCCCGATCTCCTTTTCCGTCGTGGTCCCCGCGATAAGGTCATTGTCCCGGATAATCGGCCGTCTCTTTTCCATGAGGTATTTGAAGGCCTCCCCTTGACGGAGTTCGGGACTCCATTTATTGCCGTTTTCGTCAATTTCAAACCCATGTTTGAGAAACCAGTCTGTCAGGAGCTTGGGGCGTTCATGACAGATCTCCGGCTTTGTATCGAGATGTATGTCGACAAATTCTTTCAGGCGCGGAAAGTCATCGAGTCCGTAACGGGCGAGATAGGGATCATCAAGATATCGAACGCCCGGGTCAACGCGCTCGCCACTGAGGCGGGATTTCTTCCTTGTATCCATTTCTTTTCTTATCTTCGGATCTATGGATGAGGCCGTCTCCTGCCTCATTTCCAGTTCCTTTTGCCTGTCTTTTTCCATCATTTTCCGGTGTTTCTTGTCCAAAAGGAGGGAGATGAAGAAATTGAATATCTGGACATAGGCCAGGTTTCCCTCAAGCCTCAAACTGTTTTTCATCAGCATATTGAGGACTTCATTAGGTGGAACCTTCAGCATTTTCTTGACACCATCGTCGGACCTGAAAATAAGTGTCACACTCACGTTATCGGGAATTGTACTTTTGACTTCTATAGTGCCGTCCTGAAAGACTATTGCCTTTTCCACGCTTCCCGTTTCCGTTCGAAACCCCACGGAAAAATTGATCCAGCCCTGTGCCCCCATAAGATATTTTCTGAGCGACGCCCTGAATCTGAAATTGGCAGCCATCAGAAGCAGGAGTATATGCACTAGAGTATTGGTCGATGATTTTTTTGGCATTTTTCCTCCTCTAATACGAAGCAGTAAGATAGTACTCTTAATCCGCAGGTCTGCAACAGGACTCACCTGTCCCTGTCGCAGATTCAACTACATACCGAATTCTGCCCGTTCGATGAGCTCTATCTGCATCTCTTTATTAAGTGTCACGAAATATGCGTTATACCCCGAGATGCGCACCAGGAGATTCTTGTAATTTTCAGGATTTGCCATGGCATCCTTGAGAACATCGGAGTTAACCACATTGAACTGCATCTGCATCCCCCCCTCTTCGAAATAGTTCTTCACGTAAGAATGCATGACAGTTATGATATCCTCCCTTGAATCATGGGGAGAGGGAACGAGTTTTACATTAAAGGCTTCATTGTTGTCCATATGCTCCGCTTCGAGCCTCGCCACGTCCCGTATATTATCGAGGAAATTATTTGATGCCGAAGGATGGGGTGTCAGTCCAGGCGTGAATGCCTTTCCTGCAAGCCTGCCCGAAGGAAGCGCGCCGGAAAGGTTTCCGTAGGCCACATGCTGCGACATGGACCAGAAACCCGTCGAATACTTCCCTCCTCTAAAATTCTCGTTGGCCTCATAGCAGTCATGAACAAGTTTTACGACACGTCTCGCCATATCAATGGCCTCATCATCTCCCGATCCGAAAAGGGGTATCCCGTTTTTTACCATGGCATGGAGCTTTGGTGCATGTGCGAAGTTGTCATCGAGGGCTCTTTTCAATTCGGAAAATGTCACCTTTTTCTCATCAAATACAAGCTTCTTTATCACCATCAGCGAATCGGTCACATCGACAAGACCTATATTGGAGCTGCCCGATGTGTTGTAGGTTGCACCACCCCTGGTTACATCCATCCCCTTTTCGATCGAACCGTCAATCAGGGCGCTGATAAGGGGCGTGGGCCGATGTTCGGCATGGGCCTCCGCATACATTCGATTGAGCTCCACTGCCTGATCGATGAGAAATCTCAGCTGGATTTTATAGGCCTCGAAAAAATTCTCGAAGGTCTGGAAGTCCCCCTCTTCCACGCTTCCCGTCTCCGGCCCCAGATTCCAGTCCGTAGTCGGATGGCGTCCATTATTGAGCGCCATCTCAAGAGCAGAAACCAGATTCATGAGTATCGATCCCGTATGAGACATATGCCTGCCCGAGAGCGTCGGTTCAACGCAGCCGGTGGCCGACCAGTTTCGAATGTCCTCAGGTCTATATCCCTTATTCTGTAAGGAGGCAAAGACTGCATGATCGTTGTGCATCGACGGCGTTGCCGCGGTGATGAAGTTAACCTCGCAGAGGCGTTTCAGATAAGTGTCGCTGTTTTTTTCGGGATTGAAGCGCGCATTGACATTGGGATCCCGAATCCCCAGCATCTCCGTGACCTTCAGAAAAATATAGGTCATATCGTTGACACCGTCTTCCCCCTCCGGCGTTACTCCCCCGAGTGTGATTGCCTGATCCGAAGAACTGCCGCCGAAAAGGTAATTTCCGATATCGGGCACCAGGGGAAGATGATCGGTGCCCCGCATATAGAGACACCCGACAAGTTCTACGGCTTTTTCTATATAGCCACGTCTCTCTTCTGAAGACGAAAGCTTTCTCATATCCGATTCAAAGTAGGGTTGGAGCCACTGATCAAGTCTTCCGAAAGAGAGACCCGTATTGGTATTTTCCATATGGAGAGCAACCCATACTATCCAGACGATATTGATCGCCTCATCCAGGGTTTCGGCAGGTTTTCGCGGCACCTTTTCGCAGACCTCCGCCAGACGGAGGAATTCCTTTTTTCTCTCTGGATTTGTCTCGTTTTCCGCCCTTCTTTCAGCCTCCTGTGAGAGATTTGACGCATAGGCATTCACACCCTCGAGACAGATGGCCATCGCCTCCAGTGCATCCCGCTTTCGCTCGTCCAGATTATTGTCCCTTTTCAGCCTCTCCTCAATATCCCCTATGATGCCCTCCGTTCCCTTCTGAAGGACACGGGGATAATCGGGAATCGTGTGAGAGATCCCTACGGACTTCCAGACAAAATAGTAGACCCAGCGCTCGTCAATCTGCAGGCATAGAGGTTTTTCGTACTTTTCCCTCACCCACTGCTTGAAATTTCTCTTTGCCCAGAATGGAAATACATCGTGGAGTATCTCCGCATCCTCTTTTGAGACCCTGTAGGGATTAAGGATGCGTTTTTCAATCGTTTCAAGCTCTCCCCAGACCAGGGTGCCCGACGAATCGGGGTAGATAAGAACCCCCGTCGGTTCCTTCGATGTGGACGTTCCTGCAATGAGACTGTCCTCGGCAATAATCGGCTTTCTTTCCTCCATCAGATATTTGAAGGCATGGGCCTGTCTCAGCTCGGGCACCCAGGGATCCCCTTTTGCATCACATTCGAAACCATGGGTGCGATACCACTCTGTCAGGAGTTTGGGTCTCTCAGCGCACAGCTCTGGCATTACCTCAAAGTGTATATCACAAAGCCTCCTGAGCCGCGGGAAATCGTCCAGGCTGTAGCGGGAGAGATAGGGGTCTTCAAGAAACTTTACCCCCGCATCGTTTTTTTCTCCCTTCATCCGGTACTTTTTTCGTGCTAACAGTTCCGCCGATAGCTCCCGGTTGTCGATGGAGTATTCTTTCTTCCTTGATTTCATGTCTTCTCTGTGGGCCTTTTCAAGCATCCTCTGGTGTTTTTTCCCCAGAAGAAGAGAGACATAGAAATTGAAGAGTTGAAGGTAGGTCATATTACCATCGAGGATCATCTTATTCTTCATGATAAGATTGAGCATCTCATTGGGTGTAATACCGAGCATCTCTTTCAGGGTGTCATCGCTGGCAAATCTCATGACCACATCAACATCAGCGGGAATATCTCCAGAAACGGAGACGTGGCCATCATAAAATATAATCGCCTTTTCAACGGTCCCCGATTCGGTCCTGAAACCAACGGTAAAATTGATCCACCCATCGGTGCTTTTGAGATACCTTTTGAGGGAAGGCCGGTAATTGAACTGAAGCGCCATAAGGCGAAGAAGCATGCCCGTCAGCGGATTGTAGATCGATCTGGTCTTCATCGTGATACCTTCACCTTCACCATGAAATTCGACACCCGCAGGAAAAACTTCCCCGCCGTCGCTACGAATATTGGATGATATCACATACTGGTATTAAAAAAAGATGATTTTTACGAGGAGTAAAAGTGGGAGAAACTCTTTTCAAATAAATAATATAATCAATTACTTATACTTGATATCCAGCTTGTTGATCTTGTTGTGCAGGGTATTTCTGTTTATCCCGAGAAAGTCTGCCGCCGATGTCTTTATATTATTCGAACGCCTCATGGCAATCTTTATCAGGCTTCTTTCGATAATTGAGAGAACCTCGTCATAGAGATGGCCGTTTTCGCCTTTACCCGAATCGAGGATGGTGACAATCTCATCAAGCTTCTTTTCGATTACAGACTCAACAACGGAAAATGAAGAAACAGTGTCTTTTTTAACGTCTCGCAAACTCATGGTAATTTCCCTCTCTCGACTAAAAGAAAACCTACTTTCGACCTACCTAAACCAGACTCTACTGTTACAAAAAAGTTGCGAAACCGGCAGCTTTTATAAAAAATCTTTCGGTATATACGTTCAGATGACGAGTGAATTGTAAAGGCAGAAATGAAACCCTAATACGGCTAGACCATACGTATTTTTTACAATGCCGTCAACGATAAAATACATCAAAAACCAATCTTCAGACAAATCACCACAACCAGAATAATGGCCGCCAGCCATGAAGACAGTATATCCGACCTCCTTTTTACGGGTTCTTCAATAACAGTCCCGACACTTTCCTCCACTCTCTCACTATCCACATGCCGGGACAGATCACTCACCATGGAATAGAAGTCCCCATGGGTATTCGACAGGACATGAAACCCCTTGGTTGTGGTCAGGAGGAGGTAGACCTTCTTTTTCACCATCATAGTGTCAACATTGGTTATGTCATTCCATGAGAGTTCTTTTCCCCTCAAGAACTTTTTTATCCTGATTCCCTTATCCCCTATTGACGTTTCAAGGAAGATCGATTCGAGGAAAATATAGAGAAGCGAAATAAACACCAATACAAGTATAACCATCTCTGCGGGAATCGCCATCGTAAAAAAAGAAATAGCGATAAGAAGAAAAAGCAATCCAAGATCGAGCGTCAGGGGAATCAAAAATTGCTTTCTCACTCTGTACGTATTCACTGTCACCGATACAATCTCACTTTCAAAAAAGTAGTCCTACCCTTCTCTTACAAAGGTCCCGCTTTTGCCACCACTTTTTTTCAACAATTTTATCTCGGATAGCACGATCTCCCGGTCGGCGGATTTGCACATATCGTAGATTGTGAGGGCCGCCACGCTCACGGCAGTCATGGCTTCCATTTCCACGCCAGTTCTTCCCACCGTTTTTACCCGTGCCTCTATGGTAACTTCTCCCCTTTCGGGATTAGCAGTAAAGTCAATGTCAATGCCCGTCAGCTCAAGTGGGTGGCACATGGGAATTATGTTACCGGTCATCTTTGCCGCCATTATACCGGCAATCTTGGCAACGCCGTAGACATTCCCCTTTGCCACCTTTCCGGTTTCTATCTCCCGAACCGTTTCCGGTTTCATGAAGACCTTGCCTCCAGCGACGGCTTCTCTCAGGGACGGTTCCTTTCCCGTAACATCAACCATCCTTGCCCTATTTTTGTCATCAAGATGTGTAAATTCCGCCATTCGTACAACTCTTTTCTATCATGAATAATGTAAATATGGCTGAAAGAGCTTAGAAGCTAACACAGTTGATTTTCCCCGTCAAGGCAGTTGAATTCTATGGACGGCATCAGAGGGCGAGGTAAAAATTATGCCAGCTTTTCGGTAATGTTTTCCCTCACCATTCGCGCCTCTCCCACCAGACGTTCTATAAGCTCCGAAACCGTCGGTTCATCGTGGATAAGACCCACACCCTGTCCAACCGGAATGATTCCCCTTTCGACATTACCCTC
>CAYSHT010000098.1:0-8165 GCA_964430915.1 uncultured Syntrophaceae bacterium
AATCTCGGAGATCCTACCCAAACTGCCAATGCCAGAACAGAGTTACCATCGAGATACGTACTATCTTCCATTGTCTCCGTATCGCAGATCTTTACATAATCGATCCTGGTATGTGAATGACCATCGATGAATCTACTCACCTCGTCGATAATCCTGCCGGCATCCCGCTCACCCTTTGAGTACATTTCCTCGGCACGTTTCAGCGACCTGCTCAGACTCAATGCCGATTCCCTCTCATCACTTTTGAGATAGCTATTCCGGGAACTCATGGCAAGTCCGTCAGGTTCCCGTACCGTCGGCATCCCTATAATTTCGAGATCCATATTCAGATCTTTCACCATCCGTTTTATGACTGCGAGCTGTTGAAAATCTTTCTTGCCGAAGACCGCTGCATGGGGTTTCACAATATTGAAGAGCTTTGCGCATACCGTTGCCACACCCCTGAAATGATCAGGCCTTGTGAGTCCACAAAGATTTTCCGTAATCTTCTCAACATTGACATAGGTGTGATAATTCTCCGGATACATTTCCCTGTTTGTGGGATAAAAGATGGCATCACATCCCACCTCTTCTGCCAGCTTCTCGTCCCCTTCGAAATCTCTCGGATATTTATCCAGATCTTCACCAGGTCCAAACTGAGTGGGATTAACATAGATGCTTATAGCAAGGCAGTCTCCCCTTTTTCTTCCCTCCCTCATCAGGTTCAAATGACCTTCATGGAGATACCCCATGGTAGGCACAAAAGCGATTTTCTTTCCCTGAAGCCTGAGAGACTCAGAATATTTTTGCATTTCCCCAGCAGTTTCAAATAGTTCCATACGTACCAACAAGAAAAGCCTCGCCGTCTGAGACGGGAGGCCCTTAATTTCACAATCTTCACAACCATCCGTCCCAGTCCGTTACCGGATCCAAGCGGTATTTTTTCGCCACCTGCGTAACAGATGAAAATCACCTTGTCAAGAAATTTATTGTAGAATCATGTCTTCGAATTTGGGTTAAAAATCCTGGGAACAGGACGAAAGAAACATTGTTCAGGATATTATGTCTTTTAATGTGAGATCGAGGCCTCAATGGCCCTGCTCAGTTGGGCAAATTCTTCGACCGCGAGCGTTTCACCCCTCCTTGTGGGATTGATCCCAAGACCACCCAGGATCGAAGTCAGATCAATATCGAGATCCCGGATAAAGGGCGATTCTTTCATGCTATTGATGAGGGTTTTTCTCCTCTTCGCAAATGCTGACCGAACCACCTTTCGGAATATATCGTAATCACAGGCCTCGCATAAAGGCCTCTCTCGTACATCCATCGTGAGGACCATCGATTCAACCCGCGGTTTCGGGTAAAAACAGCTTGCAGGGACCGTCGTTACCTTTGACGGGAGCATATACATTACGGTCATAACTGAAAGTATGCCGTATTCCTTGCTCCCCGGCAGTGCCATTATCCGCTCGGCCACTTCCCTCTGGAACATGAGCGTCACCGAGGAAAGAACGTGCCTGTATTCAATGAGACGAAAGAGGATCTGCGATGAGATGTTATAAGGTATGTTTCCGATTACTTTTATCCTGTCTTCGTCCCCCGCGACTGTCGAGAAGTCGAAGTCAAGGACGTCCGTCTCAATGATGTGTACATTCGGCCGAGTACCCAGCTCATGTCGCAGTACCTCCACGATTCTCGAATCTATCTCGAGGGCAATGACGTGCCCCGCCTTATCGGCGATACGCCGCGTCATCATGCCAGGTCCCGCGCCTATCTCAACAACGGTATCGCTCTTTTCGATTCCCGCACTATCGACAATCTTGGCCGTTATATTGTTATCTATTAGAAAGGACTGCCCCAGGCTTCTGGTTGGCTGTATCCCGTATTTCTTAAGTATTTTCAAGGGACTCGACATATCTCTTTTTTCTTCTCAGGGTAATCACGATTTTGCGGGCAATTATATAGGCCGGCAGGGTTGAGATAAAAGCAAGGGCAATGCCACCGACCAGGAGAGGACAGGCGACTGACCACCCCACATGGAGGATATCCCACATGTGGTAGTCGGAAAATACAACTTCTTGCATATTGCTCCCGAGAAGATATCTGCCCAAATGATATTCCGTTATATAGAGAAAGGGCAGCGTCAGGGGATTTCCGATCGCCGTAGCTCCCAGGACGGAGGCCGTGCAGTTCTGTTTTAGCGCGAGGGCCAGGATAAAAGCCAGCACCGTATGAAAGGGGATGGTTGGCGTCAACCCTACAAAGACCCCGATGGTGAGACCTATCGCAACCTGTTCCGTATTTCCTTTGAGACGTATAAACCTTCGATAAAATCGCTTTATTACAGCATTATCTTTCATAAACTCTCCAGCGATTCGAGTGGCCACCGGGAAACAGCATTCATATCATACGAATGTCTTTCACCATTTCTCAGAAGATTATCACCCACCACAGCAATCATCGCCGCATTATCAGTACACAAAATGGGAGGCGGAACGAAGACCTCCATTCCCTCTTTGCCTGCCTCCTTATAAAATCTCTCTCGCAGTCTCGTATTAGAGGCAACCCCGCCCGAAACGACTATTCTCGGCACGGAAGATTCCTTCGCAGCCCTCAGTGTCTTTTCCACCAGCACTTCGACAATGGCATCCTGATAACTCGCCACGATATGGGGAACTTCGTCTTCTCTGATGGGGGTCTCTCTTTTTTTTATATAGTATAAAAGAGCCGTCTTGAGACCACTGAAGCTGAAATCGAGGCTTCCTCTCATTGCCTTTGGAAAATTTACATACCCGGGGTTCCCCGCCTGTGCCATCCTGTCTATTACCACACCCCCGGGATAGCCGAGATCGAGCATCTTGGCCGCCTTGTCAAAGGCCTCTCCCGCCGCATCATCCCTCGTCTGCCCCATAAGTACAAAATTATCAAATCCTTTAGCAAGATAAATATTCGTATGCCCTCCGGATACCACGAGGGCGATAAAGGGAAATTCCGGTTTCCGCTCGGCAAGAAATATTGCGGCTATGTGGCCCTCTATGTGATTGACACCGACGAAGGGAATCTTTCGCGCAAAGGCTATCGACTTTGCCACCGAAAGTCCGATAAGAAGAGACCCGATAAGACCTGGCCCCCTCGTGACGGCGATCCCCTCGATATCCGCGAGAGATACCTTTGCGTCATCAAGTGCCTCGGCTATTACCGGCAGGATTGCCTCGATATGCTTTCTCGAGGCAATTTCAGGGACCACGCCCCCGTACTTTCTATGCACGTCGATCTGCGAGGCAATGACATTCGACAGAAGCACCGTGCCGTCCGAAACCACTGCGGCCGCAGTCTCATCACATGAAGATTCTATTCCCAGTACTAACATATCGTTTTCTCGTCAAAAAATCGGGTTTATGAAGTCCGATAACTTGGAGCTTCCAAAAGATTTTAAAAGGGTATATAAGAAAGTCCGCAATTTGTAAACATATAAGAGGACTGAAATGCATATAAAAACGGATTTTCTTGTACTTGGGAGCGGTATTGCCGGTCTCTGTTTTGCCATTCGGGCCGCAGACCTCGGAACGGTTGCAATCGTCACAAAAAAGGAAAAGGTCGAATCAAATACAAATTATGCACAGGGCGGCATCGCCACGGTGACGGCCGGAAGCGACAGTTTCGATTTTCACATACGGGATACCCTGGAATCCGGTGCCGGTCTCTGCAAGGAGCCGACTGTCAGGATGGTGGTCACCCAGGGTCCCGATCGTATCAAAGATCTGATCGACTGGGGTGTGCATTTTACCCTGAGAGAAGAACCCTACCGAACAGAATTCGACCTGGGAAAAGAAGGTGGTCACAGCCACAGAAGGGTCCTGCATGCGAAGGATCTCACGGGAAGGGAAATTGAACGGGCCCTTACAGAGAAGGTATCCTCAAAAAAAACCATACAGATTTACGAAAACCACTTTGCCGTCAATCTCATCTGCGAATCACAGATTCTCGGCAAGAAAGGGGGAGGAAGGGATACCTGTATCGGCGCCTACGTATTCGATATCAGAAACAATAAGGTCCACACCTTTCAGGCAAAATACATCGTACTCGCCACGGGCGGTGCAGGAAAGGCATATCTGATCACCACCAATCCCGATATCGCGACAGGCGACGGAATCGCCATGGCGTACCGCGCCGGTGCGGAAATAAACAACATGGAATTCATTCAGTTTCACCCCACCTGCCTCTACCATCCCGATGCAAAATCCTTTCTCATAAGCGAGGCGGTCCGGGGCGAAGGCGCTATCCTCAAGTTGAAAAACGGCACCGCTTTTATGGAAAAATACCATCCCATGAAGGACCTCGCACCACGGGATGTGGTTGCCCAGGCAATAGACACGGAACTGAAAAAGTCGGGAGATGAATCTGTTTTTCTCGATATAACCCACAAAGACAAAGGTTTTCTCAAAAAAAGATTCCCCTACATCTATGAGGAATGCCTCAAGTTCGGTATCGACATGGCCGAGGATCCCATACCCGTTGCACCGGCCGCTCACTATCAGTGTGGCGGTGTGGCGATCAACGAGCATGGTGAAACGAATATAAACGGGCTTTACGCCTGCGGAGAAGTGGCATGTTCGGGACTTCACGGCGCCAATCGACTTGCCAGCAATTCCCTCCTGGAGGCGCTCGTCTACGCCAACAACTCCATTAAAAAAATATCGAAGACATTCGACGAGGCAAAAGACGAATCAATCGAAATACCTTCCTGGAACCCCGGAGGTGCCACGGAAAGTGACGAATCGATCGTTGTCTCCCACAACTGGGATGAGATACGGATGTGCATGTCGAACTATGTGGGTATCGTGAGATCCGATAAGAGACTCGAACGTGCCCGGAGGAGAATTGATGTGATCCAGTCCGAGATCAATGATTACTACTGGGACTTTACCATCACCTCAGATCTCCTCGAACTCCGGAATATCGCCACGGTGGCGAAGCTTATTACGGAATGCGCATGTCTCCGAAAGGAAAGCCGCGGCCTTCATTACAATATCGACTATCCCGAAAGGGACGATAAAAACTGGCTGAAGGATACGGTCATCCGAAAGGAATGACCACGGACTTCCGGTAAAACAACGTACCGAAATGGTTTACTCTTTTTACCGCCGACAATCTTCCTTTTCGGCACTATCATGAAAGCCTTATCTATCTGATTACAGTTACTATTATTGCAGTTCGCAAATTTTTTCAAAAAACCTGTTGACAGAACCGTAAATCTGAACATATTTTTAAACCCCTTTATTCTATAACTTTTCACAAGGCAGGAACGCCCTATGCAGGACAGTGCAAAAACGACACCGCTTCACGGATGGCATGGTAAGGCAGGGGCCAACATGGCTGTCTTCGGCGGTTACGACATGCCGTTTTGGTATCCTACCGGCGCCAAGCAGGAACATATCGCGGTTCTGACCGGTGCGGGCATATTTGACACGAGTCACATGGCCACTCTCACAATCGAAGGACCGGGGTCCTTCGATCTACTCCAGAACTGCTTCACGAAAGATCTCAGCTCATGCATCGGTAAAAACAAAACCCCCATCGAAGACGGACGGTGTGTCTACGGAATATTTTTAAACCGGGACGGTACCACCATCGATGATGCCATCGTGTACCGCATTGGAAACACCTCATATATGATCATCGTCAACGCCGGTATGGGAGGGGAAATTGCCGGTCATCTGAAGGCTCACACCGGCGGTCTGAAGGCGGAGGTTACCGATCTGACAGACCGTCTGGGCAAGATCGATGTTCAGGGACCTCTTGCCACACGAATACTGCAGGATGTCATCAAAAAAAGCGACGAGGTCTTCCAGAAAATGCCCTATTTCAGCTTCAAGGGCCACTTTGATGCCTCATCTTCCCTTTCCGAAACCGTACGTCTTACTAACGATGTACCCCTTCTTCTTTCGCGTACAGGTTACACGGGCGAGTTCGGCTTTGAACTATTCATGGATTTTTCCCACCTTATCGACACATGGGAGATGCTTCTCGACGCAGGAAGTGATTTCGGCATAACACCCTGCGGTCTCGCGGCGCGGGATTCTCTTAGAGCGGGCGCCGTTCTTCCCCTCTCTCACCAGGATATCGGCCACTGGCCCTTTCTCAACAACCCCTGGCTTTTCGCCCTTCCCTACAATGAAGAGCGAACCGGTTTCACAAAGAATTTCCTTGGTGACGAAGCGCTGAATGCCGCAACGGATGTTCAATACACCTACCCCTTTGCCGGTTATGACCTCCGCAAGGTGTCAACCCATGAAACCGCCTATGTTTTCGACTCCCTCGGGAACGAAATCGGAGAGGTGCTGACATGCGCGACAGATATGGCCATCGGCCGTGTAGGCGACAGAATTTTCAGTATTGCAAGCCCGGACAAACCGCAGGACTTCAAGCCCCGCGGTCTCTCCTGCGGCTTTATAAAGGTAAAATCTAAACTGTTTTCCGGCGATAGTGTGGAGATCAGGGACAGCAGGCGCAGCATTAAGGTTATGATAGTGGACGACATACGGCCCGACAGAACCGCTCGCCTCCCCCTGAAAGATATGGTGTGGAAAAGGGAGGAAGACATATGAAAGAGATAGGCGAATTAGTCATTCCGGGAGATGCCCGTTATGCCGAAGATCATGAATGGGCACGACTTGAAGGAGAGGATGTACGGATCGGAATCAACGATTATGCACAGGATCAGCTTGGTGATATCGTCTTCGTCGAGCTTCCCCAAGTCGGTGATATCCTTGAAAAGGGCGAAGAATTCGGGACGGTTGAATCGGTAAAGGCGGTCTCCGAACTCTACATACCCCTGGGAGGAGAGATCGTCGCCGTCAACGAGGACCTTGAAGACGCTCCCGAGCTTGTAAACCAGGAGCCCTATGAAGGCGGATGGATGATTCTTGTAAAACCGTCTGATAAGGACGAATGGGATGATCTCATGACTAAAAACGTATATCTCGACCTTTTAAAGGGGGAATAAGGAATGCGTTTTCTGCCCCATACCGACGAAGACATTGCCTCCATGCTTGGGGCCGTGGGCCTTAAGGATATCGACAGCCTTTTCTCCACGATCCCCGTTGACTGTCGGAGGGCGGCGGAGCTCAATCTTCCCGAGGCATTATCGGAATGGGAATTGAACAACCGTATGAATATGCTTGCATCGTCGGTGGCCACCTTCCCCGAATACAGGGTGTTTGCCGGTGCCGGCAGTTATGAGCACTATATTCCCGAATCGGTTTCCTACCTCCTCGGCCGTTCCGAATTTGTCACCTCTTATACTCCCTACCAACCAGAGGTGAGCCAGGGAACGCTTCAGGCAATCTATGAATACCAGACGCTCGCCGCTCGTCTCCTCGGTATGGAGGTGGCAAATGCGTCGCTTTATGATGGAGCCACCGCACTGGCGGAGGCCCTCCTTATGGCACTCCGGATTACGAAGAAAAAACGGGTTGCCATTTCAAGCCTTATTCATCCCTTCTATCAGCAGGTCGTCAGGACCTATCTCGGCCCGACAGGGGTCTCCATCGACGAGCTCCCCTATGACAAAGAGGGGAGAACCGATTGCTCCTCCCTGGAGGGAATGGAGGATTGTGCGGCCGTGGCGATTCAGTCGCCAAATTTCTTCGGCTCCATTGAAAATCTCAGGAAAGCGGCAGATCTGGCACATAATAACAAATCCCTTTTGATCGCCGCCTTTACGGAACCGCTGGCCTATGCCCTCATCAAAAATCCGGGCAGCGAAGGTGCCGACATCGCCTGCGGCGAGGGCCAGAGCCTGGGTATCCCCCGCTCATTCGGAGGCCCGGGACTGGGAATGTTTGCCGCCTCGATGAAGCATGTTCGAAGCATGCCGGGCCGCCTCGTGGGAAAAACTCTCGACGAAGAGGGACGGCAGGGATTTGTCCTTACCCTTGCCACGAGAGAGCAGCACATACGCCGCGAGAAGGCAACCTCCAATATATGCACAAACAACAGCCTCTGCGCCCTGGCATCGGCCATGTACATGGCGTCGCTGGGAGGCACGGGAATCAGGAAACTCGCCAGGCTGAACTACGACAAATCGGAATATCTCAAGGGCCAGCTCAAACGTGCGGGTTTTCCCATACCGTTTACAAGCCCCACATTCAACGAATTTGTCGTCGAATTTCCCGACGGCTTCG
>CAYSHT010000099.1:0-8127 GCA_964430915.1 uncultured Syntrophaceae bacterium
TTCATACACTTCTCGAGACGTGCGGATTATTCAATCTCAATCGTTTCGAAGAGGCGCTTTATCCCTATCTTGATATGATCTACTACGATCTTAAGCTCCATGATCCCGATGAACATGTCAGATTCTGCGGTGCACAAAACGACAAAATTATCGAAAATTTTATTGAACTCCATAGAATGTCGGCAGAGGGCGGCATCCCTCTTTTGGCGAGAGTCCCGCTTATCCCGGGTATTACCGACAGGGAATCCAACCTCGTCGCCATTGCGAATCTCCTCCGGACCCAGGGGGTGCAAACGGTTCAGTTACTTTCCTATAATCCGCTCTGGCATGAAAAGGAGAGAAAGATCGGTGTCGAGAACCCCTTGAGCCTGCAGGAACCAATGACGAGGTGGATTGATGCCGACAAGATTGAAAGATCGAAAGACATATTCAGAAGAGAGAAGATTGAAGTGGTCTGAAGGCGCTCTTATTTGAGGAGACGCCTGTCACGAGGATCAATTGTTCCCAGAATGTCGATCATCGATTGATGGATTTTTCCGTTTGTGGCCACTATGTGTGGCGAGTCAAGATAGTACGCTTCTCCTGAGATATCGGTGACCGATCCCCCAGCCTCTTCAACAATAAGCCAGCCTGCCGCCGTGTCCCAGGGTTGCAGCTTGAGTTCCCAGAATCCATCGAAGCGCCCTGCGGCGATATAGACCATATCAAGCGCTGCTGAACCGGCCCTTCTGACGGCCCTGGCTTTCATGGCCATCTCGGCGAAGTAGTTCATGTTGTTGTCCGGGTTTTCACGAATATCATAGGGAAAGCCCGTCGCAAGGAGGCATTTTGATAGATCCCCTGTGTCTGAGACAGATATCTTTTTCTCATTCAAAAAGGCGCCCCTTCCCCTCTCCGCGGAAAAGAGCTCATCGAGCATTGGATTATAAACCACCCCCACTATTATGGAGCCTTCCCTCTCAAGGGCTATGGAAACCGAAAAGACAGGGAAGCCATGGGCGTAGTTTGTCGTTCCGTCAAGAGGATCGATAATCCACCGGTAGGGTGAGCCCGTTAGAACGCTCTTTGTTTCTTCCGAGATGATATCGTGACCGGGAAAGTTCTCTCTTATCGCCTTCATGAGTAATTCTTCCGACATCATATCCGCCTCGGTAACGATATTGATCCGCCCCTTGAAACTGATTGTGTGGGTATGATGAAATCGCTCCTTAAGGAGCCCCCCCGCCTCTTTTGCCACTGACATTGCAAATTCTCTGTAATCGGCCATTATCCCTTCCTTCTCTTTATGCATTCATCAACTTCTTTAGCATGTTGTTGTATAAAAGTTGAGATGATTTCTGTTGCTTCGCTTCAGAATTAGTGATAAATGTTCACCAAATTCTATAAAATCGGTATATTAGAATGGAAAAAGAGGAAAAAAGAACAGAGCCGGAAGAGAAAGTCTCCGAAGGAAGTGATGACGTTCTCGATGTGAGGAAAATCCGGGAATCTCTGGGTATGAGCCTCGATGAGATATCGCGGGTGACGAGGATCAACACATCTGTCCTCGAAGCGATCGAAAATGGTGACTTTAACCTGCTTCCGGAGCCCGTCTATGCGAGGTCGTTTATCGAGATCTATGCAAAGATAGTAGGCATAGAGAGCGAAAAAATCCTCTCCCGTTACAACAGCTATCTGGAAAGGGAAAAAAGCCGCAAAGGGCCGGAGAATTTAAAGAAGCAGTCGTGGCTCAGGTCCCACGTGAGTATTATTATCTGGTGCATCGTCTTTTTCTGTGTGATCTTCTTTTTTGCCTTTTCCTATCTTTACAAAGATTATGAGGGGACCCGTGAGGTTGAGAACGGGCAGGCTATCGAGAAACCCGAAGGCGGCCCTGATAGAGGGGAGGTCCCCCTCACTGAAGGTGTGGAAAGGGAAGCCGCTCCAAAAATTGAAACAGCCGCTCTTGAGAAAGCAGCCGAGGCGGAGGTTGCTCTTCCTGAAGGGGAAGCCACTAAAAGTAAGGTGGTCTCGGCACTGCCCGAGGGCGGTCAAGAAGTTGTCCAAAAGGAGGTTTCGGAAGAGACCTATCTTCTTGAAATTAAGGCGACGGAGTGGACCTGGCTGGAAATAAGAAAGGATGGGGGTGAACCCCTTGAGGTATTATTAAAACCGGGTGAAACAATCAAAAGGGAGGCAAAAACGAAGTTCTCTCTCATCGTGGGGAACGCAAAAGGGGTGGATATAACCTTTGATGGAAAATCGCTTGGCCAGCTTGGAAGACATGGAGAGGTTATTCTTTTGACATTGTCCAGAGATGCGGGTAATTAAAGATATATTTGACAAAACGTCTCTAATATTTTAACTTTTTTCAAAAAAAGGCGGGAACGTGAAGTTCCCGCATTACGAGGTGCACATAATATGTTCGGTATAGGAATACCTGAGTTATTGATTATACTGGTAATTATCCTGATCATCTTCGGAGCCGGAAAGCTCCCCGAGATAGGGGGGGCCATTGGTAAGGGTATCAGGAATTTCAAAAAATCCTTTCAGGATCAGGAAGAAATAAAAAATACCGAAGATCCTGAAAAGATTGAAGAAAAGAAAAAATAGCGCTTAGAAGGGGACATCGTCTTCAGGGAAATCCGGTTCCTTGAATCCTGTGTCGGCACCGTTCAGGCCTCTTGATTGACCGGCCTCGTCACCCTTCCTTTCAAGCATCTGCATATTCGAGGCAATTATCTCCGTTGTGTACTTCTTGTTTCCATCCCTGTCGTCCCATGCCCTCGTTTGCAGTCGCCCTTCGATATAGACAAGCCTTCCCTTGGCAAGATAGTTTCCACATATCTCGGCCAGTTTCCTGAATGTGACAATCCTGTGCCATTCGGTTTTCTGGACCTTCTCTCCGCTCTTATCTTTCCACTGTTCATCCGTGGCGAGCCTGAAATTGGTGACCATGGTACCATCCTGGGTATACCGTACCTCAGGATCAGCGCCCAGTCTTCCTATGAGTATAACCTTGTTGACCATTGTGACCCCCTTAGTTTTGATTTCCTGAGAGATAATACACAACTTGGGTGTCCGTGGCAAATCAAATATGTGATAAATATGCTCACGTTATGAGGCCCTTTCATTTCTATATTCCTTATTGACTTCACCCCGATTATTAAGTACAAATACACGCAATATTTGACAAACGCTCGTTTTAGGGTGTTATTTGAAAAAAAGATCAGATAGCCGGATCGGTGAAGGAAGGGATAGTATTTGAGTCCTCTGGAAGGGGTATTACTCGGAGTAGTTCAAGGATTAACGGAATTCCTGCCCGTAAGCAGCTCAGGCCATTTGGTGATTGTCCAGAGTTTTATCAAGGGGTTTCATCAACCGGGGGTCCTCTTCGATGTCATGCTTCATTTCGGTACCCTTTTAGCCGTTTTGTTTTTTTTCAGGAAAGAGGTCTATGATATTCTGAAGGCCCTGCTGCCCAGGAACTTGCGTGGCAGTGACAGCGACGATCTGATATCTGCCAGACGAAAGATGGCACTCCTTCTCGTTGTAGGGACAGGGATAACGGGTATTGTGGGATTACTCTTTGAAAATCAAATACATACCCTCTTTACGTCCGTTGATATCGTTGCCGCAATGCTCATTATCACGGGCCTGCTTCTCTATCTTTCTGACAGGAAAGAGGTGGGAGATAAGAAAGAAAAAGACCTGGGTCTTGTCGATGCCCTAATCATCGGGATAGCCCAGGCATGTGCGCTGATTCCCGGTATATCGAGATCGGGGGCCACAATAACCTTTGGTATTTTCAGGGGATTGACGGGAGAGACGGCGGCACGGTTTTCCTTCCTGCTTTCAATTCCTGCGATCATCGGGGCGGCTGTTTTCGAGTCACGATATTTTGGATCGGCAACGACCGATGAAATGTGGATATACATTATCGGAATGATAGTAGCTGCCGTGACGGGTTTTTTTACACTGAAACTCCTCTTCTTTATCATTAAGAGAAGGAAATTGAGTGTCTTTGCCTATTATTGCTGGATTGTAGGCATATCCACGCTGCTGATGAGGACGATCTGATTTTGAAGAAAATGGAAAAGGAAAAAAAAGATCTCAGAAGGACGAAGGAGATAACGGGTGTAATTCTCATTGCGGTAGGACTTTTTCTTCTGGTCTGTCTCGTGTCGTACAGCCCGTCGGACCCCTCATTTACCCATTTCGTGTCGAGTGACATAAAGATAGAAAACTGCGGCGGATTTGTCGGTGCTTATCTCTCCGACTCTCTTTTGAAGACATTTGGGATACCCTCCTATCTCTTTCCCATTTTTCTCATTATGCTGTCCGTCAAACTCCTTCTGAACCGTGTGTTCCAGGTCTCTGTTTCTGCCGTTTTCGGCTTTATCGGTCTCATCTTTTCTACATCTGCCCTCTTGTCGATCAAGTACGGTATGGTTCACTTTTTTGACGCAGATCTCAATTCGGGAGGCATCGTGGGGTTCTTTTCGTCACGGGTTCTCGATTCCTATTTCAACCACGTAGGTTCTTACATCGTTTTGGTTGTTATCTTTCTGATATCCCTTATGGTTACCCTCGATCTCTCGCTGGTGACTGTAATCGGAAAGTCGATACTTCTCGCAAAGGCAACCCTCTCCGGCATACGGGCATTTATTGTAATTCATGTGGGGAGATTTAAAAGGAAGAAGAAACCACCCCAGGTGAAGAAACGCAGAATAGTGCGCGAGCCCCCCCTTATTGTAAAGGAGGCAAAACCTGAGGAAAAGGAAAAGAAAAAACTCGAGCAGACCACCTTTGACTTCGTTCACCCGGCGGGTTCTTATATGCTTCCGCCCCTGACGCTGCTTGAAAAGGTTGAGATCAAGAGCAGGGGAATGAAGAAAGAGAGCCTGATCATGAATGCGAAGCTTCTTGAAAAGAAGCTCGCCGATTTTGGCGTCGACGGTAAGGTTGTCGAGGTAAAACCGGGTCCCGTTATCAATATGTTCGAACTCGAGCCCGCCCCCGGTGTAAAGATAAACAAGGTGGCGAACCTTGCCGATGATCTGGCTATGGCGCTGAAGGCCCAGAGCGTAAGGATAATAGCGCCAATTCCGGGAAAGGCGGTCATCGGAATAGAGATTCCGAACCAGGGAAGGGAACTGGTTCACCTGAGAGATGTCCTCGATAACGATAAATTCCTGGAGTCTAAATACCGGCTTCCCATAGCTCTGGGGGAAGATATTGTTGGAAATCCAATGATCGCGGACCTCTCCAGAATGCCTCATCTCCTGATAGCGGGAACGACCGGTTCCGGCAAGAGTGTGTCACTCAATGCCATGATCTGCAGCATCATTTTCAAGGCGACGCCGGATGATGTCAAATTTCTCATGATCGATCCGAAACGCCTGGAGCTCTCCGGTTACGAGGGGATACCCCATTTGCTCCACCCCGTGGTGGTGAATCCGAAGAAGGCCTCTCATGTATTAAAATGGGCCGTTGAAGAAATGGAGAAGAGATACAAGATTATCGGGGAAGCGGGTGTGAAGAGTATCGAGGCATACAACAAGCTGGTACTAAAGGGTCAGGTGCCGGTCCATAAAGAAGCCGAGATTCCCGATGGGGCCGGCGAGGAGGAAAAACCGCCGGTAAAGCTCCCCTATGTTATTATTATAATAGATGAATTGGCTGACCTTATGATGGTTGCACAGAGAAATGTGGAGGAATCGGTTACCCGGCTCGCCCAGATGGCGAGAGCGGCGGGTATACATGTTATTTTAGCCACCCAGAGACCGTCTGTCGATGTTATTACTGGAATAATAAAGGCCAACTTCCCCACCCGGATCTCCTTTCAGGTTTCATCAAAGGTGGATTCCCGGACCATACTCGACCAGCTCGGGGCCGAGAAACTTCTCGGTGCGGGAGACATGCTTTTCATCCCTCCGGGAACGACAACGCTCACTCGAATCCACGGCGCCTTTGTCTCGGATGCCGAGATCGGAAGAATCGTCGATTTCGTGAGAAAACAGGAAACGCCCTCCTATGATGAGTCCATATCTCAATATAATCCCGAGTCCAGAGAGGAAAAACAGTTAGCGGAAGAGTATGACGAAAAGTATGATGAAGCCGTCGAACTGGTGACTGACCTGGGGCAGGCCTCCATCTCCCTTGTACAGCGGTACATGAAGATAGGGTACAACAGGGCCGCGAGGATAATAGAGAAAATGGAGGCAGAGGGTATTGTCGGTCCTTCCGATGGCGCGAAGCCTCGAAAGGTACTGGCCGGAAAATTACCGGAATAAATTGCATAAGAAAATTCATATAATAAGTCTCGGTTGTCCTAAAAATCTCATCGATTCAGAGGTCATGGCCGCCATTCTCGAGCGCGGCGGCGGGCGTATCGTTTCCTCGGAAGGGGAAGCTGATATCGTCATCATCAATACCTGTGCCTTTATTCTTCCTGCGAAGGAAGAATCGATCGAAGAGATATTTCGCCTGATTGATCTGAAGGAACGGGGGGGCTTAGAATACCTCGTCGTTACGGGCTGTCTTCCCCAGCGATACGGGGCAGAACTGGAAGCCGAAATCCCTGAGGTGGACCTCTTCCTCGGTACGGGAGAAGTTCCTCATATCGGTGACTACCTCAACAAACTGGAGAAAAGAGGAGGAATTTCATCGCACACATTCATAGGGAAACCGGACTTTCTCATGGATGCTTCCCATTCCCGCCTTATTTCAACACCCCCTCACACGGCCTATCTCAAGATTGCCGAGGGGTGCTCCAATTGTTGCTCCTACTGTGTGATACCGATGGTAAGGGGGAGCTTCAGGAGCAGAGAACCTGACGATATCCTGAAAGAGGTCGAGGTCCTTGCCGGGGGAGGGGTGAAAGAGATCATCCTTACGGCCCAGGAGACGACGGCCTATGGAAAGGATCTCCGGGAGAAACCATCACTCGGACCACTTATGACCGATATCGCTCGAATAGGGGGGATTAAGTGGATACGGCTCCTCTATACCTATCCCGAATCTATCACGGAAGAAATTCTTGAGACCATTTTACGGGAAGAAAAGATCTGCAATTACATAGATATTCCCGTCCAGCACATAGACGACGAGATACTGCGAATGATGAGAAGAAGGGGGGACAGTGCCCTCATTAGAACCGTCATAAAAAGGGCACGTGAAATTGTCCCCGATGTGGCATTGAGGACATCGCTTATCGTCGGGTTTCCCGGAGAGACGGAGGAAAAATTCGACAGGCTCCTTGAGTTTGTGAGGGATACGAAATTCGATCACCTCGGGGTTTTCGAATATTCGCGGGAGGAGGGAACCGGAGCCGCGGAACTTCCCCATCAGGTTCCGGAGGAGGAAAAAGAATCGAGAAGAAGGATCATCATGGAAGAACAGGCGGAGATATCACATACGATTAATCTCTCCCTTATAGGGTCGCTGGAGGAAGTGATCCTCGAAGAAGCCTCCGACCATCCCGACTATGACTATATCGGACGATTGCAACGCCAGTCTCCTGATATCGACGGCATCACCTATGTGAAGGCCGGGGGACGAAAAAGAGGTGATATTATACGATGCAGAATCGATGGGGCCGACGATTATGACCTCTTTGCCGAAGAGGTTGTGGAAGGGGAGGAATCCCTGTTGTAGATCATGTCTTGGTTTTCCAGTGCCGGTCTTCTTCAAGGAGATGTTCTGTCAGATCGGTGAGATGCCATCCGATATTGTGCTGAGTGAGACCGCAGAAGATTGGGCGAGCGAGAGCCTCTTTGTGAGGGAATTCCGTAAGCGTCATATCTATTTGTTCTTTTGAAAAGGCAAGGAACATCAAAATCTTCGGTTCCCTGTCTTCAAAGATATCCTCGGGTCCCTTCTCAAGGATATCCCCTATCGTCATATCCTCTTTTTTTGAGGCACTTATGACGAATATCTCCTGTTCGAGGGCATGACCGAGCGATTCTCCAATAAACCGTGCATCTTCTTCGCTGTATCCATAGACCAGGATCCCCAGTGGATTCATGATGTGTTCCCTTTCCATTCGAATTGAACAGCGAGTGCATTCCTGCTGCTTGCAGCAGGGTTATAAATATTTTCCTTAACAGTCGGAGATTCCCCGCAACTTGTTGCGGGGAGCTTCAA
>CAYSHT010000100.1:0-7966 GCA_964430915.1 uncultured Syntrophaceae bacterium
GACCCGGCCGCCCGGCACGACCACTCTCATCTGTTCCTCGAAGGCCCTCTCTATATCGGTCACGTTTCGAATGAGATATCCCGACGTTACCGCATGAAAGAGCGAATCGGGGAAGGGGAGGTGCAACGCATCAGCACAGCACCAGTTTATTTCCCTCCCACCGTACTGTTTTTTTCCAACGCGCATCATCTCTGAGGAGAAATCGGCTGCAACAATGGCGACATCCGGGGTCTTCGCAACCGCATCGAGCGCGATTTTTCCCGTTCCCGTTCCCACATCGAGCAGCCGTCCTCCCGTCGGGAGGACGGCCATGTCTATCACATACCGACGCCAGGCGTGATCGCGGCCGAAGGTCATGAGAGAATTCATGATGTCGTAACGGCGAGCAATGCCCCCAAACATGCCGCGTATTTCTCTTGTCACTGCCGGGGGCCTTCGATCATTCATCCTGTCATTTCTTTCCGCTATAATAACCAGACATTTACCGAGCGTTCCATCTCTTGGTTGCTGATTGCAAATTCAGGGCAAAGAGGGCTATATCGATCTTTCTGTATAATCTCTCTCCTATTTTTTCTCCCGGCTACTTTACCGGTCCACTCTCGTGAACTTCCCACATGTCTTCATCGTTAAAACATCGTTCGCTCTCGTCTGGATTCATGGCATCCTGTTCCATTTTCCTTCTGTCGTAGGACTGGTTAAGGACTTCATCGTAATATTCATGCTGGATCATGAGATTCATGATCTCGCTCGTACCCGTCCATATGAGGGCAAGTCTTAAATCCCGCAGTGCACGCTCGACGGGATAGATGTCAGTATATCCGATACCCCCCATCACCTGCATGGCATTATTGACGACATTCCATGATGCCTCGGTGGCAAAGCGCTTTGCCTCGCTCACGATACGCCGCATATTGGTGTAATTTTCGTCCACGGCACGGGCAGCCATATAGGTGAGCCCCCTGGCCGCGTCGAGCTGTGTTATGGAATCGGCCACCATAAAATTAACGGCCTGGAATTTCCTGATCAGTTTCCCGAAGGCGGCACGTCTGTTTGAGTATCTCACGGCAAGATCAAGCGCGCCCCAGACACCGAGACAGCCGGCGGCAGAGGTCAACCTCTCCGGGATCATCATCTGATTAAAACAGAGGGCTCCGCCGTGAAGCTCTCCTATCAGATTTTCTTTCGGAACCTTAACATCCCTGAATACGAGGCGTCCCGTTCCCCCTCCCTTGCAGCCCAGGAGACCGTAATGATACTCCGTTTCCACACCGGGACCGTCATCGACGATGAGGAGGCTTATCTTCCCGTATTTGTGTGCATCAGGGTCGAAATTTGTCTTGCAATAGACGAGAAAGAAATCGGAACCTTCCGCTCCCACGACGAAACGCTTCTGACCGTTCAGGATAAAGTGATCGCCCTCGAGGACGGCCTTGGTGGTGGCACCGAAAAAATCCGAGCCTCCCCTCGGTTCTGTCAGTGCCTCGGCGGAAACGAGTTTCCCCTCGATGTAGGGCCTGAGATATTTTTCCTTCTGCTCCTCCGTGCCAAACTTATCCAGGGCCTCTCCCACAATGGAGGGCATGACAAAGGCACAGCCGAGTGCCATTCCGAGGCAGCCTATCTCCTCCGTGGCGGCCACATCAGCGACCCAACTCATCCCTCTTCCTCCGTATTTCTTGGGAAAACGGATGCCCCGTAGATTGTATTTCGCCAGCTTTTCCACGAACTCCCGGGGATAGATTATCTCATCATTATCCATCTTCCTAAGGAAATCGCTGGTGATTTCCTCCTTCACAAATTTTCTTACTTCATCCCTGAGGGCCCGTTCTTCCGGTTTCAGCAAAAAATCGTACATATCACTCCCTCCTCGCACACCCCTTTTTTTTCAGTAACCATAGAAACGGTTCACCCGCTTTGTCAATGGAAAAATGGCACGACAGGCATGGCAACATGCCGCAGTGGTGGGAAACGGTATCTATGTAATTGATCGCACCGGACATTTTTCTCACCCCTTCTTCTTGACTCCCTCTATCTTAGCGTGTATTGTCCCTTCTCAAACAGAAAGGAGAGGAAAGAGGTATCCATGCAAAAAACCCTGCTCAGGTCTGACGCCATCCTTCTTACGACGGCCATCATCTGGGGGTTTGCCTTCGTGGCACAGCGTGTCGGCATGAATTACGTCGGCCCTTTCCTGTTCAACGGCATACGCTTTGCCCTGGGCTGTCTCGTTCTTATCCCCTTTATCCTGAAAAACGGAATCTCAAACGGGAGGAGGGACAACGAAAGAAAAGCCCTGGACCTAAGAACACTCGTCCTCGGGGGAGCCCTTGCCGGATTGACGCTTTTCGGCGGTTCATCACTGCAGCAGGTGGGTATCGTCTACACCACGGCAGGTAAGGCAGGCTTTATCACGGGACTCTATGTCGTTATCGTCCCCTTTCTCGGCCTCCTCTGGAAGCAGCACACGAACAGGGGGACATGGATGGGCGCCATTTGTGCCGCCTCGGGACTCTATTTCCTCAGTATTACCGAGCAGCTCACCATCGACTTCGGCGATTTCCTGGTGCTTCTTGGTGCCTTTTGTTTTGCCGTCCATGTCCTTGTCATCGGCTGGCTTTCTCCGAAAATGGATTCCCTCAGACTTGCCTTTATCCAATATGCCGCCGTTTCCTTTATCAGTCTTTTCACGGCATTCATTGTCGAAGATGTTTCAATAAACGGGATTTACCAGGCTGCCGTCCCCATACTCTACGGCGGGGTCATGTCGGTGGGAATCGCCTACACCCTTCAGGTAATAGGCCAGAGAACGGCCCATCCCGCCCATGCATCGATCATATTGAGTCTTGAAGCCGTTTTTGCGGCCCTCGGAGGATGGCTCCTCCTTCAGGAGGTTATGACACTCCGGCAATTGTCGGGCTGCGCGCTCATGCTTTCGGGGATGTTCATCTCACAGCTCTGGGGATATTTCGCGTATATTCAAGCGGGGAAAAATCATTATTATAGCTCTATTCATAGAGATTGATTCTGTGGTAACTGGAGAAGGTGAGCAACAATTTGCAAATTCAGGCTTATGAAAGGGCTGTTTATGAACAGTGCTCCTGTAGTTTTTCTCAACGGTAGTTTCGTAAAATGGCATGATGCGACGGTGCATATTATGTGTCACAGCTTCGGACGCGGTTCGGCGATCTTCGAGGTGCTCGGTTTTCAGACCACAAAAAAGGGGCGTTTCATCTTCAGGCTCGACGACCATATCAACCGTCTTTTCGAGACGGCGAAACTGCTTGCGATGGAGCTTCCCCTTCCGAGAGAAGCAATATTCGATGCGGTCATAAAAACGGTACAAAAAAACTCCCTCAACGAGGGCTTTATTAAAATCATCGGTTTCTTCCCGCAGATCTCCTTCGAAACCACCTATCCTCAAAAGATGCTTGATCTGGCAATCTTTATACTCGGCCCTGAACGGGATCTCGCGGATCTCGACGTGTCGTTGACTGAGGGCACCTCCGTCTGCGTCTCAAAATGGGCGAAACTCAGCCCCCGAATGGTACCCACAGAGGCAAAGGTGGCCGCCAATTATCTGAACGGCATTATGGCGAGAAACGATGCAAAAGATCGGGGCTTCGATTACGCGATTATGTGCGATGAGGTAGGTTTTCTCGCAGAGGGGGCCACGGAATCGATATTTTTGGTTAAGGGAGACACCCTCATGACACCGGCAATGGGAACGATATTAAACGGTATCACGCGGCGCTCAATCCTCGAAGCGGCACGGGAAACAGGGATCAAGGCCGTGGAAGACAAGCTGCCGAGGGATATTATTTACGAGGCCGACGAGATTTTCCTCTCCGGCACGCCGAAAAAGATCCTCCCTGTAAAGCGGATGGAAGAGCATGTCTTCAAAGAAATCCCCGGACCAGTCACGAAAATACTTTCAGATCTTATGAGTGAAATTGTTTCCGGCAAAGACGATCGCTTCAGCAGATGGCTCTACCCCGTATAACTTTAAATCGAATAAGGACTTATTTCAGACCGAGCTCCTCGAGCTTACCTTCCGTGGGAATTCCTTCGGCGCTCCAACCCCTCAGCTCGTAATACCGGTCAAGCATTTTATCAAGTTCTTCCTTCGGGACATATCTCCCCTTCGCCGGACCGTCGGGAATTGGTTCATTCATAACCCTGTAGGGGAGCACATCGTCCTTGCGGCTTAACCCCCGCTTGACGTTTATGAGCCGCTCCAGATTATAGATTCGCTCCCCGATTTTTTTAAGCTCATCGATTCCAATATTCCACCCCGTCACACAGTTGAGGATTTTTACCATACTCTCACCGACCGCACTCGGCCCCATCATCCCTTCCGCAATAAAGCGGCAGACGATAAGCGAATCTCCCAGGGCTGTAAAATACTGACTCTCTGTTACATATTCCGGTATCGCCTCAAAACCGGGATCGGGATGCGAGTGCTCCGGATAATTTGGACGCGCATCGTGGTGGCTTCCTCCCCTTGTGGACGTTGAGTAGGCAAGAGCCATTCCCCTTAGCCCTCTTGCCGAGTGGCCGGCACATTCAAGCCCCTGAACTGCACAGAGATACTTGTAGGAATCTTTCCCTATCAGATTTGCTAATCTCGAAGAGCCGAGGGCAAGGTGTTTCCCGATTCCCTCTTTCAGGGCCGTCTTCTTGATCAACTCCACCATTCCCTCACCGTCGTCAAAATCGACTCTGCCTTCGATTTCATCTTCTCTGACAATCCCCCGTTCCATGCACTCGGCCACAAAGGCAAGGGTCACCCCCATAGAGATGGTATCGATACCCATGAGATCACAGATATGATTGCCGTTGAATATTGTGTTGATGTCGTGGTTGTCAAGCATTGACCCCATGGCGTAAAGTGTCTCGTACTCAGGCATCTTGACGCTCTGGCCGGCGTACTCGCCTTCTGTAACGTTTACCTTCTGCCCGCAGGCGATGACGCAGCCATGACATGCCGTGTTCTTGTCTTTATAGGTTTTTAAAAAGGTGTCCCCCGAAATATCCTTCGCATAGTCAAAGGTTTCCCTTGTATTATTATGTGTGCCGAGCATACCTTTCGAATTTACCATATCGACCAGCGCCGTCGTTCCCGTCTTTGTCATTGCTCCCTTGCTTTTCTTGAGATCGGGAAGGAGTTCTCTGAGAATATTCTTCAGGCCCTCTGTATCGGCAATCCTGGTTTTCCGGCTCCCACCGGCAACAATGGCCTTGAGATTCTTTGACCCCAAAACGGCCCCCATACCGCCCCTGCCCGCAGCACCCCTTCTCTTGCCGCCGCATATAATATTTGCGAAGACAATCTCCTTTTCACCGGCGGGGCCTATGGCAGATGCGACGGCGCCCTTCCCCGTCGATGCTTCCAGTGCATCAATCGTTTCCTCTGTCGTTTTGCCCCAGTAGATGTCTGCATCCTTCAGTTCTGCTTCTCCCTCCTTCACAGAGAGATAGACCGGTTTCGGAGATCTCCCGGTTATATAGACCGCATCATACCCGGTCCGCTTCAAAGCCATCCCGAAGTCGCCGCCATAATTAGAGTCACAGAAAAGGCCCGTTTGGGGAGAAATTGTCCCTACATGCCCTCTGCTTGTTCCCCAGACAGGCGTATCAGTCAGGGGACCCACGGCGAAGACGATGACATTTTCGGGTTCAAGGGGGGCCACAGAGGGAGGCACGTTATCGTATATAAATCTCGCAATGAGACCATTTCCCCCGAGATACTGCAGGTAGAATTCCCGGTCGAAATGTTCTTCATTCATTTCGCCGGTACTTAAATTTACCTTCAGTATTGTTCCGCTGTTTCCATACATGCATCGTCCTCGTATCGTTTCTCGCATTCCTCTCTCCGCTTCATAAAGAGAGGAATGCCCTCACTCCTCAGTTCAGCGGAGTTGTGATTATGCCTCTATGCACCGATGGCTTTTACTATCTCCTCCGCAAAATCCTTCTCCGGGAGGGCACCCGCGATGCCGTGTTCCTCATTGACAACGGTATGGGGAACACCACTGACATTATATTTTACGACGAGAAAGGGAAACTCGGAGCCCGAGACCATATCGGCGGAGATATTATCGTTTGCCATGGCAAATCTGTGAGCGGTGCGAACCGCACCGGGGCAGTAAGGTCAGGTGGGAGAGATAAAGACCTGTAGGTGAACCGGTTTTTGTATCGTCGCCAGGGCCTCTTTAGTCTTTTCATCAAGCCCGGGGGATCGTTTCCCCACATCCAGAATATCCTGGATAAGGACATTAAATTCATACCCGGCGGGAACACCGTAAAAGCGGATACCGTAGTCCTTCTCCCCCAAAATGAGCGTTGCCGGAATTTTATCGACACCAAGATTTTTCGCCATCTCAGCGTCCGCCTCGAAGTCACGCATCTCCAGAGATACTTTTTCCGATAAGGCGGCAACTTCCTCAAGCAATCCTCTCGTAGCCTGACATTGCTGACATTCGTTTTCCTGTGTGAACATGACGATTTTGACGTCTTCCTCGATTATCTTCATGATACCAATGAGCTTTTCTCTGTCCTTCTCCTTGATAAGTGCCATGATCC
This sequence comes from uncultured Syntrophaceae bacterium, assembly GCA_964430915.1. Lineage (GTDB taxonomy): Bacteria > Desulfobacterota > Syntrophia > Syntrophales > UBA2210 > JAFGBH01. The sequence continues at coordinate 6,583 of CAYSHT010000100.1, forward strand.
CCTCCTCAGACAAATGCGTGTTTCATTAGATAATCGTACGCCGAGAGCGCCGCCTTAGCGCCCTCGCCCGCCGAAATGATGATTTGCTTATGGGGAACGGTGGTCACATCGCCCGCCCCGAAGAATCCCTCCACATCCGTGCGGCAGGAACAATCGATAATCACCTCGCCGAGATCATTCAGGGCAACCAGGGTCTTCACCGACGCGCTGTTCGGCAGAAGGCCTATTTCCACAAAGACGCCCTCCGCCTTCAGCAGTTTTTCATGCCCTGTTTCTCTTTCCTGTATTACCACCACCTCGACGCTGGTCTTTCCCTCAATTCTTACCACCTGATGATAGTCAAAGAGCTGCGCATTTTCAGCCCGGCGCACCCGCTCCTGAAGGGCCTCATCGGCCTGCCACCCCTCGATAAAGTTTACCATAATCACCCCGGCCCCGACCTTCAGGAGGTCCACCGCGGTGGTAAAGGCCGAGTTTCCTCCCCCGACCACCACCACTTCTTTATCTCGAAACAGGGGTGCATCGCAGGTCGCACAGTAGGCAACGCCCCTTCCCACCAGTTCCTTTTCTCCCGGTATGTCCAGGGGTCGGTGGCGCTTACCCGTCGCCAGGATCACTGCCCGTGCGGAGTAAACATTTCCGTCCTCAGCTTCTATCCTGAAGATATCATCCTCTTTCGTGATCGCGGCAACGCCCATGTTCGAAGCCATTGCCATGTCGAAATCATTCACATGTTCCACGAAGGAGGCGACAAGGTCCCGCGCATTGATACTCTGAAATCCCAGCCAGTTCTCTATCTCGGATGTTTCAAGTACCTGTCCGCCGAAATCCCTTGTAATCACGGCACAATTCAACATCTTGCGGGCAGCGTAAACCGCCGCACTCATTGCCGCCGGTCCGCCTCCTACTATTACAATATCATAATAAACTGTGGGGTCAGGAACGTTCGCGTTTCCTAAGAGGGATGTATCCAGTTCAAAATCCGGCATATCCATTTCGTCACCTCCCGGACTCGATAAGAGAAAGGGGTCGGGACATCCGACCGCCGCTATCCGTCTTTTCCTTCTCAGCCTGCAGGGCCTTTAAATTTCTCCTACTCCATGTAGGCGATGTCTTCCCACGGATGACGGTACAGTCCCTGTTTGAGACGCTTCTGGTCAAGGTAATGGCCCATAAAGCCGATGCTTCTTCCCAGGACAAAGAGGCCGTTTAATGCCCCCATTTTGATATATTCGTCCGCCTCTTCCTTTGAAAACTCCGATCTCAAAAGGTCCACGAAGCATATCCCGATGCAGCCGTCCACATTCAGGATCAGGTTGTCCCTCTTCCCTGTCGTGATCTTCTCCACCTTCAGGGCATAATCGAGAAGTTCCGTATTCTTGAA
>CAYSHT010000101.1:0-7935 GCA_964430915.1 uncultured Syntrophaceae bacterium
AACAGGCCTCCGGTGTCCTTGTGACGATCAGAAACGACCAGCTTGCCAAAGAAGGGCTTCCCCCCATGTCTCCCGAGGAAGAGGAGGAGATCAGGGGACCCCTTATCGCAAGCGCGAAAAGAGAAAGCAATGCCTTCTATAGCACGTCCCAACTGTGGGATGACGGCATTCTCGATCCGGTCAATACCAGGGACGTGCTCGGCCTCGCCATATCGGCGGCGTTAAATGCACCCATACGCGACGACATACTGGGATACGGCATCTTTAGAATGTAACCTTTTTATAAACCGGCGTGAGTTACGATATGAATACCAAAACGACGATAAGGAACAAAGGACAGGGCATGTTTACAAAAATCCTTGTGGCCAACCGGGGAGAGATAGCGCGGCGCATCATGAATACCTGCCGGGAGATGGGGATTACAACGGTGGCTCTTTATTCCGATGCGGACCGGAGTGCGGTCCATGTACTGGGAGCAGATCAGGCCCTCTGCCTGGGTGATGCCGAACCTGCAGCAAGTTACCTCAATATCGATAAAATCATAGCGGCAGCGAGGGAAACGGGGGCGGAGGCAATTCATCCCGGGTACGGATTCCTGGCGGAAAATCCCGACTTTGCCGAGAGATGCGAGAAGGAAGGCCTGGTCTTTATCGGCCCCCCTTCCAGGGTTATTCGCGAACTGGGAGACAAAACAATCGCACGGCAGACTATGATCAAAAGCGGGGTGCCGGTGATCCCGGGCATGAACCGTCCCGAATCGGACCCTGAAGTACTGGCCCGCGAGGCCGAGATGATCGGATATCCCGTCTTGATAAAGGCAGTAGCGGGAGGCGGTGGAAAAGGAATGCGCGTTGTTGCCACCGCCGATGAGCTTCATGATGCCTGCATATCTGCCTCGAGCGAGGCGTCCGGCGCCTTCGGCAACGGCTCTATCTACCTTGAAAAATATCTGACACGCGCCCGCCATATAGAGTTTCAGATCCTCGCCGACAATGAGGGAAATATCGTCCATCTTCTCGAAAGGGAATGCTCCATTCAACGGCGTCACCAGAAGATCATCGAAGAAACTCCCTCACCGGCGATGACGCCGGGACTGAGAAAAGAAATGGGAGATGCCGCGATTGCCGCCGCGCAGGCGTCAGGATATGTCAACGCGGGTACGGTGGAATTCCTCCTCGATGAAAATGGACGCTTTTACTTCCTGGAAGTCAACACACGCCTCCAGGTTGAACATCCCATCACTGAAATGACGACCGGCATCGATATCGTCAGATATCAGCTGGAAATAGCCGCCGGCCATCCCATGCCCATCACTCAGGAAGAAATCAAGGGAAGAGGCCACGCCATCGAATGTCGGATATACGCCGAAGATCCGGAAAACGACTTCTTTCCATCCCCTGGAAAAATCGTGTTCACGAAGGAACCGTCGGGCCCCGGAATCCGAAACGACTGCGGCATCTATTCCGGCTTTCAGGTGCCTGTCGAATATGATCCCATTCTGTCAAAACTGATCGTTGCTGCCGAAGGGAGAGAAGAGGCTGTCAACCGGATGATCGAGGCACTCCGGGAATATGTGATTCTGGGTGTTAGAACTCCGATTCCCTTCCTTATCGATGTGCTCCGCTCTGAGGCATTTCGAAAGGGCGAAACCTTTACGGACTTTATCGGGTGTCATTTCCCCGACTGGAAACCCGAAAGGGCGGATGCCGAAACGGCCGCCATTGCCTATATCATTGATGAACTTGCGGGCAAAAAGGAACGTCCCGTCGCGGCCGATCGTGAAGGAGTTTATTCGTCTCCCTGGCAGACGCTGGGTAACTGGCGGAACGGTTAAGGCCAGAAGAAGTGGTTTGAGAGGAACGTGGTGAGAATATGGAGTACCGGCTTAAGATTGATGACACAATCATTCCCGTCAAAGTCGAGGGAACGGATACAGACACAATGACCCTGTCTTTCGACGGGAAGGCTAAGAATGTTGAATATTCCCGTATTTCGGATCATCAGATTCATCTCATCATCGATGGTGTCGGCATACAGGCCTTCATCGCCGGTGAGAGCGATGAAAAGACGGTCATACTGAGAGGCGTGCCCTATGAGGTTTCGGATGCCGACCTTTCGGAACAGGTACGGAAGGGAAAAAGAGGACCAGCCGCAATTCCCCAGGAGGTGACGCCTCCCATGCCTTCTATTGTCGTCAGAATACTGGTCGCCGAGGGCGACAGGGTGAAAACGGGCGACGCCGTTATTGTGGTGACTGCAATGAAGATGGAGTCTACCCTGACAGCCCCCTACGATGGGATTGTCACGAAGATTCATGTTGTCGAGGGAGACAAGGTCATGCCGGGAGAAATACTGGCGGACATAGAAAAAGACGAGGAAAGGCCAACGGAAGAGGAAGACGGTTTGGCCGATTCCTGATCACGGATATAAGAGAAGGAGGGACACCCATGGAGGAGAGCCATTTACTCTACAAGGCAGAAAATGGAATCGCCTACATCACGATTAACCGCGAGCAGCAGAGAAACGCCATTACTCCAGAGGCCATCGAGCTTTTTCATGATTACCTTGACCGAGCCGAGAAGGACGAGGAGGTCAGGGTAATCCAGATGACCGGCGCCGGGGAAAGGGCCTTTTGTACCGGAGCACAACTCGGGGGCGGCGTGGCGACCGAGGGAAAAGAGATATTTGGCAGCTATGCAGACCTATTAAACAGGATTGTGAGCTTTCCAAAACCAACGGTGGCTCGTATCAAAGGTTACTGCCTGGCAGGGGGCATGGGTTTTATGCTTGCCTGCGATATCGTCATTGCCAGCGACGACTCGAAATTCGGGACACCTGAAGTCAATGTGGGGCTCTGGCCCATGATGATCGGGGCACTGATCTTTCGCAACGTCCTCCAGAAAAAGGCCATGGAGATGATCCTTCTCGGGGAGCGGATGACTGCCCAGGAGGCATTGGCCATGGGGCTCATCACCAGGGTTGTTCCCGCCGCGAATCTCGACGAGGAGATGGAAGGGGTCCTCAAAAAACTGGCTTCAAAAAGCCCCATAGGAATGAAAATCGGCAAGGCGGCCTTCTACGAAATGGCGAATATGCCCCTTACAGAGGCACTCCATTTTCTCACGGAAAAGCTGAAAGAAGTAGTGAGCACGGAAGACGCCATAGAAGGCATCACGGCCTTTATTGAGAAACGGCAACCCGCCTTCAAGGGCAGGTAACCATACATTCTATAGAGGGAGAGTATACATGAGCACGAACGATCAGCAAAAAAAGGAGAAGGTTATCATAGCCAACTGCAGCGGTTATTTCGGTGATCGCCGGGCCGCTGCCAGAGAAATGGTGCAGGGAGGCCCCATCGACATTCTCACCGGGGATTATCTGGCAGAGCTCACCATGGCGCTTCTCTTCCGACAGCGCCTTAAAAAACCCGATGCCGGATATGTGCCTACATTTCTCAAGCAGATGGAAGAGATCATGGGAGAATGCCTCGATAAGGGAATCAGGGTTGTTTCCAACGCGGGAGGATTGAATCCCCGGGCACTGGCAGAGGAACTCGAAAAGATTGCCGAGACACTGGGGCTGCATCCCAAGATCGCCTATATCGAGGGGGACGATCTTATGGAACGTCTTGGCGACCTGCAGGAAAAGGGGGAACCATTCACCCATCTGGATAAGGGAATCGACTTGAAAGATGCCAACGCTCAGCCGATTACGGCAAATGCCTATCTGGGATGCTGGGGGATCGTTGAGGCACTGAAAAAAGATGCCGATATCGTCGTCGGCGGACGGATCGCCGATGCCTCGGTTGTCGTTGGTCCTGCGGCATGGTGGTTCGGATGGACCCGGGAAGACTGGGACAGACTTGCCGGCGCTTCCGTCGCGGGGCACATCGTTGAGTGCGGAGCGCAGGCAACAGGTGGTAATTATTCATTTATTGATGAAGTACCCTCCTTTCTCAATGTGGGATACCCCATTGCCGAGGTCTATGAAGACGGATCATTCGCCATCACAAAACACCCCGGGACGGGAGGTCTCGTGTCGGTGGATACGGTGAAGGCACAGCTCCTTTACGAGGTGAGAGAGCCGAAATATCTGACACCCGATGCGGCGGCACGATTTGATACCATAGAGATATCTCAGGAAGCGGAAAATCGTGTAAAAATTACCGGCGTAAAGGGCCAGCCGCCTCCCGACACCACCAAGGTCTGCATCAACAATCTCGGGGCCTATCGCAATTCGATGACCATCATCCTGACCGGTCTCGACATAGAAAAGAAGGCAAAGATCTTTGAAGATGCCCTCTTTGACGCCATAGGCGGCCGGGGACAATATGCCGTTGAGGATGTGCAGCTCATCAGGTCGGACAAGGAAGACCCTGCCACGAATGATGAGGCCTTTGCCTATCTACGGGTTTCGGTAATGGACCCCGACGCAAAGAAGGTGGGCTTATTCTCGGCCAAGATTGTCGAGCTGGGACTCGCCAATATCCCCGGTTTCACGGCAACGGCTCCGCCCACCAAGGGAACCCCTGCCATCATGCACTGGCCCGCGCTCCTTTCGGGCAAGCATGTGCATCAGAAGGTGGTTATAGGAGATGAGGAATTTATCATCGAATCCGTTTCGGCCGATCCCGATGCCCCGATTCCCGAAATCAAGAACGTGGAGATTCCGCCTGCGCCCACGGGGAAAACGGTCAGGATGCCCCTGGGCCGCCTTTTTGCCACACGCTCGGGCGATAAGGGAGGCAATGCAAACCTGGGAGTGTGGGCAAAAACTCCCGAGGCATATGCATTTCTCAGAGAATTTCTCACCACGGAACAACTGAAGGCATTGCTCAAGGATATTAGCGGCTTCGAGATGGAACGATACGAATTTCCCAATCTCCTGGCCATAAATTTCTATATAAAGGGTGTCCTCGGAGAGGGGGTGGCGGCCTCGATGAGAAGTGATCCCCAGGCGAAGACACTTGGCGAATATTTGAGAGCAAAGGTGATCGACATACCTGAGACAATTGTTCCGGCTCACTGAAGGTAGCACCGGAGATTCTTGGGATCTGGCTGCAGAGCATGTCATCAGATAATTGTATTCCTTGTTAAGGAGGTGTTTCATGACCGTGTATGATGCAAAACCCTGGCTTGCGTTCTATGATCCGTGGGTGGAACCCGAGATGACTATTACCGATGAGACCTATGTGGATTTACTGGAACGTGCCCTGAATCACCGTCCCGATATGGCGGCATTTCATTTTCTCGGAACCACCATTTCGTTCAAAAAGCTGGATGAGTTCTCCTGTCGTATTGCCACATACCTGATTGACAGGGGATGCGCGCCGGGAGATGTGGTGGGAATCAATCTTCCGAATACTCCGCAGTACCTCATCGCCCTGATGGGAATTCTGAGGGCGGGGTGCGTGGCAAGCGGCGTCTCGCCGCTTTTGACTCCCAAGGAAATGGCCCATCAGATAAACGATGCGGGGATAAAGGCTCTCGTCACCCTCGATGCAATCTTCGAGCATCGCCTCCAGCAGATCCGGGATGATGTTCCATCATTGCAATGCTGCGTCGTTACCAATATTGCCGATTTTCTCCCCGCCTATAAGAGAATTCTCGCAAAATTACTGAAGAAAGTACCCGTCGGGAAAATCGCGCCCATACCGGGAAAAGAGGTCATATCCTTCGGTGAGGTGCTGCGAAAATGGGAGGCCCGCAAACCCGAGGTGAAGCGAGCACCTGACGATACATGCCTCATCCAGTATACGGGCGGTACGACTGGCATGCCGAAGGGAGCCGTACTTACCAACAGGAATATCGTTTCCAACATAAAACAGGGCTATCAATGGTTTAATCTCTCCATGGGTGGTGGCGTCGCCTGCTCGGGATTTCCTTTCTTTCATCAGGCGGGGCTCTATTTAGGCATGACCGCGATCGCAATGTCCTATACCCAGTGTCTCATCCCCGATCCCCGAAATACGGATCACGTCTGCAAGGAGATCGAAAAATACCGGCCCCGCATTATGCTCCACGTCCCCTCACTGTATCAGATGCTCATGGACAACCCCCGCTTCTCGAAAATAGATTTCTCTCACTGTGACGTGTGTGTCTCCGGGGCGGCCCCCTTCTCCAAGGATGCCATTAACGCCCTCGAATCGATCGTGGGCAGGGGAAAGGTAGTGGAAATCTACGGTATGACCGAGGCAAGCCCGGTCATCACCATGAACCCCTCTCAGGGGAAAAAGAAGATCGGCTCCGTGGGAATCCCGCTCCAGGATACTATACTTAAACTTGTGGATGTGGAGACAGGAAAGGTCGAGATGCCAATCGGTAAAGAAGGGGAAGTGATTATTCGGGGCCCCCAGATTATGAAAGGATATCACAACAAGCCCGACGAGACGGACCACGCGCTCCGCACCTTCGAGGGCGAGCCCTGGCTCTATACCGGCGATGTGGCCCGGATGGACGAAGACGGGTACTTTTATATCGCCGATCGCACGAAAGATATGCTCATCGTTGGGGGATTCAAGGTGTTTTCCCGGGAGGTTGAAGAGGTCCTCGCGGAGCATGAAGCGGTGGAATTTTGTGCCATTATCGGAGAGGATAATCCAAAGAGACCCGACAGTCAGATTGTGAAGGCCGTGGTCCAGCTGAGAGGCGATGCTCATGGGAGAGACCATGAAGAGATGAAAGTACAGCTGATCGAGCACTGCCGGGACAACCTGGCACCCTATAAAGTGCCAAAGATTGTTGAGATAACCGATGCGATGCCCCTTACTGCCGTAGGAAAGGTGGATAAAAAAGCCCTCCGATAATTGAGGGCAGAGAAACATTTTCCGGAAAAACCAAAAGGAGGCTGGAATGTATTTCGATGAAACACACATCGCTTTCAGAGATTCGGTGAAAAGATTTATAGACAAGGAAATTAACCCCCACATGGATGAATGGGAGGAGACGGTGGCCCCCCTCCATGATCTTTTTAAAAAGATGGGGAATCTCGGATTCCTCGGGGTGCGCTATGATCCCAAATATGGGGGGCAGGGACTCGACTACTGGTTTGAGACGGTGCTTCTCGAAGAGATCGGTCATATTCACGGAATGGGGGTGGCAACGGCGATTGCCGTCCAGACCAACATGGCCACGCCGGCGATTGCCGCCTTCGGAAGCGAGTATCTGAAAGAGACATATCTGAAAGGGGCAATCGCAGGCGACATGGTCGCTGCGATTGCTGTGACGGAACCAGATGCCGGATCGGATGTCTTTGCCATAAAAACGAGGGCGGTCAAGGAGGGAGCTCACTATGTGCTCAACGGGTCCAAGACCTATATCACCAATGGGGTCCAGGCGGACTTTCTGACACTCCTCGCCAGAACAAGCGATGACAAGGGCTATCATTCCTTCGGCCTATTTGTGGTGCCCACCGATCTGCCCGGATTTCACGTCAACAAGAAACTGGACAAACTGGGGCTGCGAAGCAGCGACACGGCGGAGCTCTTTTTCGACAACGTGAAGGTGCCTGTAGAAAACTTGATCGGACAGGACCGGGAAGGTTTTATCTATCAGATGCAGCAGTTTCAGCATGAGCGATTTGCCATACTGCCGGGGACCCAAGTGGCCATCAGGGACATGGTTGACATGACCGTCGATTACCTCAGGCAGCGAGTCGTCTTCGGCAAACCCCTTATCACGAAACAGGTCCTTCGACACCGGTTGGCCGATTATCTGATGAAAAATGAGTGCCTGAAACAACTAACTTATCATATCGTACGTATGAAGATGGAAGGCCTCGATGTGACCCGCGAAATATCAATGGGAAAACTCTATTCGGGGCAGCTCATCTCCGAGGTTGCCTCTGGGTGCCTCCAGATGTTCGGCGGCATAGGATTTATGAACGAAACGCTGATCTCACGATATTTCAGGGATGCCCGCATCATGTCGATCGGGG
>CAYSHT010000102.1:0-7920 GCA_964430915.1 uncultured Syntrophaceae bacterium
AATCTTCGATTATGGTATAGACATCAGGATGATCGCAGACGCTTCCCGCTAGAATCAGCCTCTTTTCGCCTTTGCCCTTCCCGGAGCGTCCCCCCTTTTTCAGCGCTTCTGTCAAGAGGGATAGTTTCGCCAGAAGATCGTCCCGTTCCATTATCATCGATGCCCGAGTGACGGCATAAAGGTCCCTTCCGCTCAGGATCCCGGGTTCTTTTGAGTGCATCTCATACACAACCTTGAGAGATCTCCGTATTTCGTTGTACCTTGTTATCGCTTCATTCAGTTTTTCATCCGTGATTTTGACGCCGAGGCCCTTTTCGAGATCGCGTCGGAACTTTTTCAGGACGTCGGCGAAATATTCCCTTGAACTCTCGGTGTTGAGCTTGACCGGAAGGACCACATCGGCAAAAAACCCGAAGTTCGTATTCAGACGCCATATATCTGAAAGCCTCTGAATAGAATCACAGGTATGGGGAAATACCGTCCCATCGAGAAAATCCAGTCTCCCTCCCAGCGCCTCTTCCAGCGCTCCCCTGACAAGCGAGCAGCAATAGGGCTGCAGGTGGGAATCGGCCAGCGTAATATCGCCCTCCGTCCCGAAAAGCCTCATCGGGTGCGCACCCGATGCTGATATGATCTCCTCGGGTGTATAGGAGCAGAAGTATCCTATTATTCTTTTACCGCTCTTCTTCAGTTCCCTTGCATACTCGTAGGGATTCTCCACCACTCGATAAAAATCATTGAGTACTTCCATATATTCTCCTTATCACATTTTGGAAAAAGACAAACCGAACAATACATTTGAAAAGATATATACCCCCCCGGGTAAAATCAACAGATCATTGAACAGGGTGCACATACCATTTACATGTCGAATTTTTCAATGAAAAAAAGCTTTACGCATGGTAATAGAACTGTGGGGGGAACGGCATCATGTACGAGAAAAAACCGTGGTTAAAATTCTACGGTGATGTTCCTGTATCTATCGATTATCCCCGCATCAGCATACATGAATCCCTCATGCGGTCAGTGGAAAAAGATCCCGACTCCATCGCCTATGATTTTATAGGGACCAGGTCTTCTTACAGAAAATTTGCTGAAGATATAGAAAGGCTGGCGAATGCCCTTTCACACCTCGGACTTGCAAAGGGTGATTGCATCACCATAGCAATGCCGACCACCCCGCAGGGTATTATATGCTTTTATGCGGCAAACAGGCTCGGCGCCGTCGCGAGCATGATACCTCCGGAATCGACGGCCGAAGAAATCAGGTTTTACCTGAATATAAACAAAAGTAAATTTGCACTGATCCTTGATGTTACCTACCCTTCCTTCAGGAAGATAATGGGCGATACGGACCTGGAAGTCATTATAGTGACAAACGTGGGAGATTGTCTGCCCGGAACAAAAAGGATCGGTTATTATATGACAAAAGGGAGAAAAATTACCCTTTCGCCGAAGAGTTCGCACGTGATGTGGTGGAAAGAACTTATGAAAAAAAGGTACCCCCCGGCACCGGAGGAAGATGGTAATGCCGATGATCTTGCAGTGATACTCTTCAGCGGGGGGACAACGGGAATTCCCAAGGGAGTTATGCTCTCCAATCTGAATTTCATCAGCGAAGGCATGCAGGCCGCCGCCTGGGGAAACTTCTCATCTGAAGATTCGATCCTTACCTCGCTTCCCCTCTTTCACGGATTCGGCCTGGGCGTCTGTGTCAATGCCATATTCATGGGTGGCGGCACCTGTATCATGACACCCACATCGAAACCCGAGGGCATAGCGAACCTGATCAAAAAAAAGAAACCGACTTTTATCGTCGGCGTCCCCACATTGTACGAATCTCTGAGCAAAAGCAGGAACCTTCAGGGTGCAGATCTCCGTCATCTCAAGGCCGCCTTCAGCGGTGCCGATACGCTCCCGAGACGGGTAAAGGAGGCATTTGAGGAAAGGGTCCGAACCTGTGGAGGAAAAATAAAGCTTCTCGAAGGGTATGGCCTCACCGAGGCAGTCACCGCCGTTATGGCAACACCGCTCACGGAATACAGGGAGGGAAGTGTCGGGATACCCTACCCGGATATGCTCGCAAAGATCGTGAAAGAGGGTACGACGGAAGAGGCACCCGTCGGAGAGGATGGCGAGCTCTGCATTCAAGGACCTCCCGTAATGCTCGGGTATTTCGGCGAGCCCGAAGCAACGGCACAAACCCTCATAAAACACGCCGACGGCAGGACATGGCTCCATACCGGCGACATCGTGAGCATGGACGAGGATGGATTCTTCTACTATAAACTGCGCCTAAAGCGGATGATCAAATCCGCCGGCATGATCGTGTATCCGGGCCAGATCGAAGAGGTACTCTTGAACCACCCGGACGTTGAAGCTGCCTGCATCATAGGAACACCGGACCAATATCAGGGAGAAAAGGTCAAGGGATTTGTTGTCCTGAAAGAACCGTCGAGGGCGGGAAAAGAGATGGAAGAGATTCTCATAGACCACTGCAGGCAACGCCTGATACGGTGGAGCTGCCCATATGAAGTGGAATTTCGAAAAGATCTGCCCCTGACGCCGGCAGGAAAGATCGCCTTTCGTGAACTCGAAAAAGAAGAGGCCGAAAAACTGAGGTTTGAGGAAAAATCAGGAGATGAATGAAAAAAAAGGTGAGTATTCTAACTGATAATTTTATTTTGCTTGACATAAAAAACTTCTTATTTTTATAGTATCATTGATGTGTGTGTTTTTAGTGAGCCGATCCATTTCCCACCATTGTTCCCTTGTTGCATATTTTCTGCATCATTTTTTTGATAAGGACTCTGAAAATGAGGTGTTCCTATGGACATGAAGCGTGAGTATTACGAGGATATCGAGCTCTTCTCGAGCGGTGTAGTTCTTTTCTGGTCGGCGGCATTTCTCGTTTTTCTCTTCACCTTACCCCTCTGGTCGGAAAGCTATTACATCTATCTCCTCAACCTCATCATGGTCCATGTAATACTCGCCGTCGGACTCAATATACTTGTAGGTTACACCGGTCAGATATCCCTTGGACACGCGGGCTTTTTTGCCATAGGGGCCTATGCTACAGTCTTTCTCATATCTTATTTTCATATTCCCTTCCTCATTGCACTGCCTGTTGCAGGTCTGATCGCCGCCTTTTTTGGATTCCTTCTCGGACTCCCGGCGCTGAGGCTGGAAGGTCCCTATCTCGCAATCGCGACCCTCGGTTTTGGCCTTGCCATAATGCATATCATCGGGAGATGGGACATCTTCGGGGGACGTATGGGTCTGCATGCCCCAGCACTGGACCTGGGAATTCCACAGGCAGGATTCAGCATCATCCTGGATTCGGACATCAAGATGTACTACCTGATACTCGTCACAACCATCCTTATGGTGGTGGGAGCTATTAACCTCATGAAGACGAGAATCGGGAGGGCCTTTGTTGCCATACGTGACAGCGACATCGCGGCAGAGGTCATGGGAGTTAATCTCACCATTTATAAGACCCTTGCCTTTGCGGTGAGCGCATTTTACGCCGGTGTTGCAGGTGGTCTCTTCGGATTCGTTCTCGGATTCTTCGACCCCTTCACCTTCAATCTTATTCTTTCCATAATCTTTCTGGTAATGGTCGTCGTAGGAGGCCTGGGCTCGATACTTGGCCCGATTATGGGGGCAACGCTTATCACCTACCTCCAATACGACTTCCTCAAAAACATCTCCGAGGCACCCTATATAGGAGATCTCCTCGTTGCATTTTCCAGAAAATGGCTCACCGTTGTCGGTCTGGAAAATCTCGGAAGCATCATCCTCGGTCTCATTATGATAACGATCATCATATTCGAGCCTCTCGGCATGTTCGGGATATGGATACGGATAAAGAAGTATTGGAAGGCATGGCCTTTCTGATCGCAATATAAAAATAAGGTGGGAACAACATGATAGGACAACTCATCGTTGAGGGATTGGCAATTGGCGCGTGTTATGGTCTGTTTGCCATAGCCTTCGTAATTATTTACAAAACATCTGATGTGATAAATTTCGCTCAGGGTGAGATGGCGATGGTCTCCACCTTCGTGGCATATCATATACTCACCTTTTACCAGTATCCATTCTGGCTTTCTTTTATCCTCACCATGGTATTCGCCGTTCTGCTCGGAATCGTAGTGGAATTTGCCTTTCTCCGCCCGGCAAAGGAACCGTCTGTACTCGGACTCATCGTGATTACGCTGGGTGCGGAAATGTTCCTCATGGGACTGGCAGGCTGGAAATGGGGCGCCGAGCAAAAGGCCTTTCATTTCCCCATGTCCTTTCAGGTCACTCACGAACCGATCAAGGGCGTCATAATAAACGACTGGGCCATAGGGGTTTTTGTGACGACAGCTATTCTAATGGTTGTACTCTACCTCTTTTTTAAATATACCCGTCTCGGCGTTGCAATGAAGGCAACCCAGCAGAATAAAAATGCCGCCAAGATAATGGGGATAAGGGTCGAAAGGGTATTTTCCTTCGCCTGGGGTCTCAGCTCTCTTCTGGGAGCGGTGGCTGCCATGTTTTTTGCCGCTCGGGCTACGCTGGACCCCAATTTCATGATGGAACCCTTTCTGAGAGCATTTGCGGCGGCAGTACTGGGAGGCCTCATGAGCATTCCCGGCGTTGTGATAGGCGGAGGGCTCTTCGGTCTGATAGAGAATTTCTTCGGTTACATGTGGCCGGAATGGAAACCGATTGTTGCCTTTCTCGTCATTATAATTGTCCTCTGTATAAGGCCAAGCGGACTTTTTGCGAAGCATTACGTGAAAAAGGTTTAGTGAAAGACCCTATGATGAGAATGAGAATTTTTGTCCTTCTTCCGACGCTCGCTTCCCTTTGCTTCATCGGTCTTCTCGGGTGTGCCTCCACTAATAAGGATATGGGGCTGTTCTTTGAAAAACCGATCATAGAAAAGGCTGTTCGCGAATATTTTGATGCTGAGATAGAGAGGAACCTCAAAAAAGTGTATGAATCTCTTGCTCCATCATCCAGCTACAGGCTCTCTCACACCTACGAAGAGTATCTGGCTGAAATGGAATCCTCTCCTGTCAGGATAAGAGCATATGACATTATTGAAATACATGACCTGAGGGTGAACGAGGACAGGGAGCAATACCCCTCGGTCGAAAAATTTGCCCGTGTCGAGGTGGAGATAACTTTTTTCTATACAGACACTGAAGACAATCTTAGCGTCAATTTTGACTTCAGGTTTATCAAGGAAAAGGGGAGGTGGTATAAGGACTAACTACCTGAAACAAATTATTATGATGTTGAATGACCTGATAATTATTCAGGTTGAGATATTGGATTTCCGGGAGTCTAAAAACATAAAACAAGGAGGGTAATATGAAAACGAAGAGGCATTTGTTTGTAATGGTCGCGTTTTCCATCGCTTTACTTCTGGTCCTTGCATCTCCGGGCCTGGCAGGAAAGGCAGGTTTCGATAAAAAAGAGATCAGGATAGCGCAGTGGGGACCGCAGACGGGGCCCGCCGCACCATGGGGCTCTGTTGCAAGGGGGAGTGCTATTCTCTTTAATCTTGTCAATGAAGAGGGTGGCATTCACGGAAGGAAGATAAAATATTTTATCCGGGACGACCAGTACAATCCGGCGCTGTGTAAAGCCGCTGTCAAAGAGCTGGTTGAGAGAAAAGGGATTTTTGCCTTTGTGGGCGGTGTATCGAGCGCGAGCGGCCTCGCCGTGAAAGATTATCTTGCCGATAACAAGGTTATCTGGGTCGGTCCGTCAACCGCAGTTAACGAGTATGTATTCCCCGTAAGCCCCTATCTCTTTGCCGTCTATCCCCTCTATCAGGACGAGGCAAGTATTCTTACCAAATATCTTGTGGAGAAAATGAAGCTCAAGAAGATCGGATTCTTCTATCAGAACGATTCCTACGGCAAGAACGGCCTGACCGGATGCAAGGCCCGGCTTAAAACCTACGGGATGGAACTGGTGGAGGAAATTCCCGTCGAACCCGGTGAAAAGGATCTTGCATCACAGATGCTGAGATTCAAAAATTCAGGCGCCGAAACGGTCATTATGTGGGTGAATCCCACCATCGCAACCATTGCGCTTAAGACTTGTGCCACGATTGACTATAAACCTCAGTGGGCTTCGTCGGATACACTTTCCGATTATCCCCTCATGTTCAAAATCACGGAGGGCCTCTGGGAGGGTGTTATAACCGGGGCCTTCGCACTTACACCCGACTCCAACGATCCTTCGATGGTGAAATACCGTGAGGCGGCGAAGAGAATGTCACCTGAAGAACGGTGGGGGACTTTCTACTTCGCGGGTATCGCCTTTGCCGAACCGCTTGTAGAGGCGCTGAAGATGGTGGGAAAAGACCTAAGTACCGAGGCCTGCCTGAAGGCATTGAATTCCATCCAGGGCTTCCAGGGTATAGGGCCCAAGATATACTGGAGCGAGGATATGCATCAGGGTTCAGATTCCGTCATGATCACGAAATGCGGACCTGGTGCCAGTTATGAAGTCCTCCAGGACTGGACGGCAAACGATCTGGCCACCTGGAAAAAGTAACAACCGTGAAGTTCTAAAACGGGGCTGGCGATCATACGTCAGCCCCAGCAACAAGAAATTGATGTTTTATAGATTCTTAAGAGGAGTACAAAATGAAATCGAGAAATACTCTATTTGTGATTGTATCGCTGACCGCTGTGATTTTTTTGGCGTTTGCAACAATGACGTATGCCGGAAAGCCGGGATTCGACGATAAGGAGATCAGAATTGCGCAGTTCAGTCCCCAGACTGGCCCCGCCGCTCCATGGGGATCGGTGGCCCGCGGCAGTGGACTTCTGTTTAATTTAGTAAATGAAGAAGGGGGTATTCACGGGAGGACCATAAAATATTACATCCGCGATTCCCAATACAATCCGGCACTGGCACAGGCAGCGGTAAAAGAGCTTGTAGAGAAAAAGGGGATTTTTGCCTTTACCGGAGGCGTATCAGGAGCAGGCGGTCAGGCTGTCAAGGATTATCTCGCGAAAAACAAGATCCTCTGGGTTGTCCCGGGAACGGCATCACTGAATACCGTGGCAGACAGAGAAAAGGTATTTCCGCCGAGTCCGTACCGGTTCTGTTCCTATCCGCTTTTTGAAGATGAGGCGAGTGTTGTTACGAAATACGCAGTGGAGAAACTGGGATATAAAAAGATTGGATTTCTCTACCAGAACGACGTCTTCGGGAAAGGCGGCCTTACAGGATGCAAACAGCGTCTGGCCTCCTACGGTATGGAACTGGTTGAGGCAATTCCCGTTGAGCCGACGGAAAAGGACCTGGCATCCCAGATGCTGAGGTTAAAGAATTCGGGAGCGGAATGTGTCCTCATGTGGGTAAGCCCCACACTCTCGGTTATCACGTTGAAAACATGCGAGACTATTCAATACAAACCGCAATGGATTGCCTTCGACGGTCTCTCCGACTACCAGCTCATGTATAAAATTACCGGCGGTCTGTTCGAAGGAGTTATTACCGCAGCATTCGTCCCGCCTCCTGACTCTGACGAGCCCCTGGTGGTAAAATATCGCGAGGCTGCAAAGAGGCTGGCGCCGGAGGAGCGGTGTGGAACATTTTACATCGCGGGAATGCTCTTTTCCGAACCGCTGGTCGAAACGCTCAGAAACGTGGGGAGAAACCTGAGTACCGAAGCATGCATAAAGGAACTCAATTCATTCAGAAACTGGAAAGGCCTGGGGGCTCCTATCACATGGACAGAGAACTGTCACCAGGGAACCGATTCCGTCCAGATTCAGAAGTGCGGACCGGAAGGAACATACATTTTACTCCAGGACTGGACGGCAAACGATCTGGCCACCTGGAAAAAGAAATAAGAGAAGCATCATGAGTGGGGCCGGTTTTTGCCGACCCGGCCCC
>CAYSHT010000103.1:0-7774 GCA_964430915.1 uncultured Syntrophaceae bacterium
CTGACAAAAAAGGTTTCTGCGAAAGAACGCACAAACCGCCCACCGAGAAATCTACTAACTGCACTGATTCCCCTTCAACTTTGATCTTAGACTGAGCAATTATATTTCTGTCATCATGTACAACGTAGCGTTGATATTTGCGTCTGTCATCCATCCATGAATCTCCTTTACAGGTATTGGTTAACGGAGCATGCGTTAATTGTCAAGAGTTGAATCCTTATACCCGTGCCAATAATTGCTGCCGACATAGTATGATAATTTAAGCCTGTCATCGGCCTTTTTACACCTTGACCCGCTCGGGGGCCGTATAGATTGTATATCCCCCTCCCCTGGCAAAACCGACAATCGTCATTTTCATTTCCCGTGCCATTAAAATGGTCTGATGTGTGGACGCGCCCCTGGAAACTATTATGGGGATTCCGCTTTTTTTGGCCTTGTGAAGGATCTCCGAAGAGATTCTTCCCGTACTTGCGACAAGTGCTTTTGAGAAATCCGTGTTATCTATCAAACCCCTTCCTATGATCTTATCCACCGCGTTGTGTCTTCCTATATCATCGGCCATAATGTGGGGGATTTTACCCTTCGTGCTCAGGACCGCCGTATGAACGCCGCCCGTTGCCCGGTAAAGTTCAGAGCAGGTCTGCAAATATTTCGTTATTTCGATGATGCGTTCGCCTTCAATCACAAGATCATTCTCCAGTGGATCGCTGGAAGCGAATTCTGTGGCGCTCGCGTAGATCACGCCCCTCCCACATCCCGCTGCATAGATGCGCTTTTCCAGTAATTCCGAATCGGGGTCATTTTCCAGCTCCACGTCGGCGCGCCACATTTGCTCGTCGCATCGGTAGGATTTGATATCCTTGATGCCGCTTATAAATCCCGAGGTGAAGAGAAACCCCACCGTCAGTTCCTCGAGATTCAAAGGGGTGCACATGAGCGTGGCGATTTCCGTTTCATTGGCTACGATAGTAAAGGGGATCTCCGTTGCCACCGATACCGTCTCCTCGGTCATTGCTCCCTGCTTTAATTTCATGACGTCGAAACCGACGAGGGCATCAAGTGGAGCCTGCTTCTTTTCCATGTCATCGCCTCCCGATGAAATTTCCCCATTATACCCCAATTTTGTTCCGTAATAGTAAGGTAATAATCATTCGCAGAATATCAAAGCGGAAAACTCTCTTTTTATGCAACCGACGATTTTGCAAATACTCAATAAATACAGGTTATTGAAATGAATACAGCTTGACACGGGTAGGGGGAATCATTAACTTATGAATCAAATAAAAGGATATGATGGCTTCAGGTTATGGGGGGATGTCATAGACGAATTTAATCACCCCGGCTTCATGACGAGAAGGGGGTTTCGTACTTTTTGAGCGATAGCGCTCGGGGAGGATATAAAAATGGCTGAGATCAAGGTTGATGTAAGCGGGGAGACATGCCCCGTGCCCCTTGTAGAGACACGCAAGGCTCTCAGGAAGGCAGAGACCGGTGATGTTGTGGAGGTTACAGGGACCCACCCTGCATCAAAAAAAGAGATACCGATGGCCGTCAAGGCACTGGGACTGGAACTCATCGATGTGGAAGAGCAGGACGGGGTCTGGATGTTACGGATTCGCAAATAAAAGGGGTGTGAATCATGGATAAAGCGACCATAATAGTGCATAGCGGGGATATGGATAAGCTTTACAGTGCCTTGATTATTGCCAACGGGGCGCTCTCTATGGGGATGGAGGCATCGCTCTATTTCACCTTTTGGGGTCTTGAGCGGCTCGTGAAGGGAAAGCTGGAAAAGGGTGCGCTTTCGGCGATGAATATGCTTGGCCTGGGGAAGTGGATGGTGAAGCGACGAATGAAGGCGACAAACGTGGCGTCTCTGGAGAAGCTCTTGCAGGATTTGAAGGAACTCGGGGGTAAGATTATCGCCTGTGAGATGACGATGGAAATTATGGGGATAAAACGTGAAGATCTTCGCGAGGATCTTATTGATGAATACGGGGCCGTCGGGTCCTATATTCAGGAGGCGAGAGACTCTTCCATTACCTTGTTTATATAATGAGGGTAAAAAATGACTGAAAAATCGGTTTTTCTCGATAACGCGGCAGCGACCCGGATGGATGAACGGGTGCTGGAAGCAATGAAACCCTATCTTTTTGATGTCTATTCCGTCGCCTCTTCGGAGTTCGGATACTCGCTCGGCATAGAATCAAGAGAAGCCCTGGAAGGGGCCCGAAAAGCACTCGCGAACTATATCGGTGCGGAAGAAGATGAGTTTGTTTTCACCTCGGGAAGCACAGAATCCGGCAATATGGCCCTCAAGGGGGTTGCCCTTGCGCTGGGCGAGAAAAAGGGGAAACATATCATCATCTCCAAAATCGAGGATTTTCCCGTACTTCATAGCGCGAAAGCACTTGAAAGGAACGGGTTTTCCGTAACTTATCTCGATGTGGACCACGAGGGTTTAGTGGACCTCGACAAACTCAGAGATGCCATAACGGATACAACAATCCTGGTTTCCATTCAGCATGCGAACCAGGAAATCGGCACCCTTCAGGATATCGAAACCATCAGCCGAATCTGCAGGGGAAAGGGCGTGCTTTTTCACACCGATGCCACCCATACGTTTACACGGGTACCTCTGGATTTCAATAAAGGGACGGCAGATCTGATTACGGTCTCGCCCCACACGATTCACGGTCCCAAGGGAATAGGGGGCCTCTATATAAGGAAGGGCACTCCCGTTGCCAAATGGATGGATGGGGGATTTCAGGAATTCAACCTGCGAGCGGGGCTTGAAAACATTCCCGCGGCAGTCGGTTTTGCAAAGGCGGTAGAGCTGGTAACGGAGGAAGAAACCAGTAAGATTAAGTCGATGCGAGATCATCTTATTGATCGTATGCTGGCCGAAATACCGGATACGACCCTCAATGGTCCGCGGTGGAACAGGGTTCCGCAGAATGCCAATATCAGCTTTCATTTTGTCGAAGGGGAATCAATTACCCTCCATCTCGATATGCGGGGCTTTGCCGTGAGCACCGGCTCTGCCTGCTTCAGCCGTTCTCTCGAGGCAAGTCACGTCATTATGGGAATAGGCGGAGACCATGAGCGGGCCCACGGATCGATTCGTTTTACCATGGGGCGTTACAACGATATGGACGAGGTAAATCGAGTGGTGGACGCAATGAGCGAAGTCGTACATCAGCTGCGAGAAATCAGTCCTCTTGGGAAGACTAAGTAACAAAGGGAGAAATATAATGAAATTTCCATATAGCGAGAAGGTCTTAGAACATTTCAAACATCCCCGAAACGTGGGGAAGATAGAACACCCTGATGGAACTGCCCTCGAAGGAAGTCCTGCCTGCGGTGATATGGTGGCGGTGTACATAAACGTCGATTCCGCAACGAATCGTATCGAAGATGTGAAGTTTGAATCGTACGGATGCGCCTCGAATATAGCAACGGGCTCCATCATTACGGAGCTTGCCAAGGGGAAAACCCTTGATGAGGCAAAGAAGATTGACTGGAAAGAGGCGTCCGAAGCACTCGGAGGACTCCCGCCAATCAAGGCCCATTGCTCCGTTCTGGCCGTGGAGGGGCTCCGTTCTGCGATACAGAATTATGAAGAGCGCCATGGTCTGGTGAAGGAACGGAAACCCACCACAGTTGAGATCGTACGAAAGCGCCTCAAAAAGGTTATGAATCCTCTTTCCGGTCTCGATCTGGTCCGAACGAATCTGGTGACGGACGTCGAGGTAAAGGACGGTGTCGTCAGGGTGGTCATCGACATTCCCTCGGGCCATCAGTTTGCCAACAATATAAGGGACGAGATTCTGGAAAAGACGGAACCGCTCTGGGACGTGAATCAGGTGGTGGTGGAGTTTACGGAATAAGCCCCGGTTTTTCCGCAAAATGAGGTAATGAAAAAGAGAGGAATCATCCAAACAATCATTTCTCTTGACGTTACCTCATTGATAATGCTATGAAAAAACACGTTTTAAAGGGCAGTTCTTCACTGTTTCCGTATACTCGAAAAGGGTGTATGGTTACTTTACTCTTGCCTCTCCCAATGAACATTTCATCCTCTCTGCCCTGATAAATCAAAACAATAACGGCAACAGACTTCATTTTACAGGTTCAACTGAAACGCAGCCATTTTATAATCCATGACATGAAAAGGGTTTCGGTCGATACCTGTTTTTTTATTTCGTACCTGCAAAAAAAGAACACCAATGAGCTTTAAAAGGAGGGAGAAAAATGATCGGTACACTGTCTGATAAGGTTTTGGGTGCCGTCCTTGAGACGATACCCCTGGAGTTCTCCGTGGTTGACGAGAACGATAAGGTGCTGGCATGGAATTATCACGAGACCCGAATATTCAAGAGGCCGAAGGGGGCCCTCGGGAGAGATGTTCGTGATTGTCATCCTAAAAGGAGCCTCGATAAGGTGGAGATCATTCTCAAAGAGATGAAGGAGGGGAAGAGAGAGACCGCACGTTTCTGGATAGATCTCCCCATCGGTCCCGATAAAGAGAAACAGAAAGTGCTCATCGAATATTATGCCCTGAGGGATTCAGACGGAACATATCTGGGGTGTCTTGAGGCATCGAGAAATATTCAGGACCTGATTTCAATCACCGGCCAGAGACGTCTGCTTGATTAAATCGGTCGAATTATGACGTTTCCGTAGTTTCTCCTTGACCGTGGGAGGTATTTCCCGCTATATCAGGTCTTTAAAAATTTAAGGTTTTCGTTAACGTTTTTAATAACTATGAAAAGGAGAATTTATACTATGAAGAGAAAAATAGCCCTTTTTGTATGCATTTTTTGTTTTCTCTTTTCCCTGGCAATAGTTCAGCCCGGTTTCGCAGCTGCTGCTGATAAGCCCTTCACCTTCGGACTCCTTCTTGTCGGCCCCTATAATGATCACGGATACAGCCAGGCCCATTATGAAGGCGGGGAATATGTGATGAGGACAGTTCCCGGTACGAAGATGATCTACATCGACAAGGTCAATCCAGCCGACCGGCCCGGCATTACCATACCCCAGCTGGTCGATGACATGGTCGAAAAGGGGGCAAAACTGATTATCGCCAATTCAGACGACATGAAAGACGGTATCAGGGAAGCCGCCCGCATGCATCCGGAGACCGATTTCCTTCATATATCGGGTGACGATGTCGTAACAGGCATGGCACCGAAAAATCTTGCCAATCTCTTCGGGAGGATGGAATACGGAAAGATGATGGCCGGTTTTGTCGCCGCCATGACATCAAAGACGGGGAAAATCGGCTACCTCGGACCGTTGCTGAATGACGAAACCCGGCGTCTCGCCTCATCCTGCTATCTGGGTGCGAGGTATGCATGGGAAACTGTGCTGAAAAAAGACCCGGCGGACCTTAAATTTCAGGTTACCTGGATTGGCTTCTGGTTTAACATTCCCGGTGTAACGGCAGACCCCACGCAGGTTGCCCAGAATTTCTTCAACAGCGGATACGATGTGGTTGTCTCGGGAATCGATACGACCGAGGCCGTGGTGGTTGCGAATCAGAAGAGAAAAGAAGGAAAAGAGGCCTGGGCGATACCCTACGATTATGTCGGCGCCTGTGAGGGTGCATCGACGGTTTGCCTTGGCGTTCCCTATTTCAACTGGGGACCGGCGTACGTCTCATTTATAAAAAAATCGATGGCGGGTAAATTTGCATCCGAGTGGTTGTGGTTAAGCCCGGACTGGAAAGATATCAACAACATCGATACAAGCACCATCGGATTTGCCAGAGGTGGGGCCCTCTCGGCGGAATCGGGTATTGCGCTCTCGGCTTTTATCGGCGATCTTGGTGCTGGAAAACTCAATCTTTTCACGGGGCCGCTCTTTTATCAGGATGGCAGCGTCTATCTGAAGAAGGGCGCGGTTGCCACGGATAAGGAAATCTGGTACATGAAGCAGCTCCTGAAAGGGATGAGCGGACAAAGCACTGCAAAATAACACGTTTGTTTTTCTTAAGGGATAAAACGTGAATGAATAAAAAGTGCAGTATATCCTCAGAGGGATTCTGCACTTTTTTGTTTTTGGCGGTAGCGAGTGGCGTGCGATGCGAATTGAATTGCGTGATATGCACAAACATTATGGCTCGATAAAGGCCAATAACGGGATCAACCTGACCGTCGAGGAGGGGACGATCCACGGGATTCTGGGCGAGAACGGTGCGGGGAAAAGCACCCTCATGAAGGTCCTCGCGGGCTATATCCCGAAAACGGGCGGGAAAATAATCATAGAAGGCGAAGTGCAGGGCTACCATACCCCTGCCGACGCATCGAGGCGGGGAATCGGCATGCTTTACCAGGAGCCGCTCGATTATCCGACACTGACCGTTCTCGAAAACTTCATGATAGGACAGGCGGAGGGCGTATCGAATAAGACCCTTCATTTCAGAGAAAAATTAGAAGAGCTGATCACGCATTTTAATTTTACACTTGACCCCGATGTCAGGGTAAGAAATCTTACCGTTGGCGAACGCCAGCAGTTGGAGATGCTTCGGCTCCTCTCACTGGGGATTGAGGTCCTGATCCTGGATGAACCGACCACGGGGATTTCGGATCTTCAAAAGGAGGCGCTTTTTAATTCCCTCAAGAGGCTTGCCTCTGAGGGTAAGAGCGTTATTCTCGTATCGCACAAGCTCAAAGATTCGGAGGCTCTCTGCGACAGGGTCACCGTGCTTCGCGAAGGCGAGGTGACGGGTTCGATGGAAAAGCCCTATGATGCGAACGAACTCCTGTCAATGATGTTCGGTGAACCTCCCCTCCCCTCAACACGTTCACCCGTTGAATATGGCCCGACGGTGCTTTCCATGAAAAACATATCGGGTCTGGGGGAACGAACCGGTCTCTCCCGGGGCACGATCGACATAAGAGAGGGCGAAATGATTGGGCTTGCAGGCCTGGAGGGGAGCGGTCAGGGAGTATTTCTCCGGATTGCGGCAGGCATCACGAAACCGACTGAGGGATCTCTTCACTTTTTCGGAGACAATATGATCGGAAAGAACCTTCACGCGTTCAAAAAAGAGGGGGTGGTCTTTCTCCCCGCCTCGCGCCTTGAAGAGGGGCTCATGCCCGATCTCAGCATTCAGGAACACTTCGCCCTGAAGGAGGGCGGCAGCAGTTTTTTTGTGAAGTGGAATGAGGCCCGCGTGGAATCACGTGAGAAGACGGAGAAATTTCGGGTCAAGGGAACCCCGGATACGATCGCGGAAGCCCTTTCGGGCGGAAACCAGCAGCGTCTCATGCTTTCGCTTCTTTCAAAGGAATCCACACTTCTCCTCCTTGAACAGCCGACGAGGGGTCTCGATGTGGAGTCCGCAAACTGGGTCTGGTGGCATCTCAGTAAATATTGTCTCAGAAAGACGGGTGTAATCTTTTCTTCCACCGATCTCGATGAGATCATGTCGATTGCAGACCGGATACTGGTCTTTTTCGACGGCACAATTATCAAGGATGTAAAAAGAGACAAAACCGATACCAGAGAGCTGGCAAAGGCCATCGCCGGCAAGGTGTAATATCGAATGCAGGAAAGTAATGGCATAAATACCTCTGTTTCAGTACAAGATAACGCCATCGTGCGTTTTTTCCGTGATCTGGTCATTACGGTACTCGTCGTTGTTTCCTTTACGACGCTCATTATCTTTCTTGCCGGGGCTCCTCCCCTGGACGCCTACTATCATATTTTTAAGGGATCTCTGGGATCGTGGGTAAAACTAGGCCATGTCATCAGGGTCTGGATA
>CAYSHT010000104.1:0-7663 GCA_964430915.1 uncultured Syntrophaceae bacterium
GCCATATCGAGTCCCTTCATGGAGCTTCTCGGCGGCCTCGGAATCGCCGCCATCGTATATTACGGCGGTTATCAGGTAATAAAAGGGACCTCGTCTCCGGGAACCTTCTTCTCATTTATGGCAGCCCTTCTCCTCCTCTATGAACCAGTAAAACGGCTGACAAACGTGAACAATACCATACAGCAGGGGATAGCGGCCGCAATACGCGTATTCGGTATCATGGACCGGGAACCGGAAATCAGGAACCGTGAGGACTCCTATGACCTGCCGCCGATTTCAAAAAGCATAGAAATCAGAAACGTATCCTTCAGCTATGATAAGGAGCCCGTCCTCAAAAATATAAATCTTGCCATAAAATCGGGAGAGATCGTCGCCTTCGTGGGGATGAGCGGCGGTGGAAAGACAACTCTTGTCAATCTTATACCGAGATTCTACGACGTCACCGAGGGGAGCATCCTCATCGACGACCATGATATACGGGATGTGACCATTGAGTCTCTGCGAAAACAGATCGCCATCGTGACGCAGCAGACGATACTCTTTAATGAAACCATCAGAAACAATATTGCCTACGGGGATATACAGAAGTCCGATGACGAAATAGTGCATGCGGCCAGAATGGCCAATGCCCACAACTTCATCATGAATATGCCGAAGGGGTATGATACGGTCATCGGCGAACAGGGAGTAAGACTCTCCGGGGGAGAACGGCAGAGACTTTCCATTGCACGGGCGCTCTTGAAAGATGCACCCATTCTTATTCTCGATGAGGCCACCTCTTCCCTCGATACGGAAGCCGAAATGGAGGTCCAGGAGGCACTTGAAAACCTGATGAAGGGGAGGACAACCCTCGTTATTGCCCATCGTCTTTCCACCATAGGAAACGCAGACAGGATTATCGTCATCGTCAACGGAATCATTATCGAGGAGGGGACCCACGATACCCTCATTGCAAAACAGGGAGAGTACTTCAAGCTCTACAATATGCAATTCAAGGACAAGCAAACGACGAACGGCGAAACCCACAATGATAACCCTGAAAACATTCATAACTGACATGATGAAAAGTGATGAAAAGAGGGGCAGGTATTCCCCCTTCTTTTTCCTTTCCATCCTCTACGGAAATATCGTGCGCCTTCGAAACTATTGTTACGAGACCCGCATGATAAAGAGTCGACAACTCGGCTCTCCCGTCGTCAGCATAGGAAACATCACCGTGGGCGGAACGGGGAAGACCCCGATGGTCATCATGCTTGCGGAGACACTCAAAAAAGAGGGCTTCAGGCCGGCTATCCTGAGCAGGGGATACGGCGGAAAGAAAAGAGATAGGATCACCGTCGTTTCGGATGGGAAAAATGTCCTCATGGGCATTCAGGAAGCTGGCGACGAGCCCCTTCTTATGGCGCAATCCCTGGGTGATGTGCCCGTCATCACCGGCAAAAAAAGATACAGTACGGGGAGATATGCCATAGATCAGATGAAGGCAGACATCCTCCTGCTTGATGATGCCTTTCAGCATCGTTCACTCGAAAGAGATCTCGACATTGTCCTTCTCGACGGAGAAAGACCCTTCGGAAACGACTACATGCTCCCCAGGGGAATGCTCAGGGAATCAAAAAGGGCACTGAAACGGGCTGATATCGTCGTTCTCACTGGAAACGACTGGGATAGAAAGGAATCGGAAGGGGTTGTCAAAACCCTGAGAAAATACACCGATGCCCCCCTCTTTTTTGCCTCCCGAAAACCGGATTCCCTCATCGACGGTAAAACCGGAGAGAAGCTGCCCCTTGACTATCTGAAGGGGAGAAGGGTCTGTGCCTTTTCAGGTATAGCAAAGCCGGAGAATTTCAGAGAATCCCTGGTAAGCCTGGGAGGAAATATCGTATCATTCATCCCCTTCCCCGATCACCATGTATATGAGGAAAAAGATATCAAAGAGATAGGGAGAAGGGTTGCCGAATCGTCGGCAGAGATAGTAATAACCACGGAAAAAGACGGCGTGAAACTGATTGACTTTCCCCGCTTCTCTCAGGACATATATCTCTTGAAGATAGAAATGGAAATAATCCCTTCCAATCACGAATTTACCACGCTGATTCTGGAAAGATTGATGGCATGAAAAAGAGACCCACGACGAGAATCATTCTGATAGTATTCGGGACAATACCCCTGGGTGCCAGAAGGGCCCTTTTCAAGGGCATCGCCCTTCTTCTCTATCATTTCTCCCTCAAACACAGGATGATTACCCTGCACAATCTCATACGCTCTTTTCCCGAAAAACACATCTCTGAGATAAAAAGGATTGCCAAGGGTTCCTTTCGAAATCTCGGGATAATGGCGGCAGAATTTTTCGAGGCCTTCGGCTTCACCAGGGATAATATCACCGACTGGGTAACATTTGAGGGAAGTGACACCTACAAAAAGGCCCTCGCAAGGGGGAAGGGGCTCCTCTTTTTCTCGGCCCATTTCGGAAACTGGGAGTTGGGGGCGGCAGCCTTCGCCCTCGGGTATCAACCCTTGTATGCGATCTACCGACTCCTTGATAATCCCATCCTGGAAGACCTCTTTCTGGCAGAGAGAAGCATTACGGGAAACATGCTCCTTACCAAGGGGGGCATCATGGGAAAGATTGTCGATATCCTCAAGGAAAACAAGGTAGTGGGAATCATGATGGATCAGAACGTATCGTGGCGCGAGGGTGTCTTTGTCAATTTTTTCGGAAGACCGGCATGCACAACACGACGGTTTGCAGAGATCGCCCTTCAGACAGGATCTCCCGTACTGCCTGTCTTTATATTCAGGCAGGATGACGGACGATACAAGATTGTCGTAAAGGAGGCAGAGATAATCCGTACCGGTGATTACGACCGTGACATCCTCCTCAACACACAGAACTTTACCACCATCGTTGAGGAAGTCGTCCGCGAGCACCCTGACCACTGGTTCTGGCTCCACCAGAGGTGGAAAACGAAAAAATGTCAGATAGGGAAGCCCCGCGCTACCGGTAAAAAGGAACATGGATACAGATAGGCACACAGTACCAAAGGCACTAAGGCACAGAGAAGGAATAAAGCTATTCCTATGTGCCTCTGTAACTCTGTCCCTTTGTGCCTGAAAAACTCTGTGCCTTTGCAACTAAGAGTGAAAAATGAACGTAAGAGGATCAAAAAAAATACCCTTTGAGGATGTGAAACGGGTCCTTATTCGTGGAACGAATTGGATCGGAGACGTTATCATGTCCCTTCCTGCTATCTCCGCGGTGAGGGAGACACTCCCCCACGCACGGATATCGGTTCTCGCAAAACCCTGGGTGGCGGACATCTATCGGCTTTCGCCCGATGTCGACGAGGTCATTCTCTTTCAGAGCCCCGGAATTCATGATGGAATCAGTGGTAAGATACACCTCGCCGGTGAGATCAAAAAAAAGAACTTTGACCTTGCCCTTCTCCTCCAGAATGCGATCGAGGCCGCTATTATAGCATGGTGGGCCCAAATACCAGTGAGGGCTGGCTACAATTCAGACGGCAGAGGCCTTCTCCTCACCCACTCCGTACAAAGGACTCAGGAAATCAGGGAGATACATCAGGTCGGCTATTACCTCGAGATGGTAAAGGCCCTCGGTTTTCGCGGGGGAAAAAGGAATATCATACTGAGCATCAACGACAACCTCCGGACACGGGCAGAGAAACTGCGAAAGCAGTACAATGTCAAAGATGAAGGCCCTCTGGTGGGAATCGCCCCCGGCGCTAACTACGGACCGGCCAAGATGTGGTATCCGGAGCGATTCGCTGCCGTGGCGGACCGTCTCGCCGACGAATTCTCGGCAGAGGTGATGCTCTTCGGGAGCGGAAAAGACAGAGAAAGGACTAGCCTCGTGGAGGGGCATGCACACCGTAATCTCATCAATATGGCGGGTGAAACGGGTCTTGCTGAGGCAGTATCTCTCATCGCGGGATGCGATCTTTTTATCTCCAATGATTCCGGCCTCATGCATCTCGCAGGAGCACTTGACATACCCCTCGTGGCCATATTCGGCTCCACGAATCCAGTCGCGACTTCTCCGGTGGGTGAAAAAAGCATCGTCGTTCACAGGGACGTGAACTGCAGTCCCTGTCTGAAAAAAATATGCCCCACTGATTTTCGGTGTATGGACCTGATAGGAATCGATGACGTATACAACGAGGCGCGGAAACTGCTGAAGAGACATCACGGGATTAAGAGATAAGGATTAGGGGATTACTTAAAACTTCAAATTTTAAACTTGAAACTTTAACAATCGTATCATGAAAAAAAACAGGGCGGTTTTTCTCGACAGGGACGGGACAATCAACGAGGAGGTCGGTTATCTCAAACATTTCGATGACCTGAGACTTTTCCCCTTCACCTCCGAGGCCGTCGGTATGATCCGCAAAGCGGGCATGAAGGCCGTGGTCGTCTCAAACCAGTCCGGTGTGGCACGGGGCTTTTTCGACGAGGATTTTGTGAGAGCCCTCCACGAGCGCATAAATGCCATGCTCTCTCAGGAGGGAACCGGGATAAACCGGTTTTACTTCTGTCCCCACCACCCCACGGAAGGGCTGGGCGAATACGTTCGCGACTGTCACTGCAGAAAACCGAAGACGGGAATGCTCCTGCAGGCCTCCGAGGAGCTTGACATCAATCTTTCCCGCTCATACATGGTGGGCGATACGGAGAGGGATCTCGAAACGGCACTGAATGCCGGCGTCAAAGGCGTCCTGGTACAAACGGGATATGGCAAAGATATAAGAGACACGGGAGGAGCGGCCTACGTCGCTCGTGATCTTCTGGATGCCGTGAACTGGATACTGAAGGACAGAGAGCGTTGAACATTCTCATCGTAAAACTGAGCGCCATAGGAGACGTGGTACACACCCTTCCCTCTCTCGCGGCACTGAAAGGGCATTTTCCCGATGCCCACATTACATGGGTTATCGAGGAGGCCGCAGCCGACTTAATCAAGAATCATCCCTACCTTGACAGGGTCATTGTCTCCCACAGGAAGCAGTGGATAACAAATCTCAAAAATATCAAAAAGATAGGCCCTACACTGAAAGAAATTCGCCAATTCATCGCTGCCCTGAGGGAACGCAGATACGATATGGTCATTGACTTTCACGGCCTCTTTAAGAGTGCCATGATCGTCGGCATAAGCGGCGCCAAAAGAAAAATAGGATACAATAGTCTGCAGGAACTCTCAGGTCTCTTTCTAAACGAAAAGATATACGAGGACATGGAAAAGCACGCCGTGGACCGTTATCTCGATCTTTCCCGCTACCTCGGGGCGGACGTCGAAAGTCCCGAGTTTTTGATACCCCTTCGGGAAGAAAACAGGCGGAGAGTCGACACACTCTTAAAAGCACACAAAATAGACGAGGGGAAGCCCTTCGTGGCCGTAAACCCTGTGGCATTCTGGAAGACCAAGCTCTGGGAAGAGAAAAAATTCGCCGAACTCTGTGACAGGATTGCCGGCGAATTAAAGACGAACGTCGTCTTTACGGGAGGGAAAAATGACGATGTGGTTGAACGTATCCAGTACATGATGAACTTCTACTCGGCAAACCTCACGGGAAAGACATCTCTCAGGGACCTGGCGTACCTTTACGAGCTCGCCAGCGTCGTGGTCACCACCGATTCAGGCCCCATGCACATTGCCGCTGCAGTAGGTACCCCCACGGTTGCCCTCTTCGGCCCCACCGACCCCCTGCGGACCGGTCCCTACGGCGAAGGCCACAGGGTTATACAAAAAGACCTTGACTGCAGCCCCTGTTTTAAAAAGAATTGTGACACCATGCACTGCATGAAGGAGATTACCGTGGACGATGTATTCGAGGCGGTAAAAGAAACACTGGAATTGGGAAACCGAAAATCGTAAATTTAAAAGAAAACATCTCGCCCGTCCCTAATCCTTACCCCTTAAGCCCTAAACTTTTATTCGGCTCCTTTGTTAACACCATCAGTGGCCTTTTTCATTCTTGGGTCCTTCAAAGATCCTGGGATTTTTCGATTAGCTGGGAGACCTTCATCCTTGACAGGGAAACATGTTTCCCTGTAAATAACCTTCACAGGGAACACAACCCTGTGGTGGGGTCTGTAGTTGCCCGATTGGAAATCACCAAAGCCTTGCTGCGGGGAGGCTCCGACGGTAAATAAAAAAAGTTGGTTGTATACACTCGTAATTCAGCTCATAAATGGAGGAAAGAGAATCAATGGCAATCGACAAGGAACTTCTCGACATACTCGCCTGTCCGAAATGCAAGGGTGAAATACATTTGAATGACAAAAAGGACGGTCTGATCTGTGAAAACTGCAGGCTCATGTACAGAATCGAGGATGATATCCCCGTTATGCTGATCGACGAGGCGATACCGCTAGAAGACTAAGGGAACACCGGAAGGGTGAAATGACCCTCTTTTCGGAATCTTCATGTAACCTTTCGGATTTCTGATATTTATGCCAGAGGCACCTATGGTATCGGTAGCAATTATAACCAAAAATGAAGAGGCCAATATCGGGGACTGCCTGGAAAGCGTCAAGTGGGCAGACGAGATAATCGTGGTCGATTCCGGAAGTGATGACGGAACAGCGGATATCTGCGAACGATACGGCGTCCGGTTTTATACCGAACCGTGGAAGGGTTTTTCCGCCCAGAAAAACAGCGCCATCGAAAAGGCAACGAAAGGCTGGATTCTGAGTCTCGATGCCGACGAGAGAGTGACACCGGAGCTGAGAGAAGAAATAACCGCTCTTTGTGAAAGTGAACTTGCAAAAGACGGCTATTTCATTCCCCGAAAGAACTTCTTCCTGGGACGATGGATCAGGCACTGCGGCTGGTATCCCGACTACACTCTCAGGCTTATCAGGAGAGGGAAAGGGTCATTCGGCGATCGGGAAGTCCATGAGAGCCTCTCCGTCAGGGGAGATACGGGATACCTGAAGCATCCCATGGAGCATTACACCTACAAAACCATCAGCGATTACCTGAAACGACTTGACCGCTATTCCACGCTGGCGGCGAGGGAGCTTCTGAAAGAAAAGAGGAGATACGGAGTCCACCATACAGTCTTTCGTCCCCTCTACACATTTTTTCACATGTATATCATACGATTGGGTTTTCTCGACGGCTACTTCGGGTTTATGCTCTCAATCCTCTATTCCTTTTACACCTTTTCCAAGTACATAAAGTTACGTGAATTTCAGGTTACGGAAAAATGAAGGTCGCCCTTGTGAGACAGCGGTATACCGATTTCGGCGGTGCTGAGCGTTATACGTCGGCCCTGGCGGGGCATCTTATCGACTCGGGACACGAGGTCCACATCTTCGCCCATGAATGGAAGGGAAAACAGGACAGGATGAAAAGTGGGGGCATCGTCTTTCACCGGGTACCCATGCTGAAGGGCCTTTCCGTTCTGGAGGTCTTGAGCTTTGCCGTGAACTCACGCCGGATGCTGAAGCGGGAACGGTTCGACATAATCCAGAGCTTCGAGAGGACTCTCTATCAGGATATCTACCGCGCCGGCGACGGGTGCCACCGGGAATGGCTCATACAGCGGAGAAAGATAGATCCCTGGTACAAGACGATGACAAACGCAATCAATCCTTTACATCTTGGCCTCCTCCGGATAGAGAGGGAGATTTTCCGTGA
>CAYSHT010000105.1:0-7543 GCA_964430915.1 uncultured Syntrophaceae bacterium
GTCGCCCTTGAAGTGTTGATCGATAGCCGTTTTGTCCATCGCTAAGCCCCTTCAGACGGTATGGATTGCATTCTTCGCGCGCAGCCTGGCTATCTTTCTGCCCAGATCCGCCCCACGTATCTCACATTCCAGAAACTCCTTCCGGAAGCGGAAGATCTCACGTTTATCGAATAGCCGGTGCCCGCCCACGGTTCGCTCACATCTTAATAGTCCGCGCCGCTCATAGTTCCTAATCGCCGAGGAAGAAACTCCTAAGACAAGAGCAACCTCGCTGACTTTTAGAAGCTCCATGTTAACTGCTCCTTTTTTTACGTGGAGAAGTTACACCAGTGCAAAATACGTGTCACGGACACGAAGGTTTAGGGATTTTGTCTGAAAGCGGAAAATAAGAAATATATCGAAGAGTTATTAGAAATAATTTTTTTAAATTATTTTGTGTCTTTTTAAATATTTTCTGAAATAGTCGAGATCATCCAACGGAAGAATATCATCTTCATCGTCAAATTTTCCTATTCTTCTAAGTACTTCGAGCATTTCTTTTGGAAAATCCAAACTATCTTTAAAAACATACTTATAGAATCGGGCCATTTTGATGAGGTCTTTTTCTTTCGCCTTGCTTTGAATGTTTGATTTTTTACGAATCGATTTTGCTAATCTTTCAAAGAAGTCAGTATCTTGTATTAGTTGATTGATAGATATGGATTTATGAATGAAATCGAATGATAGGCAAGTTTTATCCCACTCCACGAGCTTGCAGATTGCTTCCGTATCGCCTCCTCCAGCTCTTTTTATTACATCTTCAATATCTTCTCCATTTCTCTTCTTAAATACATGGATGTCTCCTAAGAAAACTTCTTTTTCGTCATTGCATATTTGTATCATGATCTCGCCGATATTTTCCTCCACAGTCTCTTCAACACGAGATGTGTCTTTCTCGTGTTTGAACTCAAGAAATAGAAGCATCTCGAACATACTGTAGAATTCCATCATTCGAGTTTTCGCACGATGATAGAAGAGAGTCTTAAACTCGTTTATTTCAAAAAATTGTCCCGCGAAGTGATCGGCTGTTTTTTTTATGAGATCATCGCGCTCACCACGCCATTCATTCATGAATTGTATGGCATCGATTTCTTTCATCTGTTGCACCCCCCTATCGCGCCTGGCTTGATCCGGGGGAGGCCTGGATATGCAGAACCTTCCCCGGTAAACTTTTATCGTCGCTCCCTGCGTCGCTCTGCGACAATTAACGCAGCCGTATTTTGTGACCATTTGTGACATAAACTATTTTTCTTGCATATTTTCTCTCTATTGTTTATACACCAGTTGTCAAAAAAATTAAATAGTTGGCTTTTTCCAACTACTTGCAAAAATGCCTTGAATTGTATGGGGTTCAGAGGGTCGGAGGTTCAAATCCTCTCGCCCCGACCATTAAAAAAGAAACGATCAAGCGAGAGGGCTCTGCCAAATGCAGGGCCTTATTTGTGTCGGGGAAAGCAGGAATGTCGTTTTATAGTGCTATGAAAGTATTATATATTTACGAAAGTGTATCGTCGCGAAAGTGAAGGATATTCGCAGTTGACAATTCACTGTGCAGTTAATATATTTATATAACTCGTGGCACGCGAGAGTGGCGGAACTGGAAGACGCACTGGACTTAGGATCCAGCCCGCGAGAGCGGATAGGGGTTCGACTCCCCTCTCTCGCACCATTTGATCATAGAAAAGGAGTTCTGTTGTGGGCGAAGTTACCTCGGAAGTTAAAATTGAAGAAATCAATTCTGTAAAGAAAAAGATGTCATTTGAGATACCCTGGTCAGACGTGAAAAATGAGCTCGATTCGGCCTATCTGGTGGTGGGAAAAAAGGCGAGGATAAAGGGATTCAGACCCGGCAAGGTGCCGAGAAAGGTTCTTGAGGTCCACTACCGGGATGAGGCGGAAGGCGAGGCCATATCAAATCTGGTATCCAAATCGTATATGGCGGCCCTGGAAAAGAACGATATCATGCCGATTGATCAGCCTGTAATCGATCAAAAGGGAATAGATAGGGATAAGAATTTCAGCTATACCGCCACAATTGAGATACAGCCTGTCGTTGAACCCAAAGATTATACCGGGTTAGAGGTGGAAAAAGCCGAACCGAAAGTAACAAAAAAAGATGTCGATAACAGGCTTGAACAGCTGAGAGATATGTATGCAACACTTGAAGACGCAAAAGAGGAACGGGGGCTCAAAGAGGGAGATTTCGCGGTTATTGATTTTGAGGTTACCGTCGATGGAAAGGAGAGGAAAGAGCTCGCTTCCCAGAACTATATGCTTCAACTTGGAGCGGGGATGTTCATGCCCGGTTTTGAAGATAAGATAGAGGGCCTGAAAAAGGGGGGGACGAAGGAAGTTAGTATAACATTTCCCGATAACTTCGACACAAAGGAGATTGCGGGGAAAGAGGGTGTCTATTCCGTCACGGTAAAGGATATACGGGAGAAAAAGGTGCCGGAGCTTGACAGTGAATTTATCAAGAATTTTGAAAAATATGAGTCTCTTAACGATCTGAAAAAAGATATAAAGAAATCAATTGAAGAGGAAAAAAAGGCAAGTGTAAAATCCGATGTAACAAAAAAAATAGTGGATGCTCTTCTGGAAAAAAATGATTTCGAGGTTCCGTCGGTCTGGGTCGAACGGCAGATCTATATCATGACACTGGATGCGCAGCAGAGGATGATACGAAATGGAATGGCGCCGGACAAGGTCGTGGAAATAAGCGCTAATTTACATGACAGATTTCAGGATCAGGCAACGGTGATGGTGAAATCGACACTCCTTTTAAATAAGATTGCAGAAAAGGAATCCATTACGGTAGAAGAAAACGAGATAGAGGAGAGCCTCAAGGAGATTGCCACTCAAACCGCCAGGGATGTCGAGACGGTAAAGGAAACCTATGAAAAAAATAATCTTATTGAGGGACTCAAAAATGAAATCCTGGAGAAAAAGACCCTTGAATTTATCGAAGACAAGGCAACCATAAAGACCACAAAGAAGAAAAAAACCGAGACGAAAGAGGAGGAAGCGGGTAAATGACTCTAATTCCGATGGTCATTGAACAGGACGGGAGGGGAGAGAGGGCCTTTGATATATATTCAAGGCTTCTGAGGGACAGGATCATATTCCTCGGTACTTCCGTGGATGATGAGATCGCGAATCTCGTTATTGCTCAGCTTCTCTACCTCGAATCTGATGATCCCGACAAGGACATTTACTTTTATCTCAACACTCCGGGCGGAATCGTCAGTGCGGGCCTGGCCATATATGATACAATGCAATACATAAAACCCTCCGTATGCACCGTTTGTATGGGACAGGCGGCCAGTATGGGGGCCTTGCTCCTTGCGGCAGGGGAAAAGAGTAAAAGATATGCCCTGCCGAACTCCCGAATAATTATACATCAGCCGCTTGGGGGGTCACAGGGACAGGCGACCGATGTGGGCATACAGGCGAGGGAGATTCTGAGGCTGAAGAATGAACTGAATGAGATTCTTGCAAGCCATACGGGTCAGTCTGTAAAAAAAGTAGAGAAAGATACAGACAGAGACTTTTACATGACAAGCGAACAGGCAAAAGAGTATGGTATAATAGACGAGGTCATAGTCAAAAGGTCATCGCTTAGCCGATAGGAGGGACGTTTAATGGACAAACGAAATTCAGGTCGCGGGGGTGATAACGAAATGCTTTTTTGTTCCTTTTGTGGGAAGACCCAAAATGAGGTGCGAAAACTTGTTGCGGGTCCTTCTGCCTATATATGCGACGAATGTATCGAGCTCTGCCGGTGTATCGTGGAAGAGGAAGGAAACGTTCAGGATATAAGGGAGACAAAGGAAGAAATACCTGAACCCAAGGATATAAAGAAGTTTCTTGATCAATATGTGGTAGGTCAGGACAGAACAAAAAAGATACTCTCCGTTGCCGTTTACAATCACTATAAGAGGCTGTTTTCGGAAGTCGACCGCGATGGTATAGAGCTTCAAAAGAGTAATATTCTGCTCGTCGGTCCCACCGGTTCGGGAAAGACGCTCCTGGCGCGAACGCTTGCGAAGATGCTGAATGTGCCGTTTACCATTGCCGATGCCACGACACTGACCGAAGCGGGTTATGTGGGAGAAGATGTGGAGAATATCATCCTGAGCCTGCTTCAGAATGCCGACTATGATGTTCAAAGGGCCTCGAGAGGAATCGTCTATATTGACGAGATAGACAAGATATCGAGAAAATCAGGCAATCCCTCAATTACGAGAGACGTATCGGGGGAAGGCGTGCAGCAGGCCCTTCTCAAGATCATTGAAGGAACGCTTGCCAATGTACCACCCAAAGGAGGGAGGAAACATCCCCAGCAGGAATTTATTCAAGTGGATACCACGAACATATTGTTTATATGCGGTGGCGCCTTTAACGGATTACGGGAGATAATCGAGAAGAGAATTGGTGGCAATGCAGTCGGTTTCGGTGCCAGCATTCAGAGCAGAAAAGAAAGGAATATCGGCGAGATTTTGTCGGAAACTCAGCCTGAGGACCTGTTACATTACGGATTGATCCCCGAGTTTGTCGGGAGATTGCCCGTTGTCGGAACCCTCTTTGACTTAAGTGAAGACGACCTTGTGAAAATTCTTGTTGAACCGAAGAATTCTCTCGTCAAACAGTATAAGAAGATGTTTGATCTTGAGAAAGTAAAGCTTACCTTTACCGACGGTGCTCTGAAGGCGATAGCTAAGCGTGCCGCCGAGCGTAAGTCAGGTGCGAGAGGCCTGCAGTCGATTATAGAGAACACCATGCTGGATATAATGTATGATATTCCTTCGAGAAAAGATGTCAGGGAATGTTTAATTAGCGAAGAAGTAGTATTCAACAAAGAGAAACCCATTTTACTTTTTGAAACAATACCTGAATCTTCGGAAAGTAGTAAGCGAAAGGAAATAGGGTAGAAATATGTTTAATTTCAATAAAGATAAAGACGAAATAATCGTCGACGATACAATGTCTGCCATTCCTCTGCTTCCCCTCAGGGATGTGGTGGTTTTTCCCTATATGATAGTTCCCCTCTTTGTGGGGAGGGAAAAATCCATCAGCGCACTGGAATCGGCAATGAAATACGAGAAAGAGATATTCCTTGTAGCGCAGAGAAATGCAGAAAATGATGATCCTTCTGAAGAGGATATATACAGCATAGGAACCGTGGGTAGTATCATACAGCTGCTCAGACTTCCCGATGGCACCGTGAAGGCCCTTGTGGAGGGGCAGAGCAGGGGCGTGATAAGTGAGTATATTCCAAATGAAGACTTTTTCCTCGTGAAAGTTGATAAGGTTGAGGAGGAAATTGATGACAAATCGAAGATCAAAACATCGGCCCTCATGCGAAATATTGTCGAGGCCTTCGAAAAATATGCAAAGCTTAGCAAAAAAGTTCCACCCGAGATGGTGAGTTCCATATCGGCCACGAGTGATCCGACGAAACTTGCCGATGTTGCGGCATCTCACCTTCACGTAAAGTTGGAAGAGAAGCAGCGAATACTCGAGACAATGGATGTTATAGAAAGGCTTGAAAAGATTTACAGCCTCATGATGTCCGAGATAGAGATACTCGAGGTTGAGGGGCGGATAAAAAAACGTGTAAAGAGGCAGATGGAAAAGACCCAGAAGGATTACTATCTGAACGAGCAGATGAGAGCCATTCAGAAAGAAATGGGGGAAGACGATTCATTCAAGAGCGAGATAAAGGAACTCGAAAAGAAGCTGGAAGAAAAGAAGATGTCCGAAGAAGCTCATGAAAAGATGGAGCATGAGATAAAGAAACTGAAAATGATGGCTCCGATGTCCGCAGAGGCGACAGTCGTAAGAAATTACATAGACTGGATATTATCGCTGCCATGGTCTGAAAAGACGGAAAATAAATACAGCCTCAAGGAATCGGAAGTGATCCTGGAAGAGGACCACTATGGATTGAAGAAGGTCAAGGAAAGGATTCTGGAATACCTGGCGGTCCAGTATCTTATCAAAAAGAAGAAAGGCTCCATACTCTGTCTCGTAGGGCCTCCCGGTGTGGGAAAGACATCGGTCGCAAAGTCGATTGCCCGGGCAACAAACAGAAAATTTGTCAGGTTATCACTAGGCGGTCTTAGAGATGAGGCCGAGATACGTGGCCACAGGAGGACATATATAGGTGCCCTGCCGGGAAAGATCATACAGCTTCTGAAAAAAGCAGGCTCAAACAATCCGGTGTTCTGTCTCGATGAAATCGACAAACTGAGCTCTGACTTCAGGGGGGATCCAGCATCTGCCCTTCTTGAGGTTCTTGATCCGGAGCAGAACTTTGCATTCAACGACAATTATCTTGAGGTGGATTACGATCTTTCTGAAATTATGTTCATTACTACGGCAAACGTGCTTCAAACGATCCCCGCTGCATTAGAGGACAGAATGGAAGTAATTCGTATTGCAGGGTATATAGAGCCGGAAAAATTGAATATTGCGAAGAAGTATCTGGTTGCCAAGGAGATGGATGCAAATGGTCTAACCGTTGATAATATTGACTATACCGATGGAGCCCTTCTTACGCTCATCAGAAAGTATACCAGAGAGGCAGGAGTACGGAATCTGCAAAGAGAAATAGCATCCATTTGCAGAAAGGTGGCAAGGAAAATCGTAACAGATGGAACAAAAAGCAGACTGAAAATAACAATGAAATCGGTTGAAAAATATCTCGGTATACCGAAGTACCGCTTCGGCGAAACGGAAGGAAAGGATAAAGTTGGTCTCACCGTAGGCCTCGCATGGACCGAGGTGGGTGGAGAACTTCTGACAATAGAGGCATCCGTTATGAAGGGAACGGGAAAACCGATCCTGACGGGTAAACTTGGTGACGTGATGCAGGAGTCGGCTCAGGCGGCGCTTACCTATGTGAGATCAAGGGCGGATACTTTGGGACTTGATGCAAATTTCTATAAAGAGTCAGACGTGCACGTTCATGTTCCCGAGGGTGCGATTCCGAAGGACGGTCCTTCCGCCGGTATTGCCATGGCAACCTCGATTGCCTCGGCATTTCTCGGGCAAAAGGTGAGAAGTGATATTGCCATGACCGGTGAGATTACACTGCGGGGAAGGGTATTGCCCATAGGGGGACTGAAGGAAAAATTGCTGGCTGCCCATCGTGGCAACATCAAAACGGTTATTATTCCGAGAGAAAACGAGAAAGATCTTACTGATATTCCAGCAAATGTGCTGAAAGATGTGGAAATAGTGTTCGTAGAGAATGTTGATGAAGTGCTGAAAAGGGCTCTTATCAGGAATGATATAAAGAAGGAAGACACACCAATAGGCGGAGCTTTTATAAAGAACGATGAAATAAGGGTTAATGCTTAGGCAATAAACTCAAATATAGCTTGACAAAGGGAGATTTTTTCTCTACATTTCCCGCCTTGATCGGGATCATTAAAGAGTGTATAAGGGCGGGTAGCTCAGTTGGGAGAGCGCCACGTTTACACCGTGGATGTCACAGGTT
>CAYSHT010000106.1:0-7325 GCA_964430915.1 uncultured Syntrophaceae bacterium
GATTAGCAGGCGTACTGGCCTACTTGATTGACTCTTATTTTCCTGCTCCTCTCGTGGTATCCGCACGAGGGAGCACGGCAATATCCCACAAAACATCCTATTACTTAAAGGTAAGGAAAGACCCGCTCTATAACGAAACGGAAATTGTCCTTGACGCTTTCGTTTCCCTTCAAGATCCCGATGTGGCCCGGCATGAAGTAGTCAACGTCGAGCTTTGAAAGTTTTAAAATGCTTTCCTTGAGAAGCTTGCTGTCTCCTCCGGGAAAATCGGACCTCCCCACATTCTGGACAAAGATTACGTCACCCGGGAAGAGCGCCTTTCGGGCAGGCCAGTAAAGTGCGATGGAACCTGGCGAGTGGCCGGGCACGAGGTACACCTCGAAAGATTCGCCCCCCAGGTCCAGGGCTCCCTCTTTCAAAACAAGGTCAATATTCACTTTCGGCGCATTCAGTCCAAAGAGGCGATACATATCGCCGCCGATATCATCGAAAAATTCCTTCTCCTTCTCATGCAGGGCTATTGTAACCCCGTCATCACCATTGAACTCCTCCGATCCCTCGAAATGGTCGGGGTGCGAATGGGTATTTATTACATACTTTATATCGCTCCTTGCGATGCCATCTTTCTCCATTTTTGTCAGAAGTTCGGGCAGAAACATTGTCAGTCCCGGATCAATAAGGGCTCCCACATCTCCCCCTATATAAAAGCTGTTACAGTTGTTCTCAAAAGGGCTCGTCCATTCATACGCGTAAATATCTTCGGCAAATTTCATTGTATTTCTTCACTCCTTTAACTACGAATTTTATATACACAACTATGTTATTACTTCGGCAAATAAACATATCAACTGTGAATCTCCCCGCCCACAGGGCGGGGCTTGCGGGTGCGCTCCCGGTCATACCGGACTTGATCCGGCATCTAGGCCAATGCTGGATTCCCGCTTTCGCGGGAATGACGGCTTTGACGTATATTATTGCCGTCGTAATAAGACACCATATCAGTGCAGGTATTTCAACGGATTTTTCGCATTGTTCCTGTACCGTATCTCAAAGTAGAGGCGTTCCCGTCCGCTTTTTTCCTCTCTGCCAAGAAGGGCTATCAGCTGACCTTTTTTTACCGCATGCCCCTCTGTGACCAGTCGCTTTTTGAGGTTCGAGTACACCGTTCGATAGTGGCTCGAATGTTTTATTATGACGGTTTCTCCATAATATTTAAGAGGGCCGGAGAGTATGACGGTGCCCGCGGCCGATGCCGTGACCCGTGCCCCCTCTTTTCCCTCTATCTTTATTCCGTTATTCCTCCTCATTCCGTCGCTGTGAAGTCCGAACTTCGATGACACCTTACCCTTCAAGGGCCAGATAAATCGCGTCTTGGAGGATGTGCCTTTTTTGGCGACGGTGGTGGTCTTCTTTTTCGCCGGAGCTGGTTTCTTCTTTACCGTTTTGGGAACGACTTTCTTCTCTGTGGTTTTTGTGACGGCTTTCTTTTTCGTTACGGAAGGAGGAGTTACTGTGGCAACCTCTACTGCCCCGGGAATAAAAAGGAGGCTTCCCTCTTCGACGGTCTCCTGATTCGGGAGATTGTTCGCCTCCACAATAGTATCGATATCCGTATTATAGGTTTTCGCGATCCTCCAGAGGGTTTCGTCCTTATTTACCCGGTGGTATACCCCCATGGGCCTGGTTGCGCAGGAAGCCACAAAAAGTATGACAAAAAAGAGAATCGATATTATTCTTAGGCGTGTCATCAAAAAATATACCTTATTAAGATAAATCCCCCGACAAGGAGAATGACAAAAACAACGGCCAGAACATTGAAGTATCTGTCGATAAAGGCCCGTATGCCGGGGCCGAATTTATAGATTAACCATCCTACGATGAAAAATCGTGCCGCCCTGCTCACCGCCGAAGCAAGAAGAAAAACCGGGAAATTTATCCCGAAGGCACCGGCTGAGATGGTAAAGACTTTATAGGGTATCGGGGTAAATCCCGCTATTCCCACGGCAAGTGCATTGTATTTGTTATAGAGATCGCCAACGGCATTGAATTTGGCCATCAATCCGTAAAATTCCAGAATCTGAAGACCGACCAGCTCCATAAATTGATACCCGATTATATAGCCGATCACTCCACCTATCAAGGAACCGACGGTGCATGCAAGGGCGTATCTGAATGACTTGGCGGGAATCGATATAGCGAGCGCAATGAGGAGAACATCGGGAGGAATGGGAAAGAAACTCGATTCTGCAAGGGCAAGGAAAAAAAGCGCCCACGTTCCATAGGGTGTTTCGGCCCAGTGGAGAACCCAATCATACAATCTTCTGAGCATTTACCCCCCTCTACTT
Organism: uncultured Syntrophaceae bacterium; assembly: GCA_964430915.1. GTDB lineage: Bacteria > Desulfobacterota > Syntrophia > Syntrophales > UBA2210 > JAFGBH01. Next base: position 2,346 of record CAYSHT010000106.1, read on the forward strand.
CTTCCAGCCATGGTTTCCGATAAGGTCAACGAACCGGCACCCCCCCAGGTCTTCTTCCTTCATGTCGTCTATATCTTCAGAAAGACGAGTATACCTCAACAAAATCTGCGAATGGCGGTCACCGACGGGAATCACGAGCCTTCCTCCCACGGCAAGCTGCTCCTTATATGCATTGGGAACATCAGGAGCGCCGGCAGTTACGATTATAGCATCAAAGGGGGCCTCGTCCCTCCATCCGTAGGTACCATCACCGACCCAGATCAAGACATTGAAATAGTCGAGCGATTCTATAAGCGTTCTCGCCCGCGAGGCGATTGATGCTATTCTCTCTATGGAGCAGACCCTGTCTGCCAGTTCTGCCAGAATGGTCGCCTGATATCCGGAACCGGTTCCGATTTCGAGAACCTTTTCATGTCCCCGCAGTTCAAGGGCCTCGGTCATCAGAGCCACGATATAAGGCTGAGATATGGTCTGTCTGTCGCCGATGGGAAGGGGATTGTCAGAATAGGCTCGATCCCTCAGCCATTCATCAACGAAGAGGTGTCGGGGAATCTTTGCCATTGCATTCAGAACACGCTCATCTCGTATCCCCCTTGATTCGAGCTGGGAGCTGACCATTTTTTGTCTCTGCTTTTTATACCGGTTCATTAAGCCTTTTCAATCTCTCCTTTTTCGGCGGAATCTTATACATCTCGTCAACCCATTTGTGCCTGCGAAATCCCATGGCTTCTCTGGTCACGATAAGATAGTAGTATCGCAGCTTGGCATGCTCCCTCACCTTGTTGTATTTCCTGATCTCTTTATTTGTTTCTTTAAAGAGCTCATGGCAATCCTTCTCAAGGCCGCTTTTCACACTTTCCCGCAATATATCCAGTTTGGCTTCTATCTCTTCTTCAATGGCTTTGAGCCTGTCGAGGGCTTTCGATAGCTTGTCTCCCGTGAGGTAGAGAATTTCCGCCCTTTCTTGGAATATCTCTTCCTGGGTCTTCTCAAATCCGTTTTTGCGCATCTGATATTTCTCTAAACATGCAGGATAAAACGACTATGAGTTACCATTTAAAAGGTCAATTTTCAACAGAAAAGCTCCCGTCGCTTCTTCTCCCTGATTGTTTGACATTCCAACCACACTATATTAGTAATAGGAAAATTTTGAGGAGAGCAGGGCAACCGAGATGACGATAAAAGACGGATTTTACATGTCCCGTGCGGTAAGGGATGCATACAGGACAAACCGCGACGATGAAACGCTGGAACCGATGATCCTCTTCGATGAAAGGGGCAGTCCCATAGGAAGAATAGCGGAAGGGGATTCGGTAATCTTCTACAATATTCGGGGCGAACGGGAGATCGAACTCACCGAAAGTCTGACCGACGGCTCATTTGACAGGTTTCCCGTAAAGGACCTGGGTCTTACCTTTGCCACCATGATCGAATACCAGAAGAGTCTGAATGTCGATGTCGCCTTTCCTCCCGAGGAAAAAATCACCGACACCCTGAGTTCGACCATCGCCGGCCATAATCTCAAACAGGTGAAGATTACCGAGGCGGAAAAGGCCGTCCACCTCACGTTCTTTCTGAACGGTAAAGACCCCGAACCTGTGAAGGGAGAAGAGCGAATAATAATCCCCACGAGGAAGGATGTCGCCCTCTTCGACGAGGCACCAGAGATGTCGATCGAGGAGATAACGAAGGCCACCATCGAAAAAGTTCGCGACAGCCGATACGATTTTATCGTGGTCAATTTTCCGAATGTTGATGTCGTGGGACATATAGAAAATGAAACTGCCATTAAACAGGCCGTGGAAGTGGTCGATAAAAAGACCGGGGAGGTCATAGAAGAGGCCCTCCGAGAAGATATGACGGTTATCGTCACGGCTGACCATGGGACGGTAGAGAAGTGGCTCTACCCCGATGGCGCGATAGATACGGGCCATACGGACTCACCTGTCCCCTTCATCGTCATCAAGAAATCAGGCGGTGTGGAACTTCGGGGCGAGGGAGACCTCACGGCTATTGCCCCCACGGTGCTCGAACTGATGGGAATCGCGAAACCGGAGGCCATGACCGGACAATCGCTTGTGAAAAACCATACCCGAAAAAGCGGAAAAAGAATTCTCTTTCTTATCCTCGACGGCTGGGGATTAAACGAAAGCAAAAAGGGAAATCTTATTGCGGCATCGCCGACACCCGTTATGGACAAACTGTTGAATACCTGTCCATACTCTGTTCTCGCGGCATCGGGAACCGCAGTTGGCCTTCCCGAAGGAACGGTGGGAAACTCCGAGGTGGGTCACCTCCATATCGGCGCGGGACGGAAGATCTTCTCGGACAGGGTAAAGATCGGTCAGGCAATCGCAGATGGTTCATTTTTTAAAAACGCTGCCTTTTTGCATGCAATAAAAAAGGCCAAAGAAAATTCCGCCGCACTCCATCTTCTCGGGATTGTGTCCTTTTTTAGCTCCCACGGTTCGGTGGACCATCTCTTCGCACTGATGGAGCTTGCGAAGGCAGAGGGAATACAGGACCTCTTCATCCACGCCATGCTCGGAAGGCGGGGAGAAAAGCCTGAAAGCGGCGCTATCTATATCGAAAAGATAGAAAAAAAATGCAGGGAGCTCGAGTTGGGCGAGGTCGTCTCGGTAATCGGACGCTACTGGTCGATGGACAGAGAGGAAAACTGGGACAGGATAGAAAAGACTTACAATATGCTCGTCTCTGGCAAAGGAAACCGGATCGAACGGAAGGGGTAAAAAATAAGCCCCCCTTTTGATATCCGGTGTACAATGCCTATATTAATAAAAAATCTGAGAAAATATACGTGTGAACAATGAATCATTCTTTTGAACAGGGTCCTATCAGACCACCAAGCGAGGCACGGAGTCTCTTGATCCGCTCAACGAGAAACTGCCCCTGGAACAAATGTGCCTTCTGCCATACCTACCACGACACGAAGTTCTCGATACGATCCGTCGACGAGGTTAAGGAAGACATCCAGGATGCCCATGACATTGCAGAAGAGATACAGTCACTCTCATGGAAGCTCGGCCAGGGAGGAAAGATTACCGAACCGGTCATCGACCTCATCTACGCAAGAGACGGCAGATACAGCGACAATTTCAGGAGCGTTGCCGCATGGCTCTATTTCGGCGGTGAGTCCGTCTTTCTTCAGGACGCGAACTCCATCATCATGAAGACCGATGATCTGGCCGAAATACTCTCCTTTATAATGAAAACTTTTCCCTTCGTGAAGAGGATTACCTCCTACTGCCGATCTAAAACCGCTTCCCGAAAATCAGTAGAAGAGTTTAAAACGCTTTATGATGCCGGTCTTTCGAGGATCCATATCGGAATGGAAAGCGGATATGATCCTGTCTTGAAATTCATTCAGAAGGGCGTCACCGCGGCGCAGCATATTGAAGGAGGCCAAAGGGTAGTAGAATCGGGGATCTCTCTTTCAGAATATATAATCCCCGGACTCGGGGGTGACCGATGGTCAGAGGAGCACGCTAAGGAGACGGCCCGTGTCATAAACGAGATCAATCCCGATTATATCCGGCTGAGATCGCTTCAGGTAAGACGAGGTACGGAACTCTACAGAAAAATGCATGAAGGGGAATTTACGCCCATCGGCGATGAGGATGTGGTCAGGGAAATACGCTTATTCATAGAAAATCTCGATGGAATCGAAAGCACGCTAGTAAGTGATCATATCCTTAATCTCCTGGAAGAGCTGGAAGGAAAACTCCCGGACGACAAGAAAAAACTCTTGGCCATTATCGAGAGATTTTTTGCAATGTCAGACGATGACAGGATTATCTACCGTCTGGGAAGAAGACGGGGAATCTACCGGAAACTCGACGACCTCAGCGACGCGAGGACCTATAACATACTGAAAACCATCCTCGACGAGTACAAGGCCGAGGAACCGGGCACACTGGATCGAGACCTCCATAGAATAATGCACAGCTACATCTGATTGATCTGGATCTCCGGATTACTCAATCAACGGGCGAAGGCCTTCAATCTCTTGGAAAGAGGTGGGCATAGTTGCGGGGGGAATAGGTGGCGCGAAGATTGACCGGGGGAAGCTCATTTTTCAGGTAAGACCTTTCATAGATGGCCTGAAGTATCCTGAGGACGTGCCGGTCGCCCGACCATATGGTCTTCGGTTCCTTATCCGAAGAGGCCTTCAGACAGGTATTTGCCACGAATCCATAGTCGATATCATTCGGGCTTTCCGGATCGTTTCCGTTTAACTTGCTTCGGCACAGCGAAATAATCTCATCAAACATCGGGTCGTCGCTATAGTCAAAGACATTGCCGCGAACCTTGAGGGTCTCAGTCAGCATATCGAGTTGCTCCAGGTAATGCTTCTGTCGCCTCCATACCTCTTCGAGCCAGTCTACACCATCCTTGGGCCGCCTTTGATAATACTCAAGGAAATTTTCCAGACCATTTTTTCGCTCCCGGTAGATATCCTCAGAGATCGTGACATTAAGCGTATAAATTACCTCCTCGAGAACGGAGAGGAAGATATTGAGCTGTTCAAAGAGAAGAGGCAGATATTGCCGGTACGTATTGTTTCTGGTACGTTTTATAAAACCGATATAACTGAAAATCTGATTGATCTGGGCACTTCTCACGTATTCAGGATGTCTCGCCACTCCCTGGGATGAAATCTGGGTTTTTCGCTGCTCATCGATGGGGGGTACGGGAAGCTCGCCGGGAATAAAGGCTGAGAACATATTGTTGTCCATTATGTTTTCAAATTCATTCTGCTCCAGCACCGTCTTGAGAGAATAGGGATACTCTCCACTCTCCTTCATAGCTCCCCCTTTTCCACAGGAAAATTCCCGACGCTTAAGGAAGTATTGGAAAAAACGAGATTTGTCAACAAGAAGGTTGTTTCGAGGTACTTTTAAACCCGGAAAACACCGGTTACTGTGCAGAGATTGAAGCTCCCCGCAACAAGTTGCGGGG
>CAYSHT010000107.1:0-5484 GCA_964430915.1 uncultured Syntrophaceae bacterium
AGATCATGTCAAGCAGTCCGGTTCCCTTGTAACGCCGGATAGGCTTCGATTCGACTTTTCCCACTTTTCCAGAATCGATGACGAAGAAATGGAAAGGGTAGAAACCTTAGCCAACCAATACATAAGGGAAAACTTTGAGGTTGTCACCGAGGTATTGCCCAGGGATGAGGCGATGAAAACAGGTGCTACCGCTGTTTTTGATGAGAAGTACGGCGATCAGGTGCGGGTCGTAAAGATGGGCGACCTCAGCATGGAACTCTGCGGCGGCACCCATGTGCGAAGAACCGGCGACATAGGCTTTATCAAGGTTGTCAGTGAATCATCGGTGGCGGCAGGGGTGAGGAGAATAGAGGCGGTAACCGGCGGAGAGGCCCTGCGGTATGCGGAAAAAATCGAGAGGGAGTTGAAAAAAGCGTCCCTCCTCGTCAATACAAACCCCATTAAATTGGGGGAACGGGTGGAAAAGCTCCTGAGTCAGCAGAGGGAGATGGAAAGGGAGATCGAAAAGCTCAAGGGAAAGCTGGCTTCCAGGGATTCCTCCGATCTCATGGGACAGGCGAAGGAAATAGCAGGAATAAAGGTCCTCGCCACCGCTGTTGATGCCCCCGACGTGAAAACACTCCGTGATTTTGGCGACAAGGTAAGGGACAGGATAAAATCGGGCATTATCCTTCTGGGAAGTAAGGTCGATACAAAGGTTATGCTTCTCTGCATGGTGACGGAGGATCTCACCGACAGATATCATGCCGGCACTATCGTCAAGGAAATTGCCCCTATTGTTGGGGGGAGCGGCGGCGGTCGCCCCGATATGGCCCAGGCCGGGGGGGCAAAACCCGAAAATTTAAGCGAAGCATTGAAAAAACTTGAGGATATTCTCCTTCGCCGCTGACCGGGGGGCGCACCCGCAAGCTCCGCCTTGGAGGCGGGGTTAAGGGGCGCAATATAATAAAACATTCTTTGCCGGGAAGCGCCACCCTGCGGGCGGGGAGCTTCATATGTTTATGGCCGGTTTAGCCTTATTTAATCGGATGTAAAGAAAAACCCCGTGCTTGCCAGAATGGCTATAAGAAAGCCGAATCCGAAATAGGTAAGCAGGTTTACGTAACCAATACTGCTTGATCCGCTCATGAGCAACTGATCGGCGTTTGCAAAATACCCCCAGTACATCGTGAAGAGGTAGCAGATCACAAGTGCCAATTTTGTCCTTCCGAAGAGCAGAACCACAGTAGCAACAATCAGAAGCAGTGCCACTTGAAAAAGAGGTATGGTGATCGTATTTATAAGAAAGAAATCCATCGGTGTCCCCTCCATATGTGATTGTCAGTGACCGGGAGCGCATCCGCAAGCCCCGCTTTGTAGGCGGGGTAAGGGGCGCAATATAAAACAAACATATTCCTTACCGGGAAGCCCCGCCCTGTGGGCGGGGAGATTCACTTTCGAGTTCTTATAAAAAAACTGAGAAAATAAAAGTGTAAAATAGGGTAGATTGATCTCTCCCCTTCGTGGGCTCTATCCTCCGATCGGGCCGATATTCGTCACATATTGAAGGATAAGATAGCTGAAGTATATTCCCACAAGCCAGACTCCCTGCCACTTTTTGAACCATCCGTCTTTGTTGATGACGATAAAGGCCCTGAATGAGAAGAGGACGATGAGCATGGCGGGAAAGTGGAAGGTGAAAAAGTTTGATGAAAGTGCGAGGGGCCGTGTCACCGCCGAGGCTCCGATGACGAAGAGACAGTTCAGAACGTCGGCTCCCACGATGTTGCCCACGGTGATCTCGGGATGTCCCTTCCTCACGGCGGCAATGGCGGTTACCAGCTCGGGAAGGGATGTGCCCAGAGCAACCAGGGTGGCGGCGATAATGTCTTCCGGTACCCCTATTCTGCCGGCGATTTCCACCGAGCTCGGGACGAGTATCCTCGCCCCTGCGATGACAAGAAAAAGCCCTCCTATAATCATAAAAAGTGATTTTATCGAAGATGCTGGTTCTCCCTGCATCGGAAGTTCGGGGGCTCTTTCCAGGGAACTTTTCTTTTTGCTCCAGAAGAAGGTGAGATACATGTAGGCTGCAAGGAGAACAAGAAAAAGCACGCCCACCCAGCGGCCAAGGACGGGTTGTCCCGGCATGGTTACCCAGGCAATCAGTGAGATTACGACCAGAAGGGTGGCCACCCCCACCTGAACCATGCCGGTGCGGTTAAGAATATAGCGATCGACGGGTACCCGTGCAAGGATGCAGGTAAGACCCAGGATCAGCGCCGTATCCGCAATGATTGATCCCACACCGTTTCCCAATGCGAGACCGGGATTGCCCATCCAGGCAGCCATTACCGAGACAAATGCCTCCGGTGTGGTGGTTCCCAGAGAGACGATGGTCGCGCCGATGACTATTTTAGGGAGACCGGTTCGTTCGGCAAAAACGATGACCCCCTCTATCATCCAGTCGGCGCCCCTCCATAAAAGGACTATGGAGATAGATATGATAATTAGAAGAGGGGTGGTGGAGAGTCCTCCGAGAAGGCCATAGAGAAGTGTCTCGTCTGCAATCCATCGAAGAGTTCCCATGTGACGGTTATTCCCCCAGCCTCAATCTGAACATCTGTTCCGTCAGGGCTATTCCCCATTGATGAGCCTTCTTCTCCTCGGTGAGAACGAATCCGTCACCCTCGTAGAGCGAGCGAGCCCTGTCGAGGCCTTTGAAGGTCCAGAGATAAATCTCCCCGTATTTTCTCTCTCTGCAGAAGGAGATCGCATTTCGAAGCAGTTCCTTTCCTATGCCCCGACCCTGAAACTCGGGCGCTACGATAAACCACCTGAGACGGGCATCTCCTTCAGTTTCGGAACCTCCTATAGCGACAGAACCTGCAAAGGTGCCCGATATTTTTGCGATCCACAATCCGTCTCTTTCCGGATGAAATTGATCGATAAATTCCGAAATTTCTCGTCCGACATGTGTTTCGAATGTCACATTGAGGTCCCAGTTGTCATGGTAATAGGTGGCATGAATCTCGGTGATCCTGCCTATGGCACCGGGGTAGTATCCGGTAATCTCCATTATCTTTTTCCTTAATCTAAACAATGCAAAAACATGAAGTAGTACCTTTTAAAATAGCTCCAAGTTATCTTGTTTGTGTGGTTTTTCCTTTTTTTTGCCTTTGTCACTTGCGGTATGTTCCTTGGCTTTTTTGGGCAACGTATCGTCAATTGTGACAGGTGCTTTGCTATTCATAACGGCTCTTTCTATAATGGATGAGAGGCTCTCGCCCGTCATTTTTCTTTCCAGCTCAAGAACTTCCTTAGTCACTTGTGATAAAAGTACCGTAACGGGTCTTTTTCCCCCAAGCCGTTGCTTTTCAATATATTTCCTCTGTCGTTCCTTTCCGGATGTGGCCATGATAACCTCCATGTCACTTGTAACATCATCATTCATGCCCTGTCAACCATAATGAAAAGGGTTAAAGAATAACCATAAATGAAGACTAAAGGATGAGAAGCAAGCAGCTGCTTTGACCGGGGGCGCACCCTCGGACTCCGCCTTGTAGGCGGAGTCAAGGGACGCAATATGATTAAACTATTCCTTACCGGGAAGCCCCGCCCTGTGGGCGGGGAGCTTCAAAATGATGGAAGCTATAAATTTGAATAACTGGATGAGACTTGATGAAATACCATCTTTGAGGTAGTATAAGAGATCCAAAGGGTAGACTCTCCATCATTCAGTGTACGCTGGATTCTCAGCAAAAAGGAAAACCTGCTAAAGGCTCGGAAACAAAATTTAAAATCGTTTTTTCAATTGTAGTTAATGGCGGTGGGATAATTTGGAAGTGACGGGATGAAAAAGAAAAGAGGAACAATCCTTTTCGATCGAGAGGATCACGAGCTTCTCATCATCGTCAGTGAAGTTCTCAACAGAGACATATCGAGAAAGTATATCAAAAATCTGCTGAACCCCTATCTACACCCGCACGGAATAAAGGAGATGGCGGCATCAAGGGAACTGCGCATCGCATATGCAGTGGTTCATCTCCTGAATTCTCTCGAGGTGGGCGAGGAAAAGGACAGACTGGCAGCACTGCGTTCATTACGAGATGAGGTACTTTACAGTACAAAAAGTTATCTGAGAAAAAATACGGCCCGTGTGCTCATACAGATTATGAAAAGGCTGGTGCGCTCGAAGGGTGATAATAGAAGCAGGCTGGAGTTAGCCCACGACTTTCGAATGGCTGCAACAGGAAAACCGAGAGTCGTCCGTGAACAGTTGAGAAAGTACCACCTACTCGAGATGTCGGAGGAGTGGAATCAGATTGCGACGGATGACCATGTGCATGATGTGAATACAAAGGGGAGAAAATCACCGACACACCTTATTATGGATGCATGGATAAAGGGGATACGGCGTCTGAAGGTGATTTACTATAATTACGTAAGATCCGATGTGGCTGCCGAGCTTCTTGAGGCAGCGGAGATCATGGGCATAAGGGTCCGGATCGGAGTCGAGCTTTCTCCGAGATTCCATAATCGATATTTACAGCTCATCTGGGCTCCGAGGGGACTTCTGGACGCACAGGATTATCTCCAATTTTTGGAAGAACCCGACGTTAAAGCATTTACAGAGGAGGGGCGCATTGTATCTGAATACAAGGGACGTTTCGTTCTCTCGCTCATTCGGGAATTCAATGAGAGACATAGTAAGGAAATCGGGGAGCGGTACGGGATTGAAATGCCCTTTCTGGATGAGACAGAATTTCGAACATTTGTAGGGATAGGCCAAGTATCAATACTCCACCTGGCGGAATTTATTCACTCGAAGATACTGCCGGAGATGCGGGCCCGCACGGAGGAATTGAGTAATCTTTACGAAAGTGCCGTACGAGAAGAAAAAATCAGGCTGATGGATTTTGTAGAAGAGATGAATGCTCTTGATTCGGAAGCTATCGTGGAAAAATATCTGAGGCCGTCGTGCAACCCGAATATCCCCGATCCCAATGCCCCCAGAGACGACCCGGATGTTCCTCACTTGCTCATGCTTTCTCCCCGGGATCTTATCGAGAGAATGGCTCATCTCAATTCGGGGTACAGCGTTACGCTGGGCCTCGCCGATCTCGCTGTTGAGGATGTCCTTGAACTCCTTTACGACTGCAGGGGGATGATAACCCATCTGGAGAATTTCAACATTAAAGATTATATAATGGGGAGAAATCCCCACTATAACGAGATAAATGAACTACAGAGAGCAATAAATGACGGTAATGTCATTCTGCTCAAGAGGATCATACGGAACGTCATAGAGAGATTGGACAAATCGGAACATGCCGGCAGGATAGAAAAGTTCATAGAAATCCTCTACAACATCGAATCGTTTCAATCATATTACAAAGGCCACCGCCTGAGAAGCCGTGTGGGGAGTGATTCGACGGGACGTTCCCATCACCTTTACGGGATGGGCATGGTTATCAATGATACGTTGCCCCCTGCTGCACAAAG
>CAYSHT010000107.1:5584-7209 GCA_964430915.1 uncultured Syntrophaceae bacterium
ACCTTTACGGGATGGGCATGGTTATCAATGATACGTTGCCCCCTGCTGCACAAAGGGAGATAAAAAAATCTCCCCCCGGTTCGCGCCTTGTCATACCCATTCATACGGGGGTTTTTAGGCGTGTTAATTATGTACCCAGGACGAGCACGAATTCTCTTTTCAGCGCCCTTTATCACAGGCTAGGCCGTATCCCCGGTTTAAGGTTTCTTGGTAAGAAGCGTCAAGAAGAATGGGAGATCATACGGTACTCAACCGTAATAGGAACCGAAGGTAATGTAGTAACACTCGGAGGAATCGATGAGGAAAGTTCAAACGATCTTTCTCTCAACCCACCCGAGATGAGGAAAAAGGGGAAAAAAGTTTCCTGGATGTACATGAACAGCGGTTTAAAAAACTGGATCAAGGTTTTGTGTGGTTTTGTACCCGCCTTTCTCACCTTTTATCTCACCAAGGACTGGTGGCTTCTTGCCTATTTCGGCGCCTTTTTATGGTTCGGAATCACGGGACTCAGAAATATTCTTCAGTCTGTCATGGGAGGAGGCGGGATACGCCGTTCGCCCCTTCTTAGATGGAATGATTATGTGAGCTGGGAACGCCTGACGGATTCTCTTCTTTTTACGGGATTTTCCGTTCCGCTGCTCGATTATATTGTAAAAACCGTCATCATGGACCGCATGTTCGGGATTACCGTTGCCACAGGTCCTGTTGTGCTCTATTCGGTGATGGCCGTCGCGAACGGACTCTATATATCGACTCATAACGCATTTCGGGGCCTGCAGCGGGGCGCCGTCGTCGGCAATTTTTTCCGTACCGTGATTTCGATACCCCTTGCCCTGTTATTCAACATTCTCGCAGGGGCTATCCTTTCGGGGTTTGGGGTAGCGGGGGCTGATCTCATCCTTCAGAAGTGGGCGGCCATTGTATCCAAGGCGGCCTCCGATTGTGTAGCTGGTGTGATTGAAGGTCTCGCAGATCGCTATCAGAATATCCGGGTCCGTCTTCGTGATTATCGCGGCAAACTGGAGCAGGTTTTTGATACCTATACACGGATGGAGGTCATCTTTGCCGAATCGGACGTCCTCGAAATGCTCGAATCTCCGAAGAGATTTATACGAACAATAAAAGAAGAGGCGAGTGATCTGGAAAAGATCGTTATTATAAATGCCCTCGACCTTCTCTATTTCTGGATGTATCAGCCACGGGCGGAGAGCGCGCTGAAGATGATTGTAAAGGAGATGTCGCATGAGGAGCGACAGATTCTTGTACGGACTCAAGCGGTGCTCGAACGAAACCGCGAGATAAGCCAGCTCTTCGTCGACGGGGTGGTGGGCAAGAACTTTTCCAGAGCCCTTTCTTTCTACCTCGACAGATCGCAGGAATACCTGAGCTCAATTAAGAAAGCGATATAGGGAGAATCACTTCTCACGTTCAACGAGACCCTTGACAAACCAGCGCTGCATGAAGAGAACCACCAGAATCGGCGGCAGCATCACCAGCAACGAACCGGCAAGTGCGACATTCCAGTATGGCAGGTCGTCTGCCGCCGGAATCAGGTGCTGAAGACCGATGACGGCAGTCATCATCTTTGGGTTTGTCGTAATAAGCAGCGGCCAGATATACTGGTT
>CAYSHT010000108.1:0-6926 GCA_964430915.1 uncultured Syntrophaceae bacterium
CAAGTAGGCTTAACTGTTCTCCCTCGTAAAAGTCGGGGCCGATGAGGGAGTTTCCACACTTGATATTGTTCCCCAGATCGGGGAGGGCCCTTTCATGAAAAAGGGCGAGGGTTTTCCCGATTGTTTCGGCGTCCTCATCCTCCAGCACCTTAAGAAGGAGCGAAAGTTTCGTTACCTCAACGGCTTGGGGGTCGATGTCGACGCCGAAGATGTTGTTCAAGAGAATCCGCTTCCGCTCCGCTGTGGTGAGCTTCCAGTCGCCGCCGCGGCCTTCATAGAGGCGCGGTTTTTTCATCCGTGCATACTTTTCGGGATCGTCATGGACGTAGTGATCGCGGTGCCAGTCGAGAAGGCACTGATAGGCCCCGATGAGAAAGGAGCCGGAACCGCAGGCGGGGTCGAGAATCCTGAGCTTTTCGGCACGTCGGGGCGTTTTCCCTTCCAGGAGTTTTTCCACTGTTTCCTTTACGATGTAGTCCACGATATAGGTGGGGGTATAGTAAACGCCCCCCGCCTTTTTGACCTCCGGCTTTTCCTCTACTACGGCCCGGTGGCCCGACGTGAGGCGAATCACCTTTCCAAGAAATTGCTCATAAACCTGACCCAGAATATCGGCTGGGAGGACGGAAAATTCATAGGGGCTTTCGGGATAGTAGAGGTTTTTCAGAAGATCCTTCAGCACCCTGTCGTCGATTCCCAGATTTAGGGTGAGCGCGTCGGGATTGCCCGGCCGGTCCTTTTCGTTCCTGAAGTGAAAGAGGCCGGAATTATATCGTTCATCGGCTCTATCAAAATACTGGCAGAGCCTTTCATAGACTCTCGTTCCGTTCTGCAGCGCCTGAAGCCTTCCGTAATCCTCTATCCCCCTGTCTTCGCAGATTCGGAGGAATATAATACGATCAATGGTTCGCTGAACGGCAAAGTTAAGTTCCCTCTGGGTGAGAGTGGGATTTCTGAGGGCAATATTTCGTGCCAGCATCTCACGCCATCGCTCGATCTCAGCAAGAAAGGCCCTGTCCACCTCGGCGGTTCCCCGCTTGGTCTTCGACGATTCCACATACCTGTCGAAGGAACCCTGTAAGACCGCCTCTTTTGAGAAGATTGACCGGAATTCATCCCAGCGTTCTGCATAAGTATCGTAAGTGAAATAAAATACCCGGGCCGTTGAAGCCTTGTCCGTTTTTGCCGGTTTGATGCGGCAGTCGTAAACGGCGAATTCCTCGAAATCGGTGAGGATACTGAGGGGCAGCTTTGCCGACCATGCGTAGCGCCGGAGCTGGTAGGCGGGATGTGTATCTTCCCTGATATTGATGGAGGGCTTTTTTGCTTCGAGGAAAAACTTTCGCGTTCCGCCGATGCGGAAGCAGTAATCGGGGGCCTTGATGGCGCTCCCGATCCTTATCGAATCTTCGTGGATGACATCTTTATAGGCTTCCGCGTATCCTTGGGAATTGTAGATATCCCAGCCAAGGGAGTGAAAAAAGGGATTTATGAATTCTTCCCTGACCTGTGTTTCGTTGTAATGACCGGAACGGTAGGCTTCAATATTGCGGTCGAAACGTTCAACGAGCTTTTGTACTTCCTCAGGCGCAGACATGAATCCTCCCACATTGAATCCGAGCGATACCTGAACGTGTATTTAAATAGAACAGTTTTGATACGGTGTCGAACCGCCATAAAAATACCCGAATTTAAAAAATAGTCAAGGAATTATCTTTGTTTATGATATTGCGTTTCGGTAGGAAGTGCGATAATGAAACTCTCAGAATTTTGTGGAGGTTTTACGATGAATGCAAACATCGAAGGGCCGGAAAATCTGGATCAGAGGGATCTGGCGAAATACGTTCTCGATATGTTTCACCGGACCCTGGTCCATTACGCCCTCTGGTTTATGGAAGTTGAGCATCAGATGGGGATGAAAAAGGCCCTGGACATAATGAAAAAAGTAAAAGAGCAGTCCTACCAGGTTCAGATGAAGCGGCTCTCGAAGGTCCTCGGCTTTGAGATAGTGGACGGCATTCCCAAGGCCCTTCTCGATATGTCGAAAGAGGAGCTTCTCGATCTCACCAGTAACCTTGGTGTGAACTGGATTGCCAATGACGGGATATGGTTTCAGGCGGTGGAAAATGGCCATGGAATGAATGACGCGAAACGGTGCAACGATTCATGCTGGACGCGATTTTCGCCCTTCGAGGCCTGGTCGATTAAGGAATTTCTGGGACTGCCCGAAAAGGCGGGGCTCGAAGGCCTGAAGAAGGCACTCAGGTTCAGGATGTATGCGAGGATCAATGTCCAGTCGATTATCGACGAGGGACCGACGAGCATCGTATTCCAGATGAATGACTGCCGCGTTCAATCGGCGAGGAAACGAAGGGGGCTCGAGGATTATCCCTGCAAGTCGGCGGGTCTCGTAGAGTATGCCTATTTTGCCGAGGCCATCGATTCAAGAATCACGACGGAGTGTATCGGCTGTCCACCTGACCCCCATCCCGAGGAATGGTTTTGTGCCTGGCGGTTTACGATTCCCGACGGAGCATGATGTTTGGGCAATAAGAAAATACCGGTGATGTCATGAATGAAAAAACTCTGATTCTCATGGATATCGAAAACAGCGTGTACATGGAAGGGGAAAAACTTGTCATCATTGACAGGAGGAAGCTCCCTCGGGAAATTGCACCCCTTTACTGTGGTGGGTTCAAGGATGTGGCGAAGGCCATCGAGGATATGGCCGTTCAGGGTGCCGGCGATATTGCCGTCACGGCGGGGTTCGGCCTCTATCTTGCGGCCCGTGAGCTTGAAAAGAAGGGGGAGGGCCGAAACGAGAAGGCGCTTGAAGCGGCTGCGGATCGCCTTCGGGCGACGCGTCCCACAGGGTTTCTTCTGCCCCTTCTCATGAGAAATGCACTAAAAAGAGTCGGTAAGGAATCGGGTGTTGCCTCTGAGGTAATTCTGAAATATCTCAGGCAGGTGATACATTCTGCCCGGGAAATTTCAGAGGCGACGGGGCGTCATGCTGAAAGAGTCCTCGATTCGGGAGATACAATTCTCACCCACTGTTTTCCAGGGCCTGCACTCCTTTTCATGTTGAAGTATGCGAAAGAAAACGGCAAGAATATTAAGGTTGTCTGCACGGAAACCCGTCCCTATCTGCAGGGGTCGAGACTAACGGCGTGGTCGGTGAGTCAACTCGGTCTGGATGCCACCATTATCACCGATAATATGGCAGCTCATTTCATGTCTCTGGGCGAAATCGACAAGGTATTTACCGCGGCGGACAGAATTGCCATGGATGGAACCGTGGCAAATAAGATCGGGACGCTGCAGCTTGCAATCTGTGCAGGGCATTTTCATGTTCCCTTTTATGTCCTGGGATACGGGGGACATGACAGGAATACACTGAAAGGGACGGATATTCCGATTGAAGAGAGAAATCCCGAGGAGGTGTTATACTTTCAGGGTGCTCCCGTCAGCGCGCGGGATGTGAAGGCCCGCTATCCCGCCTTTGACTTAACGCCTCCGGATCTTATCACCGGTATCGTGACACAATCGGGGATTCACCTCAGCACTTAGGAAAAGAAGTGGTCTTACGGAAGCCCCCGATCCCTCCACCAAAAAAAACGGTGAAAGAATCGGGAGTACTATAATTAACAGAAGATATCGAATTTATATCAGAAGTTGGGTTTTCTTTTCTCCCTCTGGGCCTTCACGCCTTCGCGGGCCTCTTCGCTCATAAATACGGGGAGCCCCATTTCGACTTCCTTGTCCATCGCCTCCTTGAAAGAAAGACCTTTTATCTGGTTGGAAAGCCGTACCATGGTTCTCACCGACATGGGGCCGTTGTTGGCGATTCTCTCTGCCAATTCCATGGCCGTGTCCATGAGCTTTTCCTTGGGAACGACTCTGTTCAGGAACCCCCATTCATAAAGGGTGGATGCCGGGAAATTATTGCCCGTGAGGAGAATTTCCATCGCTCTCGTTGCCCCTACCTGCATCGGTAAAAATACGTTGGACCCTCCCGTCGGCATGATGCCGAGGGTCGCCTCTCGCATCTGAAAAAGGGCGTCGTCCGCTGCAACCCGGAGCTCACAACCCATGGCCATTTCAAAACCCCCGGTAAGACAATACCCGTGAATTGCGGCGATTACAGGCCTGTCAAGTTCCTTGTATTTGAGCATTGCTGTTCCAACCGCATCACCCCATGAAATGAGCCACTTTTCCGCTTCTGTTTCGGGTTCCCGGGCCGCCGTGAGTACCGGTATCGCCGTCTTGAGATCCATTCCCGAGCAGAAAATGTCGGGAAGTGCGGAGTAGAAGACAACCGCTCTCACGTCGTTATTTTCCTGGCACTCTTCCCAGATCCTGTGAAGATCGAGGAGCGCCTGGGGACTGAGCGCATTTTTTGTTTCGGGTATGTTTAACCCCACCTTTGCGATATTGCTTTCTATTGTAAATTCGATGCCCATGATAACCTCCCTTTCTAAAAGTAATCAAAAGGTAGAACAAGATAGAGGACAATTCAAGAAAAACCGTCATGGAGAAAGGCTTCCCGCGAAATATATCGTTAATCATCTCCGTCTTATATTGAAAAGGGTTTTGTGATATGTTAGAAAATATCACTCCCAGTATGTTCTCAAGAAAGTAATAATTTATGGCCGTTTATGAATACAGCGCTCTCAATGTGAAGGGCAAGAGACTGAAGGGCATCATCGATGCCGACAGCATCATTTCTGCGCGGCAGAAGTTGCGGGAGACGAATATCTTTCCCACTGATCTCAGAGAAACAACGGCAAAGGAACGCGACGAGGGTCATACAAAAATATCCCTGGGAAGACTCTTTAAAAAGGTCGGTCTCAGGGAAATATCCATTATGACGCGTCAGCTCGCAACCCTTCTCAGTGCCGGTCTTCCGCTTGTTCCTTCACTTGCTGCCATTGTTTCCCAGACGGTCAATCCGCACTTGAAAAAGACGATGGCTGAGATAAAAGAGGAGGTAAATGAAGGAAAGAGCCTTGCCGAAAGCATCTCCCATTACCCCGGTATTTTCTCCGCCTTCTATGTGAGTATGGTGAGGGCGGGAGAGGCCTCGGGCGCACTCAATATAGTCCTGGACAGGCTGGCAGAGTTTAACGAACGACAGCAGGCGCTGAGAGGGAAGGTGAGAGCGGCATTGACCTATCCGGTGTTTATGTTTCTAATCGGGAGCTTCGTGCTGTTTTTTATGGTTACCTTCATCGTTCCGCGAATTACCAGTATCTTCGAGGAAATGAACCAGACCCTTCCCGGTATAACGGTCCTTCTCATCTCGGTGAGCGGTTTTCTGAGATCGTTCTGGTTTGTACTTCTAATTTTAATCGCTGCCCTTTTTGCAGGGCTCAGGTATGCCTTTACGAAAACCGAGCGGGGGCAGTATATATGGGATATGCTGAGGCTCAGGATGCCTCTTGTGGGGCCCCTTTCTCACAAGATTGCCGTGGCCCGATTCAGCCGTACACTGGGTACGCTCCTCGAAAGCGGTGTCCCGCTTCTTTCGGCACTTTTCATTGTAAGAAATATCGTGAACAACAGGCTGATTTCCGACGTGATTGAAGGCGCACGCAAAGAGGTTGAGGAAGGGCAGAGCCTCTCGGGAACACTTTCGAAAAGCGAGCTCTTTCCGCCGCTTACCATTCAGATGATCTCAGTGGGAGAGCAGAGCGGGAATATCGAAAAGATGCTCTATAAGGTGTCTGACAGCTATGAAAATGAAGTGGAGTCTAGCATAATGATGATAACTTCCCTCCTGGAGCCTGTCATGATACTTGTTATGGGTTTGTTTGTCGGCTTTATCGTGATATCAATATTGCTGCCGATTTTTGAGATGAATCAACTGATACGATAAGGATATGAAGTGGCTTTTTTGAAGCGAAAAAGAATGGAGAGCACTATGAGGAAAAGACGTAATGAGAGGGGATTTACCCTTATTGAGCTTATGGTGGTCATCGTTATCCTGGGTATCCTTGCGGGGCTCATTGTACCGAGGATAATGGGGCGGCCGGAAGAGGCGAGGCAGGCGAAGGCGAGGATTCAGATTGAGAGCATCGAAACGGCCCTGAAGCTCTACAAGCTTGATAACGGCAGTTATCCGACGACCGAACAGGGATTACAGTCCCTCGTTGAAGCTCCCGAAGTGGGAGAACTCGCCGAGAGCTGGAGAGAGGGAGGATATCTGGACAAGGGAAGGATTCCCAAAGACCCCTGGGGTAACGAATATATCTATCTGAGTCCGGGAACACAGGGTGATTTTGATCTTATTTCCTATGGTGCCGACGGAGAGCCTGGTGGTGAAGGGAAAAATAAGGATATCACGAACTGGTATATTGAATAGACGCGGATTTACCCTTGTCGAACTTACCGTGGTGATCTTTCTTGTCGGTTTGATGCTCCTTATTGCCGTACCCAGAGTAAGGGACACGGTCCTGACCAATGAGTTGAAATCGACAGTCAATTATCTCGCGCAATCCGCGTTGGAACTGAGGGGTACTTCCGTCAGGGAGCAGATCGATTACGTTCTGCGTCTCGATATCAACGAGAGATTGATCTGGTTTCATACCTCCGATGTGACCCCCGAGGGAAAGAACGAGGCCAAAAAACGATCATATCACCTCCCCGGAAATGTAAAAATTGCTGACGGGTATCGCTTCGGCAGGGAAAAACAGACCGATGGTGAAATCCTGATACGGTTTTTCAGGGAAGGGTATGTGCAACCCACCGTTGTCCATCTTGTCGACGGCGGTGATTTTTTTACCCTCGTTTTCGAACCCTTTTTAAATGAGATAAAAGTCAACGACAGGTATATCGATGTAGAGTATTCCCCGTAGGGGATGGCGGCATTGTCTTGCCCGGGTAAGCCGGAAATCGAAGCTCGCATAACGTAAATCGGTTTTCGA
>CAYSHT010000109.1:0-6804 GCA_964430915.1 uncultured Syntrophaceae bacterium
GCGCCAGCGCAAACTGGAAAACAGTGCATCCTGACGCACACCACTCGGACAGGCATCCACACAGGATCCACAAAGAAGGCATGACGAAAAGAGGATGTCACTCATATGTTCGGTAATTTCGATATCTTCTTCTATGATGTGCTTTGCCAGCTGAACCTTGCCACGCGGGCCGTGAGATTCCACTAGCATTTCCCTGTACACCGGGCAGGCATCAAGACAGAGACCACATTTTGCGCAATGATAGACATGCTCACTGGTGTCATCACTTAATAAAGGCCTATTTTTATTCATCACATTCACAGCTTTCTCATCTGTTTGACCAAAATAGTTCTGGTTATTCGATAAATTTCCCGGGATTCAATATTCCTTTAGGATCCAGCACGGACTTGACCTCTACCATAAGTCTCCTGGCATCCTCGTTCATTATCAGTGGCAGAAACGGCTTCTTCGAGATACCGATACCATGTTCTCCTGAGAGGGTTCCTCCAAGATCCCCCGTCAGTTGAAATATTTCGGAAATGGCCTTTTCCACCCTCTCCCACTCATCCTTGTCACGTTTATCAGTTATTATCATTGGATGGGTATTACCATCCCCGGCATGGGCCATAACACCTACAGTACGGTTGTACTTCTTGCAGATTTCAGTAGTTCCTCTAATCATTGCCTGCAGATTACTGACCGGAACCGTGCAATCCTCCAGAATACAGGTGGGCTTTTTCCGAGACATAACACCAGACGCACTCCGGCGGGCGAGCCACAAATCGTCCTCCTCCTTGGCCGATTTGGCTACTTGTATATCGGAAGATCCTTCCTCTTTGCATATTTTTATAATAGCGCTCATCTGCTGCTTGCAGGTCGCCTCTTCACCATCAACCATGATCAGCAGTGTTCCCTCCACATCCCTGTTCAGCCCGATATGGACCGAATCTTCAACCATGTTCATTACCACCTTGTCCATGAGTTCAAGTGCTACAGGCACGATACCCGACCCAATGATGCGGGCAACCGTTCTGCTTGCCCCGTCCAGTTGCGGAAAAAACGCCTGGATGCTCTGTTGAAAGGGCGGAAGTGGTAGCAACTTTACCGTAACCTCGGTTACAATCCCCAGACATCCCTCGGATCCCGTAAAGAGTGATATGAGGTCTATCCCCGTAACATTTTTTGCCGTTATGCCACCGGCATTGATGATCCTGCCATCGGCCAGTACAGCCTTGAGTCCCAGTATCCAGTCTCGTGTCACACCATACTTGACACCACGGGGTCCACCGGCGTTTTCGCCGACATTTCCACCAAGGGTGCTCACCGACCATGAAGCGGGGTCTGGAGGATAAAAAAGCCCTGCTTCTTCACCCTTGTTCTGCAGGTCCAGATTGATATATCCGGCCTCAACAATGGCATATCTGTTTTCCCTGTTGAGTTCGATAAGCCTGTTCATACGTGTCAATACCAGTACCAGGCCACCCTTCAGTGGAACTGACCCTCCGCTGAGATTCGTACCCGCTCCTCGTGGGGTTACAGGAATCTCCTCTTCGTTGGCCACTTTCATGATAGCCGCGACTTGTTCCGTACTTCCCGGCAGCAAAACAGCATCCGGCATTGCCTCCTCCACAGAGGAATCGTAGGAATAGCTGATCAAATCCTCAACAGAATCCAGGTATTAATCCTTCCCCACTATTTCACGAAATTTGTTTGCCGTTTCTTCTCTTAACATTGGAACAGATCCTTTGGTTTACGTTATATTGCAGTTTAATCTCTAATATTTTCGGCCAATATATCCGCTAACTTCAGAAGAAAAAGATGTGTCATTTCACATGGCAATCGCATATGCCACAAAAAATTCGCTCCATATTCAGATAATGAGGGATCTTTACGACTATCTCTGGCTCGGCATAAAGGAAAATCAGTACCATCTGCTTGAGGGTTCCAATGAAATGGAAGAAATCGTTAAGCAACACGCCCAGATTGCTGCTTTGATAAAAAAACGTGATTCGGAGCATGCCTTTCGAGCCATGTTCAATCATCTCCGCTTTGTCCTCAATTTTGTCAAGGACGAGAAGGGCATCCTCTTATAGCATTTCTATCGGGACATTCTTTTATGACCTTTGCGCAACAATACCGTAGCGGTTGACGGCATCTTCGTAGAGGTCTCCCCCCTTCGAATCGTTTACCACCACGAGAGGGAAATCCACTACTTCCAGCCGCAACATTGCCTCGGGACCCAGCTCCGGAAATGCCACGACTTCAGCACTTTTGACACACCGCGACATCAGGGCCGCAATCCCGCCTATCGCCCCAAAATAGACAGCATTATGCTCCATTATCGACTCTCTTACCTCGAAAGAGCGTTTCCCCTTTCCTATCATCCCTTTGAGCCCCAATTCGATCAACTTCGGGGTATACCGATCCATTCGCATACTCGTCGTGGGACCTATCGACCCGATTACACGGCCCGGCCTCGCAGGAGTGGGGGCGGCATAGAACATCACCATTCCACGAATGTCAACAGGGAGTGCCTCTCCCTTCACTGCAGCATCGAAGAGCCGTCTGTGTGCCACGTCCCGTCCGGTGAGAATCGTACCGGTCAAAGACACAGTATCGCCCGCCGAGAGGTCTCTTACCATCTCGTCCGTAAGCGGCGTATGAATCTGTCGTATGTCTTTCATTCAGATAACTTTCCTCGTTCGTAAATCGTAAATCGTTACGCCTATATTCGGTTTCCGTTTTCCGATATTCGTTTTCCGATATTCGGTTTCCGGTTTCCGAAACTCTCAGATTATTGCTTCCCCGTGTCTCGCTACATGACACTGGATGTTGACCGATACGGGAAGGCTCGCAATATGGCAGGGCATCATCTCTATGTGTACCGCAAGCGCCGTCGTTCTTCCGCCATATCCCTGGGGACCCGTACCGAGGGCATTTACCTCACGAAGAATCTCCGATTCCATCGTTGAAAGCCGGTCATCACCTGCATTGGGCTCTCCGACGGGACGGAGGAGCGCCTTCTTTGAGAGCAGCGCCGACATTTCAAGGGAGCCCCCTATGCCAACCCCCACAATCACAGGGGGGCAGGGATTGGGCCCCGCTTTTGCCACCATATCCACAACATGTTTCTTTATTCCCTCAATCCCGTCCGCGGGGAGAAGGACGATGGAACTGCTCACGTTCTCACTCCCGCCACCCTTGGGCATAGTAACGATCCGGATCTTATCCCCCATTACTATGTCGGCATGAATGACTGCAGGGGTATTGTCGGAGGTATTCTCTCTGGATAGGGGGTCGCAGACGGATTTTCTGAGGAAGCCATCACTATATGCCTCTCTCACACCGGATTCTATGGCCTCGTAAAGATCGCCGTCCACAACGTGGACATCCTGGCCTACTTCCACGAAGACAACGGCAAGCCCTGTATCCTGACAAAGGGGGAGTGACTCCCTGCCCGCGATCTCGGCATTTTCTATAATCCTTTCAAGGGCATATCGTCCCAGTTCCGAATCTTCCGTATCCGCCGCATGTTTCAGAGAATCGAGGACATCCTCTCCAAGATTATAGTTAACCTCGATAAAGAGATCCCTCACGGTTTCCGAAACCACGTGACAGGATATTTCCCTGAGCCCGGCCATAGAAACCCCCTATACCCCCCGGCGAAATTCCATGGCCTTTGCCATGGTCATCTTGTCCACATATTTGAGATCGCCTCCCACAGGAATGCCGAGCGCAATGCGGGTAATCGCAATATCCTTCCCCTGAAGGAGTTTCGTGATAAGGAGTGCCGTCGATTCCCCCTGAACGCTGGGGTTGGTGGCCAGAATAATCTCGGAAATCTTTCCCTCAGATACCCTGTTAATAAGCTCATGGATCCTCAGGTTATCGGGACCGATTCCCTCAATGGGCGAGAGAACGCCATGCAGAACGTGATAGGTGCCCCTGAAACTTCCACTTTCCTCGATTGCCACGAGGGAGTCAGGATCTTCAACCACGCATATGGAATTATCATCTCTCATGGGATCAGCGCATATTTCGCAGAGTTCCTTTTCCGCAAGATTGAAGCAGCGGGAACAGAGCCGTATCTTTCTTTTCACCTCGACAATGCTTTCGGCAAGCTTCACCGCATCTTCTTCAGAAGACCGGAGAATGAATGTGGCGAGCCGTGTCGCAGTTTTCTCCCCTATGCCGGGGAATCTGCTCAATTCCTCTATGAGACGCCGTATCGGCGCTGCGTATCCAGTCATAACAAAACAGAACCTTTCACCAAGAAACTGATCGATGGGGTCGTAACATACATACAGAAATGGAAAAACGGGACTTCCGGGTCTCCAATTAGACAAGCCCCGGTATATTGAGCCCGCCCGTCACCTTTGCCATCTCTTCCTGGGCCATTTCCTGTGATTTGCGAACGCCCTCATTGACGGCGGCTACGATCAAATCCTGGAGCATTTCGATATCCTCGGGATCTACCACTTCCCGTTCGATTTTCAGCGATACAAGCTCATATTTTCCGTTGACCACCGCCGTGATCATCCCGCCGCCTGCCGTTGCCTCCACTGTCTTTGCTGCAAGCTCCTCCTGCATGCGGAGCATTCTCTCCTGCATCTTCTGGGCCTGCTTCATGATCTTTCCCATATCTTGTGCCAATGTTCTACCTCCTGAAGTTCAATGGTCTGGTAAGAAATTTCTCTAAACGGGACTTACAAAACCATCAAATTTTTGTAGCACGCCGATTTATCGGCAGCGTTGACTGTAGCCGGTTATCGGGTGACCACTGTAAACGAGCCTGATGAATCAGGCAACTACTATTTCTTTATTATCACGTCTCTTATTTCAGCGCCCTCAAACACATCCAGCACCTTTTGAACGAGGGGGTGCTTCAGCGCCTCACTTTTTAAATTTTCCATCGCCTTTGTGTTACCGTTGGAAGAGTTCCCATAATTATTGGGTACTCCCTCGAGCGACGTAATCTTAACCGATACGTCTTCTCCGAAAAATTCCCCCGCAATCCTGGTCAAAAGTTTCTTCTGGGATTTTTCCATGATACTTTCCAGAAAGATATAGCCCTCGGGAAAACCTATCGTCATACACCTGTTGTCATAGCCGAGCAGTTTGCCCGGCACAATTTTGGACCAGAGGGGATTGCTTTTTTTCTTTACATAGTCCGTAAAATCACCCCACAGGTTATCACCTTTATCTCTGCCCCTGATCTCATCTTCCCCCCTCGTTTCGGCACGAGCATCCCTTCTCGTCTCGGCATGTGTTTCCTTTTCCTTCTTTGGTTGCTTTATGCTTTCAGGGGCGCTTTTTTTTTCTTTGCCTTCCGATTTCAGGTTTTTTTCAAGGACCTCCATCCTCGACAGGATTTCATCGATTGGCACCATCGGCTCAAGATAGGCCATTTTTACCAGCACATATTCCAAGTTGAGCCTGGGCTCCAGGCCTTTTCGTATGTCATCCTCTTCGGCAATCAGCATATCGAGGAGGCGCTGAATCGTTTCCCGTGAAGCCCCCTCGGAGATCTTTTTGAGTTCTCCTATTTCATGATCCGAGAGCTCTGCCAGAAGTTCTTCGTTCTCCGTTATTGTAACGGTAAGGAGGTCCATAAAATGATTGAGAAACATCTGGTAAAACTGCTTGATGTCCATACCCGAGTAGTATACTTCGTCCACAATCTTGAGGCATTTGCCCGCATCCCGTGCAAGAACGGCACGGGAAAGTTCGGCAAGAAACCTCCTGTCAGAGAGGCCGAGGAGCTCCTTAATGTCACCATCCTTTATATCCATACCCGCATAGGATATGACCTGATCGAAAATACTCTGCGCATCCCGGAGACTCCCCTCTCCCCCCTTTGCAATCCAGGTCAATCCCTCATCGCTTACCGTTATTTTTTCCCCTTTTGCTATAAGGCCAAGATTATCAATTATCTGCCGCAGGGATATCCGCTTGAAATCAAAGTGCTGACAGCGGGAAAGGATCGTTGCCGGAACCTTGTATATTTCCGTCGTTGCAAAAATAAAAATCACACGGGAGGGGGGTTCTTCGAGCGTCTTCAGGAGGGCATTGAAGGCCTCTTTGGTTAACATGTGGACTTCATCGATGATATACACCTTATACCGGAAGGCTACGGGAGAGAATTTTACATTTTCTCTCAGTTCCCGTATCTCATCGATACCCCTGTTCGATGCCCCATCGATTTCCCGAACGTCGAGAGATGACCCGTCCGTAATCTCTCTGCAGTTTGAACACTGATTGCAGGGTGTTTCGGAGGGCCCCTTTTCACAATTGATCGCCTTGGCCAGTATCCGTGCCACGGAGGTCTTGCCCGTCCCTCGTGGTCCACTGAATAAATAGGCATGGGCAATCCTATCGAGATTTATGGCATTTTTCAGTGTTTTTACGACATGATCCTGCCCCATGACCTCCTCGAAGATCTGAGGTCTCCATTTTCGGGCCAGAACACGGTATTCCATCGGAGACTCCTGTCAGACTATCAAAAAAATGATAGCCGGGTGATCCCGTAGCAAACATAGAAGTTGCTGCCGCTGCTTCCTTCCGGACCTGACGGGGTTCACAATTCTCTGTTCCACGGGGCCCGGCTACCTAACGGATAATTAAAGAAATGGCGGAGAGAGGGGGATTCGAACCCCCGGTACACCTTTGTGGGCATACACACGATTTCCAGTCGTGCTCCTTAAGCCAGCTCGGACATCTCTCCATATAAGTGGCGGAGAGGGTGGGATTCGAACCCACGTGGGAGCTTTTGGCCCCCAAGTCGATTTCGAGTCGACCCCGTTACGACCACTTCGGTACCTCTCC
>CAYSHT010000110.1:0-4250 GCA_964430915.1 uncultured Syntrophaceae bacterium
GAATGCGGGGAGTCAGACACTCACCCTGATCGTGAGGGGACTCGCCTTGGGAGAGGTAACCTTTGAAAATTCCAAAAAGGCCCTCTATAAGCAGATATCTGTCGGCATCGCAAACGGCGTGGCCGTGGGGATTGTGGTGGGAATCATCGCCTATTTCTGGAAGGGTATCCCCATTTTGGGTATCGTCCTCGGTCTTGCAATGATAATAAACATCTTCGTCGGCACCCTGATCGGGACATTGGTTCCCCTCAGCCTGAAATGGTTGAAATCTGACCCCGCATTGGGTTCTCACATTTTTGTCACGGCCTTCACCGATGCCTTCGGCTTTTTCTCCTTCCTCGGGCTCGCAGCCATATTTATCAAACTGTTCACATAAAAGCCGGTCAGCAATGATTGATTCCCCATTGACACGATCAAGGTCCAACGCATCATGACCAAAAGAGCCATATATAAGGCCTCTGCCTTTGTCCTTCGTTTTATCGATTACGGAGATTCCGACCGCATCGTTACCTTTTACACCGACAAATCGGGCAAACTAAAAGGGATTGCAAAGGGGGCTCGGAGAAGCAAACGGAGGTTTTTAAACGCCATAGAACCATTTTGCCACTCCACTATCCTCTACTCCAGAAGGTCGAAAGAGGGCCTGGCCCTGATCGAGAACTGCGACGTCATAAATCACTATCCCGGAATAAGAGAAAATCTGGAGGGGACCATGGTGGCTTCCTGCTTCATCGAGCTTATCGATCAGTTCACGATCGAGGGGAGAAGGGTCCCGGGACTATTCAAACTCCTTGAAAATTTCCTCGGGCTTATCGAAAGGGGAAACAACATCGAAGAAACGCTACGGTTTTTTGAACTTCGCCTCCTCAAAATTGCGGGCTAC
Source organism: uncultured Syntrophaceae bacterium (assembly GCA_964430915.1). GTDB lineage: Bacteria > Desulfobacterota > Syntrophia > Syntrophales > UBA2210 > JAFGBH01. Next base: position 884 of record CAYSHT010000110.1, read on the forward strand.
GAACCCGTGCTTGAAAGGTGTGTCAAGTGCGGCAAACCACTTGACGAAATGGAATCCCCTTTCTTCTGCCCATCCGACGGGGGCATAAAATGCTCTGACTGCGAGAGAGACAATTTTGATTCCCTTCCCGTATCGGCAGGCACCTTGAAAATGCTCTCCATGGGGAATAAAATGGATACCGACAGGATTCACCGCCTCGTTCTCTCGAAAAGGGCCCTGAAAGAGAGCGGTGATATTCTAAGGCTTTTTATCAGACACATCCTCGGGAAGGAGCTGAAATCACTGCAGGTTTTCAATCAAATCAAGAATATGCAGCCATAGCTTCGTACTTTATCCGGCACACTGAAGCTTCCCGCAACATGTTGTGGGAAATCTCCGACTGTTAAGGAAAAATTTATTGTTTATTCTCGTTTGCCCCGCTTCAGGCAGCGGTGTTAGCGCTCGCTGTTCAGTTGAAGGATATACACGTCCCCCGAAATTTCCTGTCCCTCCTCCTTGCGAATGGCCTCGGGACGATGCTTCACGATTTTGAAACCATGGCTCTTGGCAAGTGTCTGAATGTAGCTGAAGCTGTGGGCATATCTGCCGGTGGGACGGAGGATATAATCATCCCCAAGATTGACTTCCGTGGAAAAGGCAAAATAGGATTTGCTCATAGAACACCTCTTTACCGATGAAAAGATGGGGGTAAGGTTCCCCGTGTATATAAAGACGTCGGCGGCAACAAAGAGATCATACCTCTCAGCGCTCTCATCCAACACCTCGACCATGTCACCTGTCATGAGCTCGTCATAGATATTCTTTTTTTCGGCCTTCTCTATTATTACAGGCGAGATGTCGATCCCTTCCAGACGGTCCGTCAAGGACCGTATTTTTTCACCGACAAATCCCGTACCACATCCCAGGTCAAGAACACTATTAAACCTCACATCCCTCCCCAAAAGATCATACAGCATATCCCTGATAACCGAGGGAATGTCGTAGGAAAGGGTTCCCACAAGGTGGCTCTCGAAATTATCGGCATAGCGATCGTAGAGTTCTCTCACGTATTGCCCGGGGGCAGCTTCGGTCTTTTCTCCCGTCAGGGCTGCCAGCATATGCCGTGCCGATACATTATCATAATCCAGTTCAACGGCACGTCTGAAACATTGAACGGCCTCGTCAATTCTGCCACTGTCCTTTAACAGATTTCCCAGGTTGTTCTGTGCACTGCTGTTTTCGGGTTCTATTTTTATGGCGCGATTGTATGCATCGATGGCCTCATCGATCTTTCCCTGAGCCTTGAGAATGATGCCGATATTGTAGTAGGCAGCCGTGTTATTCTCATCGCTGGCTAGGACATTGCGATACGAGACGAGGGCCTCATCTATTTTCCCCTGCGTTTTGAGGATATTGCCCGTATTCAGATGTGCGGCGATATGGCCCGGGTCCAGCGAAAGGGTGTTACGGAAACATGAAAGGGCCTCATTTACCCTTCCCTCTTCCATATATATGTTTCCGATATTGAAATGTGCGCCGGCATGAGCCCTGTCAGAATCGATTGCCCTCAGATACCTGTCCTTCGCCTCCTCAAGCTTGCCCTGTTTCTTCAAAACATTGCCAAGATTGTAATTCGAAATCGCGTGGTCCCTGTCGAGAGTAATTGCCTCCGCGAGTGAGGACTCTGCCTCATCTAATCTGCCCTGGCTCATCAATACTGCACCGAGGTTGCAGAGCACATCAACATCGTGTGGAACGGATTCCAGAACCTGCCGGTAGCAATACTCCGCCTCTTTGAATCTTCCCGCCCTGTGATGCTGCAGTGCGATGCTGAGTGTTCCCTCGATTTTTTTGGAAGGTTGTCCGAAGGGCCGGTATGCGACTCCCTTTTTTGTATCTTCCTTTTTCCCTCTTTTTTCCTTGGAAGACATACTATCCGTCCCATGTGGATGATGAGTAAATACGTCTGAGATATATCACTTTTACGGGAAGGTCACAAACCAAAAAGGAACGAAAAACGATTACTCCATAAAGTATGCAACCCCTTGAACACCGCAATAACTTTCTTGACACTATCTCACCATAATGATAGTGTCCCCCGCGACTTAGAGCATTTGTAAGAGATGATGAAGGAGGAAATTGTGACCTTTCAGGAACTGATATTTTCCCTTGAAAAATACTGGGCCGATCAGGGGTGTGTTGTACAGCAGCCCTACGATATAGAAGTGGGTGCCGGCACGTTCAACCCGGCCACTTTTCTGAGGGCGCTCGGTCCCGAACCGTGGAACGTTGCCTACGTGGAACCGTCACGTCGGCCTACCGACGGAAGATACGGCGAAAACCCGAACAGACTTCAGCACTACTATCAGTATCAGGTAATAATGAAACCTTCTCCCCTTGATATTCAGGATCTTTACCTTAATTCGCTGAAGAGCTTCGGTATCGATCCCCTTGAACACGATATACGATTTGTGGAAGACGACTGGGAATCACCCACCCTCGGGGCCTGGGGCCTTGGCTGGGAAGTGTGGCTCGACGGCATGGAAATCACCCAGTTCACCTATTTCCAGCAGGTAGGCGGCTTTGATCTCAATCCCGTATGCGTGGAAATAACGTACGGAATCGAAAGAATCTGCATGTATCTGCAGGAGATCGACAACGTCTATGACCTCGAATGGGGAAGCGGCGTCAAGTACGGTGATGTTCACCACAAGGGGGAGGTCGAATTTTCCCATTACAATTTTGAAGAAGCCGACGTGGAGATGCTGAGAAAGCTCTTCGATATGTATGAACAGGAATCGATAGGAATGTCGGAGAAAGGCCTCGTCCTTCCCACCTATGACTACTGCCTCAAATGCTCTCATGCATTCAATATTCTGGATGCACGGGGGGCAATCAGCGTTACGGAACGAACAAGCTACATTGGAAGGGTGCGAAACCTGGCACGACTCAGTGCTGAGGGATACCTGAAACAGCGAGAAGAGATGGGATACCCGCTCATGGACAGGTGGAGCAAAAAATAATCAAAGGATGAAAGAAGGGATATACTATTCATGGCTAAGGAATTACTGCTCGAAATAGGAACCGAGGAAATTCCCGCCGCTTTTTTACCGAAAGCGCTGAAAGATATAGAGAAAATCGTCAAAAAGGAATTTTCCGAAAACCGGATCCGCTATGGTGCCATAACAACAATGGGCACGCCGAGAAGACTTGTCCTTTGTGTTAAGGAAGTCGCGGAAAAACAGGACGATCAGCTCATAGAAAAGGTCGGCCCTGCAACGAGAGCCGCCTTCGACGATGAGGGAAACCCCACAAAGGCTGCCATGGGCTTTGCCAGGGGACAGGGGCTTGAAGTATCGGAGCTCGAAACGATCACAAACGATAAGGG
>CAYSHT010000110.1:4350-6788 GCA_964430915.1 uncultured Syntrophaceae bacterium
TTTATGAGTCCCGAATTCTTCGAGGTCAGTGACTTTGAGGACTATCTGAAAAAAACAAACGATCATCATATCATTGCCGATCCCGAGAAGAGAAAGAGTATCATTATCGAAGAGGCCAGAAAGGTCGCGAATGATGTTGCGGGAGAGGTGCTCGAAAACGAAGACCTTCTCAATGAAGTGACATTCCTCGTGGAATACCCCTCGGTGGTGCTCGGAAATTTCGACAGAGAGTACCTCGATCTTCCCAAAGAGGTCCTCACCACATCGATGATCAAGCACCAGAAATACTTCCCCGTTACCGACAGAGAGGGAAAACTTCTCCCCCACTTTATCACCGTGAACAATACCCTGTCGAGAGATCCTGCTGTCGTGGCCAGGGGAAATGAAAAAGTCATCAGGGCGAGACTCGCCGATGCCCAGTTCTTCTTCGAGGAAGACCAGAAGACACCCCTTGAGAATCACCTGGAAGACCTGAAGGACGTCGTCTTTCACAGCGCGCTCGGAACATCATACGAAAAAGTGATGCAGTTCAGGGAGCTCGCACTTTACATAACGGAGACACTTAATCTACCCGTCAAAGACACCGTTGACCGCGTGGCCCTTCTTGCCAAGGCTGATCTGGAAACTCAGATGGTTTACGAGTTTACCGAACTCCAGGGCGTTATGGGACGGGAATATGCCCTTATACAGGGCGAGGATCCCACAGTGGCGAAGGCGATTTACGAACACTATCTCCCGATAGCCGCCGGCGGCGATCTCCCCGAAACTGATGAGGGCGCCATTGTCAGCATCGCCGACAAGATGGATACGATTGTGGGGTTTTTCGGGATCAAGCTAATTCCCACGGGCACGGCCGATCCCTTTGCCTTGAGAAGGCAGGCCCTCGGCATTATCAACATCATCCTCGACAGAAACTATCCGCTCAATTTAGATGAACTTATCGACAGGAGCATTTCGATTCTGGGCGATAAACTGAAGAGGAAACCGGAAGAGACAAAGGCGGATGTCCTCGACTTTTTCAGGGGACGCTTTGAAAATCAGTTGATATCGCAGGGACACCCCTACGATGTGGTGAACGCCGTTTTAGCATTGGGGCTCTCCGATATCGTTCAGTCCCTCCGCAAGATAGAGGCCATGGAAGACTTCAAAAGTCACCCCGATTACGAGCCGCTTGCCGTTGCCTTCAAGAGAGTCGTCAATATCCTCAAGGGATTCGAGGGTGGGTCCGTGGACACAGCGCGTTTTCAGGAAGCGGAAGAGGAAAATCTCCACAAGGCATTCCTGGATATCAGCGCAAAGGTGGAAAGCTTCATCGGCAATGAAAAGTATAAAGAGGCCCTGAGCGAGGTGGCACGCCTGAGAAAACCGGTGGACGCCTTTTTCGATACCGTCCTCGTGATGGCGGAAGACGAAACGGTAAAATTCAACCGACTTTCGCTTTTGGAAGAACTGAAGACACTCTTTTACGGGATCGCCGACTTCACAAAAATAGTCACGGACGGCTGATTACCCCGGCAGAAAGAAACCCTATTTATTACCCTTCAGGAGAGTGCTGTAGAAATCTGTTCTCCTGTCACCGAAGAGATTGTTGTATTCATTGACTTCCTTATCGCGGGCCTCGCTGACTTCAATCTCCACAATACCGACCTCCTCGGTCCCTTCACCGGCCTGAAAAAGGACGTCTCCCCTGGTACTCGTTATCTGGCTTTTGCCCGTATAGTAGAGGGATTTCCCTCCCCTCTCCTCGGTTCCCGTCCTGTTTGCCGTCACTGCAAAGGCCCTGTTTTCAAGACACCTCGTTTTCATGGCATCCTGACAGAAAGGAAGGACAAGGTTTGATGGGTGGCAGATAACATCGGCCCCCATGAGCGAGAGAATCCGCATCGATTCGGGGAAAATCCAGTCGAAACAGATCATGATCCCTATCGTACAGCCCCCGATATCGTAAACTTCAAATTCCCTGTCTCCCGGTTGAAACCAGATATTCTCCTCGAAGAAAAGATGAATCTTTCGATAGGTGGCACGGTATCCTTCCGGGCCCACGAGTACCGCCGAATTATAAATATTCTCGCCACCTCGCTCGGCAATGCCTCCCACAATCCAGACATTTTTCTTTCGGGCAAGCCTAGAGAGGGCCTCGGTGGTTTTCCCATCGGGGGTCTCTTCGGAGAGTTCCGCTACCTCTTCATGTGACGTAAAAAGATAGCCCGTATTGAAAAGCTCGGGAAGTACCAAAAGGTCTGCATCGGCACCTTCCACAAGTTTTGTTACCGTGTCAATATTTCCTTCAATATCGCCAAATATGGGATTGAATTGAATGAATCCGACTTTCATGCAGCACACCTCCATTTCATTGCAATTTAAATAACATAACGTCTTTTGAATGACCTGTCAATATACTGGCGACACCATTCAGAAACCCCCGATTTTTTCTCTAT
>CAYSHT010000111.1:0-6696 GCA_964430915.1 uncultured Syntrophaceae bacterium
ACTCTTTTTATCCGCCAACTGGCAGGATTGATTCAGTCACGTGGATACCCCCATCCTGGGCAGGATATAGGCCTGGAGAACAAACCAGACTGCAACAATCGTGAGCAGGACTAATATTTCATTCATAATAAACAGGTCTCCTTATAATTGTTTTTATCGGGGGTCATATCCCCGAACAGCAGATAAATCGATATCTCATTGAAAAAGAAGAGAATCACCTTGATATGCACAACAATTCTCATGAGTTTTGCCCCCTCATTTGCTGACGGTAGCAACTCAATCCAATCTCAGGCATTATCTTTAGCAACCGCAGCAGCTTTCTCCGCATGAATCGCCGGACAGACCGGAGGTAATGGAAAACCCTGAGCCTCTGCCCGTAGTAATGAAATCTATGTTTACAGGCTTCACCTGTTCAAATAATTGTTCGTCTATTACGAATGTGATGCCATCTTCCTCAAAAACCTTATCCTTTTCCTTAGCCTCATCCAGAGACATTTCCAGTGAAGGTCCCGCTCACCCGCCTCCGGAATACACCAGCCTGACAGGGAGTCTTTCTTCCCTCGATTCAAGGGCATTTCTGATTATTTCCTGTGCCTTTTCTGATACTCTCAACATGTTGTTTTCTCCTTTATAGAATCTGTCCTCGTGTGCTTAGAACAATTTCTTCCATCGGTATTTCCTTGCCTGCTGCCTCCACCCCTTTTTCCACTATCATGGGAAGGCCAGAACAGCAGGGAACCTCCATGGTAACGGTGGTAACACTCTTAATGTCAGCAGTTCTGAAAATATCCGCAAACCTGTTTATATAATCCTGGACGTCATCGAATTTTGGACATCCCATCATGACTACTTTTCCTTTCAGCAGATCCCGGTGAAGAGTGGGAAAGGCGACAGCCGTGCAGTCTGCAAGTACAAGAAGATCGGTGTCCTTGAGGAAAGGGGCACTCGCGGGTACAAGTCTTATCTGGACGGGCCAGTGCGTGAGAGATGATTTGCCACCGCTTTCCTCGATATCGGCAGGTCTGCTTGCCTCCTGACAGGATGTGAATGTTTCAAAGGTCTGGATATTAGTTGACGGGCATCCGCATGGCAGTACAGGCAGCTCTTTTTCTGCAAGGTGTTGTTCTACAGCTTTTTCATCGAATGGAATTGCTTTCCGTTCAATTACCCTGAGCGCCCCGGTTGGGCATTCTCCTACGCAGTCACCAAGGCCGTCACAATATCTGTCTGAAACGACCCGTGCCTTGCTGTCAATGATCTGCAAGGCGCCCTCGGCACACCCCGGCACGCATATCCCGCACCCATCACACAGTTCTTCGTCAATCTCGATTATTTTGCGCAATACCTTCATAAGATCACCCTTTACTTTCCAGCCTTCATTGCCTCAACGTCTGCTTTGACTTCTCCTGTCGGCTTGATATTAAAATTTTCCACCAGGACTTTAACAACGTTTGGCGACAGGAATGCCGGTAGTGTCGGTCCCAGGCGTATCCCCTTAACCCCGAGAAACAGGAGGGCAAGAAGCACGGCCACAGCCTTCTGCTCATACCATGCAATATCGTAAGAAATGGGAAGTTCGTTGATATCTTCGAGTCCGAAGACCTCCTTCAATTTCAGGGCGATAACGGCCAGGGAATAGGAATCGTTACACTGACCCGCGTCGAGCACCCTCGGGATTCCTCCGATATCACCAAGGTCAAGCTTGTTATACCGATACTTGGCACATCCGGCGGTCAGGATTACCGTATCTTTGGGAAGTTCCTGCGCAACCTCTGTAAAATAACTCCTTGTTTTATGACGTCCGTCACAGCCAGCCATTACAACAAAGCGCTTTATCGCACCCGATTTCACCGCATCTACGACCTTGTCGGCCAGTTCAAGGACCTGATTATGGGCAAACCCTCCCACTATCTCACCGGTCTCGATTTCGACGGGAGGATCACACTTCTTTGCCAGTGCTATGATCTCCGAAAAATCCTTTACTCCGCCTTCTGATCTGTCAGAAATATGTTTTACCTCAGGATAACCGGTCATTCCCGTTGTAAAGATTCTGTCTTTGTATGAATCCTTGACCGGGATAATACAGTTGGTTGTCATGAGTATGGGGCCGTTGAATGATGTAAATTCCTCTCCCTGTTTCCACCAGGAATTTCCGTAATTGCCCACGAAATGAGTGTATTTTTTAAATGCGGGATAGTAGTTTGCCGGCAGCATTTCGCCGTGGGTATACACATCCACGCCTGTTCCTTCGGTCTGCTCCAGAAGTTCTTCCATATCCTTGAGATCATGGCCGGAGATAAGGATTCCCGGGTTGTTCCTGACGCCGATATTGACCTTTGAGATTTCAGGATTTCCATAGGCCGATGTGTTTGCCTTGTCAAGGAGGGCCATTCCGGTGACAGCACATTCTCCGGCTCTCATGACCATCGCCACCATCTCGTCGACGGTCAGGTCTTTTGTTGTGGAGGCAAGGGCTTCCATCAGGAAATCATAAATCGTTTCATCCTCGCAACCGAGGATGGCGGCGTGATCCGCATAAGCGGCGATGCCCTTTAATCCGTAAATCAATAACTCTCTGAGTGAACGGACGTCTTCATTGTCTATGGAGAGGACACCGACCTCTTTTGCCTTTTTGTCGAATTCAGCAACATCATCCGAGAACCACACGGCAGAATCGTGCAACTCTTCCGGGATATCGCCTTTACATCTTTTCTTTAATTCGTCCCGGAGCTTCAGACCCTCTCTGATGAGTGAGATCAATCTGTCATTGTCAAAGTTTGCATTCGTGATTGTTGTAAAAAGGGCCTGTGCTATAAACAAACCGTATTTCCTGTCTACCTGTCCTGTCTCTTTTGCCTTCTCGCCATAGATTGCAATACCCTTTAAGACATAAATGAGCAGATCCTGAAGATTTGCCGTTTCTTCCGTCTTGCCGCAGACACCTTTTACGCTGCAGCCTGTGTTCTTTGCCGTTTCCTGACATTGATAACAAAACATGTACTTCCTCCTATGTATAAAATAAATTGGTGTTATTGTTGCGTGTGAATCTATCGTAATAAATAGCGCCTTACCTTGACTTATGTTAAAAAGAAGAAATATTTTTCCAATAAAAAGGGTTTGTATTAATGGCCGAAGTTCTTGATATCTTGTTGAAGAGCCAGCTTTTCGGGGGACTTTCCGATGGTTACCTCAAAGATATTAGAGGGATATCGGTTGATAAATACTTTAACAAAGGTGAGTTCATTTTTTTTGACGGGGATGAAGGCAACGGATTCTATCTCGTCATAACGGGAATCGTCAAGGTCTACAAGGTATCTCCCGAAGGAAAAGAGCAGACCCTTCACATTGCTAAAGAAGGGGAAGCTATCGGCGCTGTTCCCGTCTTTTCAGGAAAATCATTTCCCGCCAATGCCCAGGCAATTTCAAAAAGCCACCTTTTATTTTTTTCAAGGGCCAAATTTATCAATCTAATAACTAACAACCCCTCTTTAACAATGAATATCCTGGCGGTTCTCTCAATGAGACTTCGTGAATTTACCATCCAGATAGAAAACCTGTCTTTGAAGGAAATCCCCGGGAGAGTGGCCGCGTATCTCCTCTATCTGTTAGAGGAACAGGGGAACGAGAACGTTATAAAGCTGAACATTTCAAAACTACAGCTTGCAAACATTCTGGGTACAGGTCCCGAATCCCTTTCGAGGACCCTGGGAGAAATGAAGGCGCAGAAGTTAATCGAAGTGGATGGATCGAACATCGTGCTGGTTGATCGGATCGGATTAGAGGCGCTTGCAGAGTACGGAAAGAATCTGAAATGAAAAAGATTTATAAGAAAGCACAGGACCGCTAATAGTATACTTAATTTAAGTATGACGACTCTTTTTGTTCTTTATCGACTCTTTGTTATTCCCACCTTATCGCAGTAAGGGGAGATGGGGCATACGCTGCAGAGCGGAGATACAGGACGGCAGATTCTCCTGCCGAATGCCACCAGAAGGGTATTAAAGTCGATCCAGTATTGTTTTGGGAGTTTCTCGCGGAGTGCAAATTCCGTTTCGTCCGCTTTCGTGGTCTTTACATAACCAAGGCGGTTTGAAATTCTATGGACGTGCGTGTCGACACAGATACCCTCTTTATCGTATCCGAGAGTAACAACGAGGTTTGCCGTTTTTCTCCCCACGCCCTTGAATGTGAGTAGCTCATCGATGGTGTCGGGAACCCGCGATTCGTAGTTCTCCACAAGTTCTCCAGAGACTCGAATAATGGTTTCGGCCTTATTTCTGTAAAAACCCACCGGGTAGATTGCGGTGATAATCTCATCTTCGGTAAGTTGAAGCATCTCCTCGGGGGTAGCGGCAAGTTGCAGTAATCTTTCCGTCGCCACCTCTGTGACTTCATCCTTTGTCCGAAGACTGAGGAGGGTGGAGATCAAGATATGAAAGGGGTTTCGAGCTCTTATGGCCAGGTCGGTAACGGTGGGGTATTTTCCCTTCTCCAGTTCGTCTCTGAGAAGATGAATAACTGTGGCAATCTGCTCGTTTCTCATTGATCCGATGTGCAGTTATTCGTATCCTTCGTCATTGGCCAGGATATCGAGGTGCAGTGTGGCAATGTCTTCGATGTCGAGGTTAACCTCTCCTTTTGTATTTCTGAGATCAACTGTTTTGATATATCGCTTGCACTCGTTGCAGACATCAACCCGGTATTTTTCCTCATCTTCTATGGTAAAATAGGCGAGTGCCTGCTGGTCTTCGTTTCCACAGAAGGGACACTTGACACGTTTGTAGCGCCATTCAAGACCGCACTGACTGCAGAAGAGATACCGCCTGCCCTCTTCATCCTTGAGTTCTCCTATTTTCGGCTCCCGACTGCAGATAGGGCAGTATCCCTCGGACCACTCGGATGCGTCTATAAGTTTACCGTATTTCTCTGAAATCACTTCAAGGGCGGGACGAAGACTTTCTTCGATGAGAAAACCGAGAAGATCGAAGACATTCTCTTCATCGTCATCCTCGGCTTCATCGGATGATGGAGCGCTGAAAGAATCACATATCATTGTGGCATAGTCAATGGTTCCGTCTTCCAGTCTTTCTATAATTTCCTTTGTTTCCTCGGGTGTCCGTTTCTCCGCTACCTTGAGAAGGGAGATGAAATATTTCCTGGGTTCGCTGAGATCAAAGGTGTTTTTCGTAAAATCTATGAGGGGGAACCCTCCGTCGAGCTTTGTTTGAACCAGGGCTTCATCCACATTGAAGATGTCATCCCTCATTCTGCGACGGGCCTCTTCTCGCAGTATCAATATCTCTTCTAGTATGTCAAGCAGTTCCACATAGTGGGGGTTCATGTTTTTATAGCGCTCTATTGTTTTTAAGGTTTCCTTAAGAATTGTTGCCATTTTTGTCCTCTGTAACTCTCATTCTAACATATGTGGACCTCTCTATATATGCTTTTGTTTCCAACTTCAAGAAATACTTTATGCTCAAAAAAGACCCGCTCCGAAAGAGCGGGTCTTTTTGTTTTCTATAGAGAAATCAGTTTACTGTTAGTGGGAAGCCCCTTTTTCTTCACCGAAAACTTCGAGCTTTCCCGATTCTTCCATTTCCTTCAGCCATTTCGGACACTGTTTCTCCGCCCATGATCTCGTCACATAGCCGGTGAAGATCGCCTGTGCCGATCCGGGTACGCCGATTGTTCCCAGATAGAGATGGATAAAGAAAAATGGGAAGATGACCAGGAGTCCCAGGGCATGGAGCGGATACATCCAGCTCACGAGTGCCCGGGGCAGGCTGAGCGGGAACCACATGATGAGCCCGCTTATAACCATAAGGACGCCGAATCCTGCCACGGCCAGGAAAAAGGCCTTCTGCCCGGGGTTATATTTGCCCGTCTCCGGCGGATTTTCCACATGCCAGAGGTAACCTCCCGCACACTTGATCCATTCCAGATCCTCGGGGAACTTGAATATGCCGGCCTCTTTCCACCAGATAAGAATGGCGAAAATAAGTGCCGGAATAAAGAGGATCCCCGTGAAATTGTGTATGAGTTTCAGATTCTTCAATCCCCCAACGGGAATACCGAGGAAATTAAAGGAGTGAAACATCATTCCAAGGCCTGTGATTATCAGAAGGAGGCAGGTTATGGCCAGCCACCAGTGTATAATCCTCTCAAATGCGTCCGATGCTTTGATCATTCCTTTTTTTGGTATCATCTTATTTACCTCCTCCTTCGCCTGCCTTGTCGCCGCTGGTGTCTTTCGGCCCGTGAATGAGGTAGTGCAGGAATGCGCCTGCTATGACACCTCCCGTTGCCAGAAGACTGAATGGCTTGAGCCAGTCTTTCCAGGCAATGACGGAGAGCGGAACTCTCGGATGTTCCGGAAGGGCATCGTAAACGGCAGGTTTTTCGGGAAGCACGTATATCATGTGTGTTCCGCCGACGAATTTGTCTCCGTATACGTAGGCATTACCTCCAAGGTCCTTGACCCTCTGGTGGGCGAGTTTGACCATCTCGTCTTTGTCACCGAACTGGAGGGCTCCCGTGGGACATGCCTTGACGCACGCCGGTTCCATTGCGTTATCTATTCTCGAAAAACACATGTCGCATTTTGCGATTTTGTCTGTCGCGGGGTCATATCTGGGTACATCAAAGGGACAGGCATAGATACATTCCTTGCAGCCGATGCATTTCGACTGGTCAAGA
>CAYSHT010000112.1:0-6610 GCA_964430915.1 uncultured Syntrophaceae bacterium
GCAGCCTTCATACTATACCCACCTCTCTACATTGAATTGAACAGCGAGCGCTTTCCCCGCTGCTTGCGGCGAGGTTAGCTAGCGAATAAAAAAACAAACATTTTCCTTGACAGTCGGAGATTCCCAGCAACTTGTTGCGGAGATCTTCAATAATTGCCGAAGAGATTGCCAAAGATAAGTATCGATACACCCACACACAGTGCCGCCACAAGGGTCATAATAATTCCTGCCTTGGCCATATCCTTGATCGCAAAATATCCCGCCGAGTAGGGTATGATATTTGTGGGGGTTTCCGTGACAAGAATAAAGGCAAGGGACGAGGTAAATGCCGCGGGGGCACAAATGAGCCAGGGGTTTATGTTGAGATCTGTCGCCAGGGCAATCAAAAGGGGGATAATAATGGTCCCCGTCACCGTATTGCTCGAAAAGGCCAGATGAAGAAAACTTACACCGAGAACAATTACAAAGACCCTGATAATACTCGGCAGCTGAACGACCGGACCCAAAAGGAGCCAGGACAACCATCGTGCCGCACCCGTATTGTAGACTACCATGCCGAGAGATATCCCCGCGCAGATAAGAATTATGCCTCCCCAGTCCACATCCTCCTGGGCCTCTTTCCAGGACAACACCTCAATCCCCGGAAGAAAGAGAAGAAGCGCCCCCAAAAGTGCAATTGCCTGCATGGGCATATCAATCATTCCGCCTGTAATATTCTTGATGAGAGGACTGGTGATCCACGCACAAATCGTCATCAGGAATATGGAGAGTGTCCATTTTTCCCTTGTCCCGAGGGGCCCCATATCAACGAGGTTTTTCCTGACCTCTTCTCTTTTAAAGGGTAGCCTCTCAATCTCGGGTGGAAAAATGGTCGTTATCACAAGCCATCCTGCCGGTATCATTAAAAGCGAGGCGGGAAGACCCATGCTCATCCATGTGAGAAAGTCTATGTCAATATGTGCCAGTCCCTTGAGAAACCCGATCGTGAGTGGATTGGGACCGCAACCGGAAGGGGTTGCGATACCGCCAAAGAGGGGACCCCAGGCACAGGAAATCATCAGGCCCTTACCGAAGTTGCTCTCCAGGGGCTTTATCCCCGATTGTTTCAGGATAGCGACACCAAGGGGCATAAGTATCGCCGCCACTGCCATATCGGTAATCCACATGGACAAAAGGGCGCCGACAATAATGAATCCCAGGATAACCATTCTGGTTTTCGTCCCCATCACTGACAGTATCAGACCACTCAGACGGTTTCCCATTCCGGAACGTGTAAATGCCGAGGACAGTATCAGAACTCCGATGAAAAAGGCTATAATCTGATTGCCGAATCCCAGCTTGATCACATGTTTGAAAGTATCAATACCAAAAACCGGAATGAGAAGCATAACTATAAGCGCGGTAATGCTGAAGGGTATCACCTCCGTAATCCATAAAACGATCGCCGCTGCAAGGAGTGCAAGGGTGGCCTTTGCATTCCAGGCAAGTGGTATCATCTCTCCCCCCTTAACGAGCGGATCAGGGCTCGGAAGGATGGCGATAACTCCGAGAATGACGAAAGCAAAGGCAAAGAATCCGAATTTGTAGAGGAAAGAACGGGAATCCCCTTTCACCACATCCCCTTCTTCCCTGTTTATATCTGGCCTCTTCTGTATTTCCATAACGCGAGCAGTCTCTTTCCTGGGCAATTATTTTCTATCGACAATGGTTTCGTTCAAATCTTTCCGGTTTCACCGGCTAGTCCTCAATGGTGATTTCAACTCTTTCCACCTTTTTCAGATCACGCATATAGAATAAAGAGCCGGCAAAGAAGAACAGGCCTGCGATCAGAGAAAAGAGCGGCACAATCGTAAGGGCTGTACCGATATCATATCTGTCCGAAATGGCACCCACAAAGACGGGCCCTGTCGCGCTTCCCAGTATATGCTGGACAACGACGCAGAGGCTGTATGATATGGCACGTAATCCCGGATGGACTACATCCTGCGTAACGGCAGCCGCGGCAGGGACGAATGCGACGGCACTTATCCCGCCACATAAAAAGAGCATATACTGTAGTTTGCCGCTGAAAAAAGCAAAGGCAATAAAGAATATCACTGCCGTAAGTGTTGAAGAAATGGAGCTGAAGAGCAGGCGGGCATTCCCCCTTTTCCTCTGCCATCTATCGGCAAGATATCCTCCCAGGGGCGCACCCACGATTGCCAGTGCCATCACCGCTCCGGTCATCATTCCCGCCCTGCTCATGGAGATATCCCCGGAACGATGGAAGTAGGTGGGGAGCCAGCTCATAAGCGATGTCGTCACAAAAAGGTTTCCCGCAAATGCAATATAGGTAAAGATGAGGGATGGTGTACCCGTAAATTCTCTTACGATATCACCCATCTTCATCTTCTTACGATCTTCGCTCTCGTCTCCCTTTACGGCCTTTGAAAGATCAACGGTCTTATAATCCCTTATACGGAAGAATACCAAACCGGCAATAAGGCCGGGTATTGCGACGGCCCAGAAGGCATATCGCCATCCGAAATGCTCGGCTATTATGGCGCCGAGGGCAATTCCGAGGGCACTGCCGAGGGGAATGGAGGCATTCCAGAACCCCATTATCTGCGCCCTTTTTTCCTCTGGAAAAATTGCCGATATCATTGCCGTTCCGCCGGGGGCAAAACCGGCCTCGCCGATCCCTATCACCGCCCTGGCAGTAAAGAGCTGAGCAAAGCTTCTCGTGGCACCGCACAGTGCTGTCGCGACACTCCAGAGGATCGCCATGATTCCGATTGCCTTCCTCCTGCTCCACCGGTCGATAAGAACGGAAAATGGGAGGGAAAAGATGAGAATGGCCCAGTAGGCAGCAGACACAAGGAGGCCGCACTTCGTATCCGATATTCCCCATTCATTATGAAGAAAGGGAAATATCGAAACAACAACCATTCGATCTATATAATTAAACATATAGAGAAGAAAAAGCAGAAAAAACACATAGTACGAATATCTCTTGGATATCAGGTACCCGTCGGCATTGACTTTATTTTCCATAACATCATCCCCCCCCGTAAAGCCTTTTGCTCCCACCTCCTGTTTTCCCCTTGTGGAAAGAGTACTACCCCTTCGCTACGCCTTGTATGCTCCGAGGTTCGCGAGTGCCACACTTCCGGGACTCACCGTTGTGGGATCAGTCATTACATTGATGCAGGTTGTCTTCCCCGAGGCAAATGCCTCCTCCAGGGCCGGACGAATATCCTCCGGTTTTTCAACATACATCCCCTTGCCTCCCAGCGCTTCCACCATTTTATGATAATCCACCTTGCCGATATGGGTGCCTTCCTTTATGGCATGGCCGAGCCTCAATTCCTGACTGTGCCGTATCATTCCCCATCCGAGATCGTTGCTTATCACCACGACAATGGGTAATTTTCTCCGTATGGCAATCTCAAACTCCATAAAATTGAAACCTACGGACCCGTCACCGATAATAAGGCAGACCCTCTTGTCTGGATAGAGCAGCTTCGCTGTATTGGCATAGGGAATGCCGACGGCGAGACAACCGAAAAGACCCGAGTCCATATAGTGTCCCGGCTGGCATATTGTTCTGGTCATTCCCATCCAGATCTGTGTATCTCCGCCATCGGCCACGACGATGTCATCGTCCCTCGCCATGAATTTATTCACTTCACTGGCAAGGCGCATCGGATGGATGGGAATATTATCACTGGTCCAATTGCCCTCGGCCTCGGACTTCCCATCCTTTTCCGCCTCCTTAAGTGTCGAGACCCAGGTTTCGAATTTCGCCTTCAGTCGCTCACCGATGTTCTTTTCCTCTATTATTCTGTTACATTCCTTTAGAAGGGGTTTGATATCACTCATCACCGCCAGATCAACCGAACGATTCCTTCCGATTTCTTCCTGTTCTATATCAACCTGGATTATCGTGGCATCCTTACTGAAAATGTCACCGAATATATAGAAAAGGCCCATCCTTGCCCCGAGGAAGATGATGAGATCGGCCGTCATGTTTGCCGCAAGTGCCGCTCCCGGCCTTATTGCCAGTGACGATTCGAAGCACAGGGGGTGGGTATCGGAAATCGTTCCCCGCCCCAGCGAAGACGTAAAAGCTGGAATGCCGGTGTTTTCGATAAATCGAACTAGCTCGGATGAAGCATCTGCGTACCACGCACCGCTCCCCGCAATTACGATTGGGGATTTCGCCTCCTGAATCATCTCGATGATTTTCCCTGCCTTATCGAGATCTACGGGGCGTGAATTAACGTCGGTATGAATCTTCTTGATTTTGTCCTCATTCGCAATTCCGTTCAATACGTCTACGGGCAATTCAAGATAGACAGGACCGGGCCTTCCGCTTATCGCAGTGCGATAGGCAAGGTCCACAAATTCCGGAATCCGCTCAGGGTTGTAGCAGACGAAGGCCTTCTTTACCATGGGGCTTATGACGGGCATCTGACTCATATCCTGAAGATCGAGTTTCTCTCTGGTTTCGAGCCCAATGCACCCGGCAATAAGCACAAGGGGGGAATTTGCAAGGCGGGCATTTGCGATGCCGGAAAGTGCGTTCGTAAAACCGGGACCTGCGGTCACCATGGCAATCCCCGGTTTTCTTGTCATTCTACCCCACGCCTCCGCCATAAACACGGCCGCCTGCTCATGGCGGGTATCGAATAAGGTCACGGAAGTTCCCTCAAGATATTGATAGATCGGCGTGATATGGCCACCGCTTATGGTGAAAACATATTCGACTCCTTTTTCTATTAAGGACTCTGCCGCCAGCTGACCACCAGTTATTGCATTCATCGTTACTCCTCCACTCCTACAATTCCATCAATTGACCACCCGTAACATTGATGGCCTGTCCCGTAACATATGAAGATTCGCTTGATGCGAGCCATGCCACCAGATTTGCCACCTCCGCCGGTTCGCCAATGCGGCCCAATGGTATGGTAGCGCACATCTCTTTTTCCCTCTCTTCAACGCTTGTTCCGTATACCTCTGCTTCGAGTCCGAAGCGCCATTTTTCGAGATCCGTCATTATCTGACCGGGACAAATTGCATTGACGCGAATTCCCGCCCCCGCAAGTTCGGCTGCCATCACCTTTGAAAGCATAATCACACCCGCCTTTGCCACCGCATAGGCACCATTGAAAAGTGGGGGCTTCTTGCCCGCCCTCGAGGCCGTATTTATAATGCTTCCTCCCGTTCCAAACATCATGGGAATGACCGCCCGTGAAACCCTGAATACACCGTGAAGGTTGACATCTATCGTTTTCATCCAGGCAGCTTCATCGTATGAATTAACAGCATTCGGAACCCCGAAGGATGCCCCGGCATTATTGCAGAGAATATGAACAGCGCCTAAGGTATCTCTCACCTTATCGATCATTGCTTCTACCGATCCCTTATCGGTGACATCAAGATTAACGGAAAGTGTTGCAATTCCAAATCGTTTCTTCAGATCCCGCGCAATATTCTCCATCTCTTCCCATGTGCCCGTGCTTACTCCTCCACCATTGCTCTCTTTTTTTCCGAGATCTGCAATGACGACATTGGTACCGCAGGAGGCAAGCTTTTCCGCCATAGCATAACCGATACCGGTCCTCTTTCCTGACCCGGTAATCAGCGCTGTCTTCCCTTCAAGATCGCTGTACATGGGGAAACCTCCCTTTTCTGTTGATAGTTAAACATTGGCAGAGAATAACGTGTCGAGGTGAATACATTTCATTAAATGAATGGTACTCATTTCATTTAATTGAGTCAACGTCTATTTAACGAATACACCTGTTGATACCCTGTAGAACTAACTCCTTGACAT
This sequence comes from uncultured Syntrophaceae bacterium, assembly GCA_964430915.1. Classification (GTDB taxonomy): domain Bacteria; phylum Desulfobacterota; class Syntrophia; order Syntrophales; family UBA2210; genus JAFGBH01. Next base: position 5,819 of record CAYSHT010000112.1, read on the forward strand.
GATATAGATGTTACATTAGTATACGATGATTTTAAAGGGTTATAGAATTTCCATGGATAAAACCTACTCTAAGAAAATTGTAATTCGATACACTCCCGAGGTCGTCGATCAGCCGATCGTCTGTCGTCTTGTCCAGGTTTATGATCTTACATTCAATATACTGAGGGCACGAGTATCACAGAGAAGAGAAGGACTGCTTGTTCTTGAACTGACGGGAACAAAGAAAAATTTCGACAGGGGAATTAATTATCTGAAGGAATCGGGACTGAAGGTTGAACCCCTCTCAAAAAGCGTTACTCAAAACGCTGAAAGATGCGTACACTGCGGTGCATGCCTCGCCTTTTGTTCTACCAACGCCTTATATTTCGACTACGCGACAATGAAGATTCTTTTCGACCCTGAAAAGTGCAATGGATGTGAATTCTGCGTTACGGCCTGTCCTGCGCGGGCAATGGAAATAGACCTACTCTGACGGGACCTCTTCCGTCCTTTCTTCTGCCATATCTAATACCTCTTCGGCCATTTCCTTCCCCTTCTGATAGATCGTCTTGCTCTTCTTCACCATGACACCCGTCTGCTCTCTCACCTCGTGTATCGTGCTCTTCACATTGCCGGGAAATTCCCCCGGTGCTTTATAATAATAGTATCCAAATAGCGCGATCAGGATAAGTCCAAACAGCAGCGCCAGTTTTAACAGCTTTTTTATTATAAAGTAGACGATTATAAGAGCTACCACTGAAAAAACAATAAGTGCTATTGGCTGGCTTGAAACATATTCTATGAAATTATTAA
>CAYSHT010000113.1:0-6561 GCA_964430915.1 uncultured Syntrophaceae bacterium
GGTGATGTCCTCGCCTTTGAAGGTTATCTTGCCTGAAACCACCTTATATTGAGGATACCCCATGATGGTCATCAGAAGGGACGTTTTCCCCGAGCCGTTAGGGCCGAAGAGGATATGGGTCTCTCCCGGGCGAATTTCAAGATCAATATGTTTGAGGATTTCTCTCTTTCCCAGTTTAACCTTTAAGTCTTCAATTAATAACATTTTTTACGCCTTTTTCAAGTTTTTGAAGCCCTCCTTTTCCTGCCTTTACCGTAAAATGTCAAGTTAAATCTTCTCATCTCGGGATTAATACTCTATAGACCAAATCATCACTGGAAAGGAAATTTTGATGATATTTCTTGCCTTTTACCCCTTCCTTCACTATAGATGGCAGCCTGAATTGAGCAGCGAGCGCATTCCCCGCTGCTTGCGGCGGGGTTAGCGAGCGAATACAAAATAAACCTTTTCCTTAACAATCGGAGATTCCCCGCAACTTGTTGCGGGGAGCTTCAATTCCATGGGGAGTTGATAGGGAATGAAGGGAAAAGAATTTATCCATCTCTGCCAGCCCGATTCGTGCAAATCCTGCGGGGCCTGCTGCGGATTGTACAACTATGCGGACAGCAGGAGGGAATCGCTTCTTCTGCGTTTGAGAAGAAGGACTGAACTTTTCCGCAACACTGTAAAAGGGAAGGGCGATCTGGCGGCCTTTTCCGATATGATCACAAAAACGGAGTCGCAGGATAAACTCTACGAGGTAATCTATTGCTGTGAATACCTCGGATTTCTCGATAACGACGAGAAGAGGGTGGGGTGTCTTCTCCACCCTCTCGCAAATAATGGCGTCGATCTGAGAGATGTATCCTTCTACGGGAGGGAGCTCTGCGATGGGCACTTTTGTCCCAGCTACCACCACCTCTCCCGTGAGGAACAACGCTCCCTTATCAATATAATTGATGATTGGTATCTCTATGGACTCTGCGTTACCGATATCGACATCGTTAAGGAATATTTTCGCTTCATTAGTGAAGGTATCTGTGAGGTACCCGATCCCGACAGGCTCCGTGAGGGGAAGCTGAAGGAAATCGCCCTCGGGTTTTTTTCCCTCAAGGTGTCATGGCCCTTCAGATCGCCCGAGTCGAACCGTTTCGGAAAGTACTATTTTGACGGGTCTCAGTACATGATAAGTCATATAGATTACGATTCGCTCGGTGCCGAACAATCGAGATATGACAAGATATTTTTATCTCTCAGCTCCCGCTTCACCTGCTGTGAGGAATTAAAAGAGGCTGAGGATACTATTGAGAGGAATATCGACGAGTTCATATCCTGTTATTGTGAGAAATGTTGACACTTTTTGATGTTTCAGTTAGTGTTCACAGAATCGGAGTATAGAGTGGTGAAAGATATTAAAAAAAGGTTACTTTACTCAGAGGAAAGTATTGACAGGCGGGTGAGGGAACTTGCCGATACCCTCTCACTTGACTATAAGGGAAGAGACGTTGTCATCGTCTGTGTCTTAAAGGGTGCCTTTATTTTTCTGGCTGACCTCACACGATATCTTGGGATATCCTATGTGGTAGACTTTGTCAGGCTGAGAAGCTACGGTTCACAATCGGAAAGTTCAGGTACTGTTACAGTGACAAAGGATATCGAGGTTTCCGTTGAGGGACGGGATGTCATCATCCTTGAGGATATTGTGGATACGGGGACGACCCTTGTTTACCTGAAGGATATGCTGGAAAAAAGAAACCCCGCTTCCTTGAAAATATGTACATTGATAGATAAAAAAGAGAGAAGGGTTGTCGAGATCGATGCCGATTATGTGGGTTTTGATCTGGATGAAGGATTCGTTGTTGGATATGGCCTCGATTTTGATGAGCATTTCCGGTGTCTTCCCTCGGTGTACGTAATAGAGGAGTAGTAATTTGATCATACAATGCGAAAGGTGCGAGACAAAGTACAACTTCGATGAGAGCGCAATCGAAGGTGAGGGGTTCTGGGTACGGTGTACCCGCTGCGAGAATGTCTTTTTTCAGGAGAACCCCTCGACAGATAGTACTCCCCCCCCTATGGATCTGGTTGAGCCGGGCGAAGAAGAGGATGAGCAGGTTTTAGATGATTTGAGCGTGATCATCGATGAAATTCAAAGGGGTGACGAAGGGGAAATAAGTGAAAAAATCGAAGATATTTACGCTCCCGAAGAGAGAGAAGATCACCCGGAGAAGATAACACTCAAGAAGAAAAAGGTGCTCTGGTCGCCTCCTGAGCTCGTTGCCTATCTCATCGTTGTGATTCTTGTTGTGGGGGGTGTTTATATGTGGCTCTTTCCTGATTTTAGAGTGAGAGTTATCGACAGGATTACGACACTTCCCGTCTTCGAGAGGATTGTAGGAACTGACGAGGAAAGCCAGGGTATTGATGTAGAAAAATCGGCCGTAGAGATTACTGATATAGAAGAAAAATATATAGAAAACTGGGTGATCGGCAATCTCCTCGTGGTTGAAGGGATTGCCGTCAATAACAACGAGTACTCCGTTTCCAAGATCAGGGTCAGGGGAAAGGTGCTCGATGGATCGGGTGGTTCTATCATGGAAGCAGAGTCATACTGTGGCACTATCATCAGCGATGAGGAGCTGTTAAACCTGACAGAGATTGAAATCAGGCAGGAGCTTTCGAATCCTTACGGGAGCGGTTTTCCCAACAAGGATATACCGTACGGGGGAAAGATACCATTTATGCTGGTATTTACCAATCCTGCCGAAGGTGCCAGCGAATTTACCGTTGAACTTGCAGGCGTGGAAGAAGAGAAATGGTAAAAGAAGGTATCCTGTGACTTTTCAGGGGGGGTTGCTTGATCCAGAAACGTAAAATCAGATATGCCTTTGTTATCCTCTTTCTCATCGTTTTGGTGGGGACCGTCGGCTACCATCTCCTTGAGGGGTGGTCGATTCTTGAATCGTTCTATGCCACGATCGTAACTCTGGGTACAGTGGGTTATGGAGATTTCTTCCCCAAAAGCATCGAGGGGAGACTCTTTGCCGTTTTTCTCATAATCTTTGGTGTCGGTGCAATGGCCTATACCTTTGCGCTGTCAATGGAATATTTTCTTGAGGGGCGGCTTAACCAGATCTTTGGGGGGGGTAAATTGGAAAGACAGATAAAAAAGATGAACGGACACTACATCATTTGCGGATTTGGGAAGATGGGCCACCTTATATGCAGAGAACTGTCCCGCGAAGGTATCAACTTTGTCGTGATAGAGAATGATCCCGCTGTCATTCAGGAGATTGCCGAGGAAGAGTTTTTCTATGTAAAGGGAAGCGCCACAGAGGACAAAATCCTTATCGATGCCGGTGTCGAACGGGCAAAGGGGATAGTCTGTGCCCTTCCTACGGATGCACACAACCTCTATGTGATCCTTGCTGCAAAAGAGAAAAATCCTGATATCTTCGTTCTCTCAAGGTCCGAGGATGATGCCTCGGAGAGCAGACTCAAAAAGGTGGGGGCGGACAGGGTTATGTCCCCTTACAAAGAGGGCGCTATGAAAATGGCCATGGCAATTCTCAAGCCTGACATGCTCGATTTTATAGAATTGACGACGCAGCGGCAGAGCCTGGAACTTCGGATGGAGGAACTGACCGTATGCGACAGCGCGGAGCCTGTTGGAAAGACACTTGAAGAGTCGGGGTTGCGCCAGAAATATGGGCTTATCGTGGTCGCAGTAAAAAAGGAGTCGGGGAAAATGATATTCAATCCGGCTGCTTCCTATACAATAGAAAAAATGGATAAACTGATCGCCCTCGGCGAGGAAAAGAACCTGGCAGGTTTTTCGGGTATCTGTCAGGCATGATCAGGTAATTCGATGGCGGAATGTACCATCGGTCAACATTTCTCGAGGGCGGCACCTCTGACCTCTTCGGCAATCCTCTGGTGAATAGCCTGGAGCATAAAATTTGGAACGATTTCATGCTTGCCCGCCAGGGACGCAAGCATCTCTGCGGCACGGAATTTCATGAGATAGGTGATCCGTGATGCACAGGCGTCAAGGGTTCCGCGAATAAGGCCGGGGAATACGAGACAGTTGTTAATCGTTCTTCCGTCGAGTGCCATGGCAGCCCCTGCATCGGTGGCGTCCTTGATGAATATCTCGGGTACCGGGTTGGCGAGAGCAAAGACAATAGGGGCTTTGTTCATGCTTCGTACCATATCTTTCGAGACAAGCTTGGGTGAAGAGACACCTATAAATATATCTTTTTTTTCTATTACCTCTTTGAGTGCTCCCCTTTCGCATTCCTCGTTCGTGACGCTGGCGATGGCCTTCTTGTAGGGGTTCATATTTTCTTTTCTTCCCCTGTAGAGCGCCCCCTTTCTGTCACAGATGACGATGTTCTGAAAGCCGTATTCGAGAAGCATTCTGCAGGTTGCGATGCCCGCGGCACCGGCTCCGTTTATTACTATTCTCACCTTTTGCTTCTTCTTTTCTGTCAGTTTCAGCGTTTTTATGAGTGCCGCCAGGATTACCGTTGCCGTGCCATGCTGATCGTCGTGAAAGACAGGCATGGAAACCCTCTCCTGTAATTTTTCCTCGACTTCAAAACAGAGCGGTGCCCCGATGTCTTCGATCATGATGACTCCGAAAGTCTTCGATATAGCCTCGAGGGTGTCGACGATTCGATCGGCATCATCGCTGTCTATCAGGATCGGTATACAGCTTACGCCGGCCATTTTATTGAGTATGACCGACTTGCCTTCCATGACGGGCATTCCAGCTAGGACCCCGATATTCCCAAGGCCGAGGACAGCGGAGCCGTTGGTCGCTATGCAGACGGAATTCCCGATCGACGTATATTTGCGGGCCTCTTCGGGATTTTCCAGTATATAATTGCATGCCTGCGCGACACCGGGGGTGTAAATCATTCTCAGATCACTCAATGTTTCAATCTTTACCCGGGGGGTCATGGCAATCTTTCCCCCCTCATGTATCTCCATGACCACATCATCGACTGAAAGTACCCTGTAGCCCTTGAGTTTTTCCAGCGCGGAAACAGAGTCCACAATCTGTTTTTCGCTGTCGAAAAATACGATGAGATCACGGGTGATATGATGAGAAGTGACATGTACCTTTCTGATGTCTCCCAGCATTGCCCCCTGATTGCCCAATTCCATGGCGACTTTTCCAAAGGCGCTCGGTATATCGGGCAGCCTGAGCCGAAGTTTTTTCATTATCTTGTGGGCATATTTTTCAACTTCTTTCATACGAGGTCCCCCCTTTATTTTGTTTCAGGAACTGCACCCGATAATTTCATCTATCAAAGATGAAGCTATAATGCCCTCTCTCAGGATAACGGGTGGTTCCATCGATGCATCGATGATGGTGGACCCCGATCCCCCCGGTGCAATGCCACCATCGACGAGAGCATCTATCCTGTCACCCAGAGTTTCGATGACGTCGTCGGCCGATGTACATGCTTTTTCCCCCGATATGTTTGCGCTGGTTGCCGTAAGTGCTCCCGCGAGATTGCGAGCAAGCTCTGCGGCAATGGCGTGACTGGAGTATCTGATGCCGATTGTTCCAGTTTCCGCCGTAAGTATTTCCGGGATCGCAGGGGATGCCTCGAATACGAGGGTCATTCCCCCCGGCCAGAACCTTCTCATCAGTTTTCTTCCGCTCTCGCTGATATTTACGGCAAATATATCAACGTCGTGTGCTGAACCGATAATGATTGAGATCGGCTTTTTATCCTCTCTCCCCTTGATGGTGTAGATTTTTTCAATGGCCCTTTCATTTGTCGCATCTACTCCGAGCCCGTAGAATGTCTCTGTGGGGTAGGCAATAACTCCACCTCTCTTCATGATCTCCGTTGCCTTTTCTATCAGAGATGGCTCGGGATAAAGGGGGTCTATTTTTAAAATTTCCGGCATTAGAGGTCTTTTTGTTTTTCTTCGATGGCTTCTGCCATAGCTTTGACGTGCACATCCAGTTTCTTCCGGAGGTCATTATCTTCCAGTGCGAGTATCCTGGCGGCCAGAAGCGCGGCGTTTTTCGCCCCCGATTTTCCTATTGCCATTGTGGCTACGGGAATACCTCCGGGCATCTGAAGGGTTGAAAAAAGCGCGTCGAGACCGTTCAGTGGGGAGGAATCAATAGGAACTCCGATCACGGGAAGAGATGTGTTCGACGCGATGACACCTGCGAGATGAGCAGCGGCCCCGGCTCCCACGATAATGATCTTTATCCCTCTTCCTGCCGCTTTCTTTGCAAAGGAGAGAGTTCTCTCCGGTGAGCGATGGGCGGAAGTGAGGAAAACTTCGTGTGGAATATCCAGTTTCTCCAGAATGGAGACCGACTCTTTCATTATGGGAAGATCAGAATCGCTTCCAATAACAACACTGACAAGAAGATTGGATTTTTTAGTCATACTCGGCGATCCCCTTTTTTAACAAGCGGTTATTCAAGGTTCAGCGTAGCTTGCCAATGTATCGGCTGAATACCGTTGCTGTGCCTGACGAATCAGGCAACTGCTGTTGGTGAGGCTGTTATTTTTAAACTTTAAACTTTCAAACTTGAAACTTGAA
>CAYSHT010000114.1:0-6480 GCA_964430915.1 uncultured Syntrophaceae bacterium
ATTTCCCTCGTGGGCGGCATCTTGTTGCTGGTCGTGGGAAAGAAGAAGAGCTGACGAGGGGCACCTTCAATCATGGAGATACCCATGACTCCGGAACGGACGACCGTTATAATGTTTCTGAGCCTTGTCATCTTTGAAAATAAAGTTTTTCCCATTTGGGGTTTAAAAAAGAGGGTCGAGGAAAAACAAATCTAAGTAAAGAAAGGAGAATTCATTATGTACATTTTAAACTTTATCATTGCGATTGTGGCGTTGATCATTGCGGTTATGGCTTATCTAAGAACCGGGGGGACTAAGGATCTGAGAAAAAGCACCGCCGAGCTTCTGGCTAAAATGGAAAAAGGGATTCGAGAAGAAGAATCAGCTAAAGTTGATAATGGGGGAAAAAAGAAATAAACACAGCCACATGAGAGGCATAAAATCCGTCCTATCGTATGAAATACCATCATTATCGGTATTTCATACTCGGATTTATAGCCCTTGTGGCCATTCCAGTGGTCCTGCGTCGGACCTGGACCTGAAGGAGACAAATTATGTATCTTTCATTAATCGTTATTTTTTTGCTTCTCCTGGCAATTATCATCACCAGCTTGCAGAATATCATGCCTTTGGATCTGAAATTCATCACCTGGAATCTTCAGATGTCTTCTACAGCCTTGATCCTGTATTCTGCCCTGGTCGGTGGAGCTATTGTGGCGATTCTAACCTTGCCCAAGCTGATTAGGAAAACCCTTGACGTCAGGAGTTTGAACAAGGAGAGCTGTAAGTTGAAAGGAAAAATTCTGGAATCTGAAAAAGGACATGCCGGCGGGTCTCACATAGAATAACCCTTCCTTGTGAGACATGGACGGACCGATTTATCAATTGCTTTTATTGAAATAAGTGGACGCACCCCGGTGCTAACTTCCGAAAGGAGTCGAACATGCTGTGGACCATATTTGTGATTCTCTTAATTCTGTGGCTGCTGGGATTGATGACTGGCTACACGATGGGTGGAGTCATTCATATCCTGCTGGTCATCGCCATCGTCGTGGTGCTGATGCAAGTTTTTCAACAACGAAGACGATTATAACCATTCGGACTCTTGACTTGACGGAGTCGGTATGAAAAGAACGGAAAGGCGTCAACAGACCGTAACAATAGAAGGAGGCTGTACAGTGAAAACAATATACCGTGTAGTCCTGATAGTGGTGGCATCCAGTCTTATCCTGGATTCCAGCTTTCGCGGGAATGACGCTTTGTCATATATTGTTGCCGATGTAATAAGTAATGAACCATTAAAAAGGAGGATTTGTATTATGAAAAGAATCGGCTATGTATTAGTTTTTGTGCTCATGTTTTGTGTATTCTTTACCGGTTGCGTGTCATTTGTGCCGGTTGATCTTAACCACCAGATTACATCAGGGCAACTGGTTCAGAAAACGGACAATATCATTGTCCTCTTCGACAAATCTGCTTCCATGGGTGAGGTACACAGTACGCCGGTGGTCAATGAAACCACTCGCCTGAGACATGCGAAGAATACTACAAAAAACATGATAGCAACGTTTTCAGGAATCAAGCTGAATGCAGGGCTCAGGACCTTCTGGTCCGATGAAACTGCTTTGATTTATGGCATGACGCCCCTTGTGACAGAAGATTATACTGCGGCAATAAACTCTATCGAAAATGTCAATGGCAGGACTCCTATGGCACAAGCTATTACGGCGGCCGGCAATGATCTCAGAGGGGCTCAGGGTAATTCAGCCATTATTATTGTCAGCGATTTTGCTGAAACTCCGGGCATTGATGACATCAGGTCCGAATCCGTCATGGAGGCCATAACCAACGTTAACGCAGAGTACGAGGACAGGCTCTGCGTGTATGCCATTCAGTTAGGATATACTCCCGATGGGAAAGAACTGTCGGAAGCAATTGTGCAGAACGTTGAAGGCGGATATAACATAAATGCCGATAAACTGGCAACCCCGGTAGCCATGGCCGCTTTTGCAGAAAAAGTAATCGCCGGAGATTGCTCTCGTTACAAAGAAGTGGCTGCAGAACCGGCGGAGAAGATCGTTATTGTTGTGGCTGAGCCGAAGGCTGAGGAGAAGGTCGTTGACGCTGTGGCGGAGGCTGAGCCGAAGATAATTGTCCTTGCCTTTGAGGACATACATTTTGATTTCGATAAATCGACTCTTAAGCCGGAAGCGCAGAGGCTACTGAAAAGAAATATCCAGATCCTGGAAGATAACCCTGAAACTAAAGTCCGCATTGCAGGGTATACCTCTGTATCGGGCACTACTGCGTACAACCAGAAGTTAAGTGAAAGAAGGGCAAATGCTGTCCAGGAATATCTGATTAACGAAGGCGTCATTACACGGGACAGGCTTTCCACAATCGGCTATGGAGAGACAAACCCGGCAATGTACGAAGCTGCGCCTAAAGATCTCTACTCAAAAGCAGCAAAGGCAAACATGAGGGTTCTCTTTGAAATAATGGTGAAATAGGCGCACACAGGTAAGGGTCCGGAAAGGTGTTATACATTGATCCTGACCCTTCCTTGCCTTTGAAAAAATTATACGGAACAGAATAAGGATTTTGGCGGATAACCATGCGTGGGTTACAGGTAGCAACGCTGCAATCGAATGATTGCACATCTAAAGAAAGAAGGGGCTAAATGAAAACATACACTTTGATAGGCATTGTCCTTATCGTGATTGGAATCTTCGCGTTCGCGTATCAGGGTATTCCCTTTATAACCAGGGAGAAGGTCGTCGATATCGGTCCCATCCAGATGACGGCTGAGAAGACGAGAACACTTCCGCTTTCGCCGATCGTAGGTGGCATTTCCCTCGTGGGCGGCATCTTGTTGCTGGTCGTGGGAAAGAAGAAGAGCTGAAGTCCAGACCGCCTATCGCGATGCAACCTCGAAGTTCAAATGAGCAGGGGAGGAAAAACGGTCAAAAGGTACAGAAAGAGTTTGCAGAATCTTTTGATACCTTCGGCAGAAAAGGTTTTGTAATGAACCATTTTACAATCAAACTTACCGAGAGGAGTAACCGCCATGAAAAAGAGAAACATTGTTATCCATTTTTTAGTGATTCTTATGCTGATCGCCACCTTTGCAGCCTGTGCATCGACACGCACACAGTCAAGTGCAGGTGAATACGTTGACGATTCGGTCATAACGACCAAGGTAAAATCTCTGATTGCAGAAGATGATTTTCTCAAGTCATTTCAGATCAGTGTCGAAACCTACAAGGGTGCTGTTCAACTGAGCGGCTTCGTTGATTCTCAAAGGGCCGTCGATAAGGCGGTTGAAATCGTAAGGAGCGTCAAAGGGGTCACATCTGTAAAGAATGACTTGAACGTGAAAAAATAAACGACGAGTATTCTTTTCCGGATGGAGCAGGGATGAAACCAACAGGGACATAGACTATAATGTTGCCACCCCGTTATTGGTGCTGTTGTATCTGTAGTTGGAAAAACAAAACGGAGGTGTTTTATGAAAAGGAAACTGTTACTGATCGTTGTACCGGTGATGATGGTATTTCTGATGCAGTGTGTTTCAATTCCAAAGATGTGGCCGGAAGATTGACGCGTGTCCAGGGAAGAGAACTTCAATTAAGATTAGATACCAGCCGAAGGGATTTTTTGCAGCAGATAAAAGACCGCCCCTTGACCCTGGAGGAAAGATCGGGGCTTTCCAGACGCCTTGATATGCTTGAAGTGGATATGAACAGGGTCTGGTAAAAATTCATAGACCCCTCGTAGCCTATGAATTGGGGAAATATCGGCTCGTCCAGAACCTAGAAAGGAGGTCAACTGCCATGCAAATCCATATATCGCTACAACCAGTGGTTTCTCTAATCGCGGGAATCTTGATTCTCGTAGTACCGAAACTGTTGAATTATATCATTGCTGTCTATCTCATTATAATTGGCATTCTCGGGTTGATCCATTGATTGGCTTGCTGATCTTCTCTTGGTACTAGGAACAATCGTGAACGTTCATCCGGAGAAGCAGAGAAAGGCTTTACGAACACTTCTTTCATTGGCAATTTTAAACCTTTACGATTTTGATCCCATCAGAATCGAAACCGTAAAGTCTGTTAAAGAAGAGGCAGATTTTCCATGTATTAAAGAAAAAAGAGACTGCTGATATGAACATTCTTCTAATTTACCCAAAATTTCCCAATACCTTTTGGTCGTTCACTTTCGCTTTAAGTTTTATCGGGAAGAAGGCGGCCTTTCCACCGCTTGGTCTGCTCACCGTTGCGTCCCTCTTACCGGCAGAATGGTCCAAGCGTCTTGTGGACATGAACGTGGATTACCTTACGGATAAAGATCTTTCATGGGCGGATATGGCCTTTATCGGAGGCATGGCGGTTCAGCGAAAATCAGCTAAGCAAACCATCGCCCGTTGCAAGGCTTCGAATTTAAGAGTTGTTGCCGGCGGTCCGCTTTTTACCTCTGAACCCGATGAATTCAAGGAGGTGGACCATCTCGTTCTCGACGAAGCGGAATTGACACTTCCCGCTTTTCTGTCAGACTTGCACGAAGGACAACCAAAAAAGGTCTACAGGGCTTCCGGTTTCTGCGATCTTTGCGACACGCCGACTCCCTCGTGGGACTTGGTAAAAACGAACCGATATGCGTCCATGAACATTCAATTTTCCAGAGGATGCCCCTTCAACTGCGAATTCTGCAATGTGACGGCTTTATTCGGTCACCGGCCGCGTACAAAAACACCACAACAAATTATCGCGGAACTGGATCGTATTTATGTTTCCGGATGGCGTAGCAGTATATTTTTCGTTGACGACAACTTCATTGGAAATAAAGGCTACCTTAAAACACATTTGCTTCCTGCCCTTATCGAATGGCGCAAAGATAAAAAGGGATGTGTCTTTTTCACGGAAGCCTCCATCAATCTCGCCGATGACCCGGAACTCCTGGACATGATGGTAAAGGCCGGATTCGATGCTGTTTTTATCGGCATCGAATCGCCCGATGAGGTCAGTCTGACGGAATGTCATAAAACCCAGAATAAAAACCGGGATCTCCTTGAAAGCGTCAAGATTATCCACCGTTCCGGGTTACAGGTAATGGGTGGTTTTATTGTGGGCTTTGACAGCGATACGCCCTCAATTTTTCAGCGACAGATCGATTTCATCCAGAAGAGCGGAATCGTCACCGCAATGGTTGGACTGCTCCAGGCCCCTCCGGGAACACGTCTTTTTGACCGGCTTCAACGGGAAGGCCGGGTGGTTAATACTTTTTCCGGAGATAATGTTGATGGAACAACCAATATCATTCCCCGAATGGGCATGGACAGGCTTTTGGACGGCTATCAATCGATTATGAGACAGATTTATTCCCCTGAAAACTACTATCGGCGGGTCAGAACTTTACTGAAGGAACTGAGGGCGCCTGAAATCAGACAGCCTATAAATACACAGCGGTTCCTTTCACTCTTTCGGTCATCTTTCCGCCTCGGGGTCTTAGGGAAGGAGCGTTTTCATTACTGGCGACTGATGGTCTGGACCCTGATCTACGAGCCCAGACTGATATCAGTGGCAATAACTCTGTCAATATACGGATATCATTACCGTAAAATATGTGAATTACATATTCTTTAAAATGGGAGGGGCTGTTGAAATGCAAGACAGGAATGAGGTGCTCCCCATTACCAAGACAAGAAATGGGTCTTGATAAGGTACATTTCAGTTAGCATTAGGAATGATCTGATCGTCAAATAGGTGAGGGAAGAATACTATATAAGGATTCCAGCGAATAAAAGTGCATGGGTTACCGGTAGTAACGTTGCAAACAAATGATTGCACATCTAAAGAAAGAAGGAGCGAAATGAAAACATACACGTTGATAGCAAGAAAGGAGGTGATATAAAATGCCAAAAAAAGACGAGACTGGGCCTCCACGTAAAAGCGGAGGGCCACGTGATGGTCGAGGTGGCGGGAAAGGCCGTGCACCGGGAAAGGGCACAGGCCCTAAAACCGGTGGCAAAAAGGGGAAAAGCTAACCAAGGGGTGAACTTGACGCCCTGAAAAACGGGTGCAAGTTACCCTTAACGATAGGCATCATCCTTATTGTGATCGAAATCTTCGCGTTTGCGTATCAGGGTATTCCCTTTATGACCAGAGAGAAGGTGGTCGAGGAGTTTGCTATGACGGACAAAAGAAAAGCGTACGAAGAAAAGTTCGATGTACAGTTGAAGGAATGGAACGCGCAGATCACTCTGCTCAAGGCCAAGGCGGAAAATGCAAAGGCGGACGCGAAAATCGATTATTACAAAGCCATCGAGGCCTTGGAGCACAAACAGGACAAGGCCAAGAGGAAGTTGCAGAAGTTGAAGACCGCCGGCGATGAGGCATGGGAAGACGTCAAGGCAGGTGCGGAAAAAACCTGGGTTGAAGGCAAAACCGCCTATCACGATGCGGCCTCAAGATTTAAATAATGTAGACGTATCCGCCTGGTG
>CAYSHT010000115.1:0-6463 GCA_964430915.1 uncultured Syntrophaceae bacterium
CCTTCAGCCTGCTGATTTCCCTTTCCATCTCCTTCTGGTGATTCAGGAGTTTTTCCATCCTCTCCGACAGTTCCAGGGGATTTGTATTGACGAGAAGGGCCGCCTTTTTCAGTTCACTCTCTATTTTTTCCGCATACCGCAGAGCCTCTCCGCCGGTCACCGCCTCTATTCTCCTCACCCCTGCTGCCACCGACGATTCACCGACAACCTTGATAAACCCTATGTCGCCGGTTCTTAGCACATGGGTGCCGCCACAGAGTTCCATGCTGAAATCGCCCATCTTTACGACCCTTACCTGGTCGCCGTATTTTTCGTCAAAAACGGCCGTCGCACCCGTCTGCATCGCCTCTTCCCTGGGCAGCACCGTCGTGCCCACGGGTATATTCCTTCGAATATACTCATTGGCAATCGCCTCTACCCTCTCAAGTTCCGAATCTTCAATCCTCGCAAAATGGGTAAAATCGAATCTGAGACGTTCCGCATTGACGAGCGAACCCGACTGCTTTATATGATCTCCCAGAACCTCCTTCAGGGCCGCCTGGAGGATATGGGTACCCGAATGATTCGCCTCGATTGCCCTCCGAATGCCCTCTTCCGTCTTGAGAGTCACCGTATCACCGAGACGCAGGGCACCCTTTGTGACCTTGCCTACATGACTGAAGAGATCATCCAGGGGCTTTTCCGTATCCCATACATCAAAGGAGATTGATTCTCCCTCGATCACGCCCACATCGCCGACCTGCCCCCCCACCTCACCGTAGAAGGGGGTCTCCTTTACGATTATCTCACCCCGCTCACCTTCTGAAAGGGCATCCACCTCTTCGCCATCTTTCAGAATGGCGATAACTTTGGATGTCGCCTCGGTATTTCCCTCATAGCCAACAAACTCCGTGGAGATCCCCTTCAGCGAAAGGCTGCGGTAGATATCGGATACTTCCTCCTCCCCGCTTCCCTTCCAGGATTCCCGCGCCTTGGCCCTCTGGGCATCCATCGCCTTCTCAAACCCCTCCATGTCGAGAGAAAGTCCCCGGGAACGGGCGGCCTCATCCGTGAGATCGGTGGGAAAGCCATAGGTGTCATAGAGTTTGAAGACAATATCCCCGGGAATCACCTTTTCATCATTTTCCTTCAGTGACGCCATCTCATCGTTCAATATCTTTAAGCCCGCATCGAGGGTATCCATGAAGCGCTGCTCCTCGTTGATAACCACCTTTCTCACGTAGGATTCCTTGTCGAGGAGCTCGGGATAGGCATCCTTCATATCCCTGATCACCACGGAAATTATTTCATGCAAAAAGGGTTTATCAAGACCGAGGAGCTTTCCGTGACGGGCCGCCCTTCTCAAAATCCTCCTCAGGACGTACCCCCTCCCCTCGTTGCTGGGAAGGACGCCGTCGGCTATCAGAAAGGTCACGGCCCTTGAGTGATCGGCAATAACCTGTATTGAGACATCATCCTCTTCGTTATCCTTGAATTTCTTACCCGTCAGTTTCTCGATAAAGTCAATGATGCCTTTGAAGAGGTCGCTCTCATAATTACTCTGCACGCCCTGGACCACCGCCGCCAGCCTCTCAAGCCCCATCCCCGTGTCGATGTTCTTTTTCGGCAGGGGCGTCAGGTTGCCCTCGGCATCACGCTCGTACTGCATGAAGACGAGATTCCAGAGTTCGAGATGCCGGTCGCATTCACAATTGATATCGCACTCAGGTCTTCCACAGCCAACTCCCTCGCCTTGGTCGTAGATGATCTCCGAACAGGGACCACATGGACCGGTCTCTCCCATCATCCAGAAGTTGTCCTTTTCACCTAACCGGAAAATCCTCTCGGCGGGCACACCGATTTTTTGGTTCCATACCTCAAAGGCCTCATCATCGTCCTTGTATATCGTAACGAGGAGCTTTTCCTTGGGAAGACCCATTACTTCCGTCAGGAATTCCCAGCCGAATTCGGCGGCGCCCTCTTTGAAATAGTCTCCGAAGGAAAAATTGCCGAGCATTTCAAAAAAGGTGTGGTGACGGGCGGTTACCCCGACATTTTCCAGATCGTTATGCTTGCCACCCGCTCTGACACACTTCTGCGATGTGGTTGCTCTCTTATATCCGCGCTCTTCCTGACCGAGAAAAAGATTCTTGAACTGAACCATACCCGCGTTGGTAAAGAGAAGCGAAGGATCCTCCTTCTGAACAAGAGCCGAACTCGATACAACAGCGTGATCGCGCTCCTCAAAATATCGTAGAAATTTTTCCCTGATCTCATTACCCGTTATCAATGTAATCCTCCTCGACCTTTCCTAATACATCAAATATCAGAGGCGGTGGAAACCCCCTTCCGAGAAGGTTCTGCGCCAGCCGCCTTTTTTCCTTAAAATCTATTGTTTCAAACGATCGTTTCTTCATCCTCTTTTCAATCAGTCTTTTTATGGCCTCTTTCTGCCCTATCTCTTCCCGGGCAAAGAGAATTGCCCCGTCGATTGTCTGCCCATCGATTCCCTTCTCGCGAAGGCTTATTGCTATTTTCCTGTCACCCCAGAGCCTGTAAAGGGCCAGATGACGCGCCCAGTCCTGAGCAAAGATTTCATCGTCCAGATATTTGAGTTCGCTGAATCTGTCAATAACTTTTCTTATGACTGTCTCATCGAAACCCTTTTCGCCGAGCTTCGAGCGTAACTCCTCTTTACTCCTCCCCCTGTACGAAAGGAGTCTGAGAGCCTTCGCCTTTGCCTTCTCATATAGGGGGTCTTCTTGTATCATTAACACATTCGTCGCCGGTGCAATAGTCCTGTGCAAGCTCTGAGGTAAGGGGGGAATACCGTTATGGTTAAGCTATACAGCTATGGTGCACCCGTCGGGTCGGTCCGGAATTACTGCCCCTCTTCCACTTCGTCTTTTTTCAGGTTGAACTTCTCCCGCACCTCATTTTCCACCTGATTAAGGATATCGGGATTTTCCACGAGGAACTTCTTCGTGTTCTCCCGGCCCTGGCCTATCCTTTCACCCTTGTAGGAATACCAGGCACCGCTTTTCTCTATTATCTCATGATCGGCGGCAAGATCGAGGACATCTCCCTCCTTCGATATACCTTCACCGAAGATGATGTCGAATTCCGCCCCTTTGAAGGGGGGGGCAACCTTATTCTTGACTATCTTGACCCTCGTCCTGTTTCCGATCACATCCTGCCCCTGCTTTATGGCGGCTATTCTCCGTATATCGATACGCATGGTGGAATAGAACTTGAGTGCGTTTCCTCCCGTCGTGGTTTCCGGGTTACCAAAGAAGGTCCCTATCTTCATCCTCAGCTGATTGATGAAAATGACCGTCGTCTTCGATCTCCCAATACTCCCCGTGAGCTTTCGAAGCGCCTGAGACATAAGTCGTGCCTGGAGCCCCATCTGGGCATCTCCCATATCCCCTTCAAGCTCGGAGCGCGGTACCAGGGCCGCGACGGAATCTACCACCAGGACATCGATGGCACCGCTCCTCACGAGAACCTCTGCAATTTCGAGTGCCTGCTCACCCGTATCGGGCTGCGATATGAGAAGATCATCGGTATTCACGCCAATCTTTCTTGCATAGGTCACATCAAGTGCATGTTCGGCATCGACAAAGGCGGCGAGTCCGCCCTTCTTCTGAGCCTCCGCCACTACATGAAGGGCAAGGGTCGTCTTTCCTCCCGATTCGGGACCAAATATTTCCACAACCCTTCCCCGGGGTATACCTCCCACACCGAGGGCAATATCGAGGCTGATTGAGCCCGTGGGGATGGCGGGCACATCGGAGATAAATTCATCATCTCCCAGTCTCATAATGGACCCCTTTCCGAATTGCTTTTCAATCTGACTTATGGCCAGATCTACCGCCTTTTCCCTTTCTATTTCTGATCCCATAACAATATCCCCCTTCATATAAATTATTCTAAAAAGTTATTTTTACCCACCAAATGAAAAATACGCAATCTTTGTGTAGACGGCTCCGTCGGGTACAAGGTCGCTTTTAAAGAGGGTAAGTCCCTCGGCGGGAAAAGGGTTCGGGTCCTCATACCGTACTGACTCCATTACTTCCCGAAGCCCTGTGATCATTCCCCGCGACGACCTCGCCCTTCCCAGGGTAAGGTGCGGTTTGAATGACCTTGTTTCCTTTGCAAAACCCAAGGCCTCGAAGTCGTCTTCCATCGATCGCTGGAGGAAGGCCAGTCTTTCGATTTCACCTTCGACCCCTATCCATAAAACGCGCGCCCTTCCGGGATTTGGAAAGGCTCCCATTCTTCCCATCGTCAACGAGAGGGGGCCAAAGCCCTTCGTCCCTTTTTCAACGATATCCGAGATAGAACCGATCGTGTTTTTATCTATATCACCGAAGAACTTCAATGTCAGGTGTATTCCTTCGGGACGGGTCCACCGCACCCCTTCGAGGGCACCTTTCAACCTCGCCTGGATATCACCTATCTTCTCCCTCACCTCGCCGGGGAGATCGATGGCCAGAAAGGCCCGTATCTTTTTCTCATCAGCCATGAACATCGATCCCCACGAGTGATCGCCTCAAAAGTTCCAGGGCAATCTGGGCGGTCATCTCCTTGTTCCTCCTCCGGTCCCACCGGAAATGGAGCTCCCGGCAAAAAGAACCCTCTTCGTTTGCAAGGGCAATAAAGACTGTGCCCACCGGTTTTTCCTCAGTTCCGCCTGTTGGTCCCGCAATCCCAGTGACGGCCAGTCCGATATCCGTTTTTGCCAGATTCCGTACCCCCTTCGCCATCAGAAGGGCTGTTTCTTCACTGACGGCCCCGTCTGTTTCGATCACCTCTGAAGGAACGCCGAGGAGTTCTGTCTTCGCCCTGTTGCTGTAGACGACCACACCCCTTTCGAGAAAGGCGGAACTTCCCGGCACATTGGTAATGCGGTCGGTGATGAGACCTCCCGTGCAGGACTCTGCGACGGCGAGGGTCATACTTCTTTCCGTGAGGATCGATGCCACAATCCCTTCCAGGGTATCGCCGTCATAGCCGAAGACATATTTTCCCAGCCTCTTGATAATATCCCCCTCAATCCTCCCAATCCTTTCATCAATCTCATCTTCGCTCCCGCCCCGGGCGGTAAGAACGATATGATTCTCGGGAAAACGGGGATAGAAACCGATTTCGATACCGGGACCGAGATCGAGATCGGAGAGCCTCTTTGCAACCTCCGCCTCGGTGAGGCCGAAGGACTTTATCGTCCTCCTCTTTCTCGTCTCCCCCGTGTCCCCGAATTCTTTCCTGAAAAGAGGCACCACACCTTCGGGAAGCATTCGGTGCACCTCCCGGGGGACACCGGGAATCACGGCGATTACGACACCTCCCCTTTTGAGGGAAAAACCGCAGGCCGTCCCCACGGGATTGTCGATTATCACCGCTCCCTCGGGAAATCGTGCCTGTTTTGCGTTCGTATCAGCCCAGGGAAGACCGAATGCCTTGAAACCCTCCTTCATCCGGTCGAGAATTGTCTCGTCGGTATAGAGCGTAAGCCCGAAGGCCTCAGCAATCGACTCAGTCGTCATATCATCCGAGGTGGGGCCCAGCCCGCCCGTGACTATAACGGCATCGGAGATTCCCATAAGATGCTTGAGGCCCTTTTCAATAAGCCTCCCGTCATCGCCGGCGATCAGGATTCCCGAAATCTGCCATCCCTCGGCAGCAATCTCTCGTGCAATGAAAGAGGAGTTCGTGTCCTGCGTCATACCGCTGGTGAGTTCATCTCCTATGGCAAGTATACCGATCTTCATAGTTCACACCACCCTACATTCCCGTAACAACAATCAATACCTGGAGGATAATACCCCCATAGATTCCCGCGATTATATCGTCACCCACAACCCCGTATCCGCCTGGCAGTTTTGTCTCGCTGAGACGGATTGGAAAGGGTTTCGCAATATCAAAAATCCTGAAAAGTAGAAACCCTAAGAGTATATGCCCTACCGTGGGGGTAACGAGAAACATGGTGAACTGAAACCCGACGATCTCGTCGATCACCACCCTCGATGGATCCTTCTCCCCAAAAATCCTCTCCGCCTCCTGGGAGACGAATATGGCGAGGAAGGAGAGGGCGACGATGGAAAGGAGGTGCAGGGGCCAGGAAAGTGATGCAAAGACAAGATAGAGCGGTATCCCCACGATGGTACCGGCAGTTCCCGGTGCCAGGGGGGCAAGACCACTCCCGAAACCGGTGGCCAGAATCCTTATAAACTTCTCCGACATATCTCACCCCCTTTTAAGGAAAATCAAAAAGAGCCGGCTTCACCGAAAACAGCGTCTTCCACCGACCCTTCACTACATCCGTATTTCTCCGGCCTATATAGTACAAGCGGCCCATAATGTAAAGCCTGTTGGATCTCCCCGCAACAAGTTACGGGGAGTCTCCGACTGTTAAGGAAAGATATATTTTTTTATTCGCTCGCTAACCCCGCCGCATAAAGCGGGGAATGCGCTCGCTTCC
>CAYSHT010000116.1:0-6409 GCA_964430915.1 uncultured Syntrophaceae bacterium
TATGTGGAAATCAATCTTGAGCCCCTTACCGAAGAGATGAGTGAAACCCTCATTGACAATATGTTGAACATTAAGGGTCTTCCCCCTGGAATCAAGAACAAGATTGTGCAGCGTGCAGGAGGGAATCCATTTTTTATCGAAGAAGTCGTACGGTCATTTATCGATGAGGGTGCCGTTATCGTAAGATATGGCGGTTTTGAAGTGACGGAGAAGATTGAAACCATAGTCATCCCTCATACTATCAATGATGTACTTATGGCGAGGATTGACAGGCTTGAGGATGAGACCCGGAATCTTGTGAAAGTTGCATCGGTCATCGGAAGAAATTTCTTTTATAAGATTATTGCAGAGGTGGCACATACCATTGAAGATATCGACAACCGATTGGAGTATTTAAAAGAGATCCAGCTCATTCGTGAACGGAAACGGATGGAAGAACTGGAGTATCTCTTCAAGCACGCCCTGGCACAGGAAGCTGCTTACGAATCAATTTTGCTCCAGAAGCGCAAGGAGCTTCATCGTAATGTTGCAGACTCCATTGAGAAAATCTTTAGAGAACGATTGCATGAATTTTACGGGATTCTCTCCTACCATTACATTAATGCTGAAAATTGGGATAAAGCGGAAGAATACATGCTGAAGGCGGGCGAGGAAGCCCTCAAGTCTTCCGCATCAAGTGAGGCGCTTTACTATTATCAAAGGGCTATAGAACTTTATATCAAAAAGCACGGGGATGATGTCGACAACACTACGCTTGCGGGCATGGAGGAAAATATTGCCTATGCCTTTCTGAACAAAGGACTTTATATAGAGGCTGTCGATTACTTTGACAGAGCCTCGATCCATCGAGGCAAAACAATAAACAGAAAGCTGATTTTCATTATTCCCACATTAATCATAAACCTATTTTCAATACTATTACATCTGTATCTCCCTTCAATCCGAAGGAAGAAAATACCGACTGAAACAGAAAACCGGATTATGCAAAGAACCTTTAAAATTGCAACGGCGCTTGTTATGGTTGATTTCAAAAGATCCTTTGTGGAAAATATCAAGACGATTAAACAGACCTTCAAATATGACATTTCAAAATCTCAAGTTTATTTTAACATACTAACAGGAGGAGGCATAATATTTTGCATCAGCGGAACCTCTTTGCGGTTAAGCCGGAAATTTCTGGATTATTCCCGGAAGAGTATCGCCGGCAAGAAGAAGGAGATAGCACTTTACCTTAATAGACAAACAGAACTGATTTATAACTGTTACACCGGCAACTGGCAGGGGGAAATTGATGAGGGCTCAATTAATGAAGCGTTAAGAGCCGGGGATTTTATGTATGCGACAGGCCAACTGCTGTTTTTGGGGTATGGGAAAATCGAAGTGGGGGATTTTACGGGCTGCGAAACAATTATAGAGAAGCTGCACCGTATCTATGAGGAATATAATTTTGAGCATGCCGAATCCGATGTGTATGTATTAAAAGCAAAATTATCAATGAAAAAGAGGGAAATGTATGATGCGCAAAACTATGCGGATAAGGCGATCATCCAATCCTATAAAATAAAATGGTATGGCAGGGTAGTAGAATGTTTAGGGACCAAAACAAGAATTGAGGTTTTATCAGGTAATCTGGATGGAGCCCGGGAAACAATCCAGGAAGCCGAGAAACTGATAGGGCAGGTTGGTAAAGATACGATTTTTATCAACTGGTACTGCGATCATGTAATGGGGATGTTTTTATACAATCTGACCATGCTGGAGAAGGCAATCCTGATGGACAAGCCAGATGATATTAAGGAATTTGGTAAAGCCACATTACGGAGCGGGAGGGTTGCATTATCATATACCAAGGAAAAAGTGGCTTTGGAGAGAACCGAATCTTTCAGGCTCATGGGAATATACTACTGGCTTATTGACAAACAGAAAAAGGCCCTCACATGGTGGAAAAGCTCCATAAAAGAAGGGGAACGCCTCGGTGCAAAAATAGAGCTTTCCCGAACCTATTTTGAAGTAGGGAAACGCTTGCTGGAGACAAACAGCAAATATAAAGAATTAAACGGCATCACTGCAGAAGACTGCCTCGAAAAGGCTAAAGGCATGTTCGAAGAGATGGACCTGCAGTGGGATCTCGATGAACTGGAGAAGGTCCGGGCATACCGATATCATTAAATCGAAAGAGTTGTCACATGTCACACATGGTTAATGCGTCATTCATTTGTGCGCGAATGGTAATGGAATTATGAAGCAAAGAGCCGCTGGCACAGTTGTAACAAAACCGCTTCAGGAACTATTCGATAAAAAACTTCTTCGTGACGGCGACCCCCTCTTCTTTGACTACCATTCGGAGAGCGGCGAAAAAATCACGTTCGAGGGAACACTCCGACCGCAGGGAATTCAAATCGACGGCACGGTTTATTCCCCCAGTTATTCAGCCGTTCATTGCATCGCAAAGACAGGCGACAGGAAAGCGGTGAATGGCTGGCTTATGTGGAAAACGAAAGATGGAAGGTATCTGGCAGAGCTATACGCTCACTCGATCGGCATCAATCTCTCATCCGGATCTTCTGAGAATATTACCGAAAAAGTATACAAATATCCCGAACGGCGGGATGTCGTTTTTATTCTTGGTGCGGGAACATCATACGCCGCCGGCGCGCCGCTTCAAAAAACCATCCTGCCCATTATTCTCTCGGATCTCAATGAGGTATTGAAAAATTCCCGTGCATTTCAAAACATTGAAAATTTCATGCGTGATAACTTCCTGTGGGATCCGGATTCAGGATATTACCCCACCCTGGAATCGGTCTTTGGATTTCTGGATTATTTTGTTAACCAGAACGAGTCTCTTAACAAAGGATGTTCACCGGCTCATGTCAGGAATATCCGGGAATCCCTTATCAGGATCATCCATTTTGTAATAAACAGCGAAATGAAGGGTGAAAGTGATGTGCATCAACTCTTCTGGAATACGATTTATCAAAACAATCGAAACGTAACGATAATCACCCTGAATTATGACACCCTTTTGGAAAGCACCTTTGAATGCATGTACCCCTTCAACGCATATATGGATTACTGCATCCCGCTGATGAATTACGACTACAATGAAAGACTGGGGTTATCGAACTGGTGGATAAATCCTCGGGAACCCATCATTTCATGGGAAGGAGAAGACCCGGTTTCCGTCAAAATGATTAAGCTCCATGGAGGTTTGAACTGGAGATATTGCAACTGCTGCAACCAGGTCCTGCTGACTCCGTGGGACACGGGCGTCGATATAAACTACTGTGAATCGGAATCGTATCATAACGAAAACAACGGAAGCTCAAATCCGGATTCACACCACAATCATTGTCCTTATTGTGAAAGTGCATTTCAAACTTTGCTCATCCCTCCTTCCCACTTGAAGAATCTCTCGCATCCGGTGCTTTCAAGCCTTTTTTCGGAGGCATCGCGAGAGATACGAAAAAGTAAGCGAGTTGTATTTATCGGCTATTCACTGCCCGAGGCAGACGTGCATATTAAGGCGATCCTTAAAAAGAGCCTGTCACCCGAAACGGAAATCTATGTGATCGACATAAATAATTCCCATGAATTCACGTGTACGTACCGTGCGCTATCGAATAATGTGACCTTTATCAATGCGTCCTTTGAGGAGGTAGTAAAGGATCAACGATTAATGAAAAAACTTCTGACATTCAAATAAAGAAAGCTGAGCCCTTGAAAATCAGAGAGCTCTCATTCCGCCGGATGCCTGATACTCCGCAATATTTTCGACACGTTGTCAGATAAATGGCTGTTTTTGTCTCTGGCGGTTCTGTGGCCTGCGCTATGCAATATCCAAATTATTACAGCGTTATTCTCGGCAAAAGGGAAAATGTTTGTTTTTTATCTGTTTGCTGTTCAATTCAATGAGAACGTGGCGTCCTCCATGTTCCTGCTAAGCTATTAAAATTCATCTCTGAAAGCTTCGTATGGCGTCCTCAAATGTAGTTCTTATCGGGGTGTAGGTAATACCCAGTTCCCGTTCAGCCTTGCTTCCATCAGCAATGATTCCCTCCTTGGCCATTCTGCATCCATCGAGCGACATATTCCAGAGGGGCGGTTTCTTTATCATGTTAGCCCACCATGTTAAAAGCCTTGCATTGAATAATGCCATTGTGTCGGGGAGTCGCATTTTGGGAAGCGGTACACCTGAGATACCGCTGACCATTCCATAAAACTCTTCCATCTTCACCTGCTCTTTTCCCACAATATATTTTTCTCCGATATTATTATCCTTTTCTGCAGCACGAACTATCGCTTCTGCCACATCTCGTACATCTACCCAGGTCAGAACAGAGTTATTGAATGCAGTTGCCGGCATTTCACGGTTAATCAGCGATCCGATGAGACTCGAGCTATACTTGACATCATTGGGACCGGTGACACCACAGGGATATATCACAACGAGCGGTAAATTCTTTTTTTCGTATAATTCCCAGGCGATGCAATCTCCCTGATATTTACTTTCAGGATAATCACCGAAACGCTTGGGTCCCAGAGGACTTGTCTCAATAATCGGACATTCATCGGGTTTGCCGAAGACAACTATCGAACTCACATGAACCACCTTCGACACACCGGCATCCAGTGCAGCCTCCATGACATTCCGTGTTCCTTCGACATTGACCCGGTAGTAGATTGACCTGTCAGGTTCCCAGAAACTATAAACGTTGGCCAGATTAACAACCCAGTCGCAGCCTTCCATTCCACGATCGAGAGAATCTCTGTCGAGCACATCGCCAATAGCGAGGTTGGCATTCAGTCTTTTAAGTTCGTCAACATTGCTGGAAGCCCTCACAAGACATGTCATTTCATGATCGGTTGAAGCAAACCTCCTGGAAACCTCATTTCCTATAAACCCTGTTGCGCCCGTTATAAATACCTTCATTTCTCCCCTCCTTCGATTAGCCGTTACACAACTCAATTATTACTTCAAATGGTAATAGTCATTTTATCAGGTCATAGAAAAAGTGGCTTTTTATCACTGGCGTTTCTGAAAGGCATCTTATTAAATCGGCAGATAGGCTTTTATGTCTTCCAAATGATCCAGCATCTTGAGGTAAAGTAGATCTCGCTTATTGAGAATCTCCTCCTCACTTCTACCATCATAATCATAAACACCCTTGGATGTTTTCGCACCCAGATGGCCTTGCTTTACCTTTTGCTCGATGAATGCATTGCTCGCCCCATAACTCTTCATTACGTCTAAGACTAAATCAAGGCCCGTGAAATCCATATTCTGAACGACACCGACTATGGGCAGCCTGATGCCTAAACTCGTTTTCACCGCCAGATCGATATCCTCAGCGGTTGCCCATCCATTATCCATTATTTCAAAATACGCCATGGCGATATAATTTTGGATTCGATTAACGATAAAGGAACGGACAAATTCTTTCATTACCAACGGGTTTTTGCCTAACCTTTGCATTAACTCTGCAGTAAAATGAACAACTTCCGGAGATGTTTTTGGCCCGGGGACGACCTCGACCAAAGGTATAATATATGCTGGAGCGAACCAGTGGGTAATCACCAACCTTTCTGGGTTCTTGATTTCTGCAAAGCTAAAGATATCTAACCCTGAGGTGTTGCTTGCGATAATCGCATCTTCAGGAATCAAGTCGGCCAACTCTGAAAAGACCCTCTTTTTTACATCTTCGACTTCAACAACCACCTCCATAGCAAAATCAACCCCGCGGGCAGAAGATTTGAGATCAGTAGAGAAATCTATCCGGTCAAGAATTGACGGAATCTCATCACTGGAGATGCTCCCATGATCGGCCAGTGTATTCAGACTGGACCTTATAAGTTTTGCGGCACGATCAAGAGATTTTTCGTTCAAGTCCACAAGGGCTACTTCAATACCGGCTTTTGCAAAAGTCAGGGCAATGGAGCTGCCCATGACACCGGCACCGACAATTAGAGATTTTTTAATATCAGCTGCTCTCATAGTATAACTCCTTATCTTCTCCAAACGACTAAACTGTTTATTTATCGTTGTGTTGTTTGTCCCATTCATCTTTGAGCTTGATCATGTGCTCGATAAACGGAAACGCTTCTTCCTCCATCCTGCCTCTGACAATTTTGAATATTTCAGGATCAGAAATATCGATGCCCTCCGCTCAAATAAGTTGTAAGTATATCAATGGCTCAAAGCATCGGCAAATCTTCAATAACTTTAAGCCTTTATTATGTTTTGTTAAACATTTAATCGAAAGAATTCCTCGCAGCTTGCTGCGGGGTTTAAAATGCGAGCGAAGCGCGCCTCATTTTGAGTTCAGAGCTTGCTCTGGGGTTCATACCGTTGATTTGTATTATTAAAATATCATTATTGGGCATTGGTTTTTTCACCGAGCAATAGTCA
>CAYSHT010000117.1:0-2470 GCA_964430915.1 uncultured Syntrophaceae bacterium
ATAAATGGCGGAAGTGCATGGGAATCGAACCCACCTGGGACGGTTCTAGCGCCCCACACCGGATTTGAAGTCCGGGAGGCCCACCAGTGACCTTGGCACTTCCGCATAAGGGATAACTATCTGAATGTATAAGAGCTGTCTTGTTTCCGTGGAGCTAAAACTTCAGGTATTCAGGTTTCGACGACGTCTCAAAGGAATCATCGATCAATTGGACCGCCACCTCTTCGCCCTTTTTGACTAACGTCATGTCTTCGGGAAGCACGATGATCCCATTTGCAAGAACCATCGATGTCAGGATACCCGAGCCCTGCTCTCCGGTGGTCGAAACGGTGAATCTTTCACCTTCCTTCTTAACCAGGGCCCGTATGAAGTGCTTCAACCCACCCTTCTTTTTTATGTCTTCCGTGAGTATGGCCTTTATTGTCCTTCGGAATATCTCTTCGTGGCCCATCATCTTTAAAAGCGCCGGTCTCACATACTCCTCGAAGGTGATCATCGATGACACGGGATTTCCCGGAAGTCCGAACACGAGCTTTCCTTCCATGGTCCCGAAGGCGAGGGGTTTCCCCGGACGCTGGGCAACCTGCCAGAATTCGATATTCGTTCCCATCTGCTCCATCACATCCTTGACAAAGTCGTAATCCCCGACGGAAACGCCGCCCGATGATATAATTACGTCTGCCCTCAGGGCTGCCCTGAAGGCCGCCATCAGGCTTTCCTCCCTGTCTTTCGCGATCCCCGTCTGGAGGGGGAGGGCTCCGCATTCCCTGACCTGGGCATGGAGGGAATAACTATTGGAGCTGATTATCTTTTCTCCCGAGGTGTCCTCATCAATATCGGCAATTTCGTCTCCTGTAGCAATGATGGCAACGAGCGGTTTCTGATACACTTTGATAAACGAACGCCCGAGAGAGGCAAGCATGCCGACCTCTGCCGGCCCTACGATCTTTCCCTTCGATAGGACAAGATCCCCCTCTTTTACGTCCTCGCCGCTATATCTTATGTTTTCTCCCTTCGGAGATTCCACAAATATTCTGACGCGATTACCGTCTCGTTCCGTGTCCTCGACTTTCACAACCGTATCGGCTCCCTCCGGTACGTAAGCGCCCGTCATAATTCGCGCCGCCTGACCGGAGCCGACAGTTTTTTGAGAGAGATAGCCGGCAGGGATATCTTCGATTGTTTCAACCATGACAGGGGCATCGGCTGAAGCACCTTTTGTGTCCTCAGATTTCAGGGCATACCCATCCATGGCGGAATTATCCTTCGGCGGAATATTCCTGCCCGCATAGATGTCTTCTCCAATCACCCGCCCGAGAGCATTCAGTATATCTGTCTTTTCCAGATCAAGGGGTGATATGGAGTTCAGAATATGGTTTAACGCCTCTTCTACTCGTATCATTGTTTCGGTACTCCACCTGAATTCGAAGTAGGTTTATTATCGTAAACCTGTTTTATTGTCAATATTTTACACTTGAATAAATGGAAACGATAGTATAAACATAATCGCTTCCAAACAGATGGAAGCATATTTGTTTTGATGATTTTGAGGTAACAATGAGCGCTACTGAGAAACAGAAGAAAATCAAGGAGCTTCTGAAAGAAAAAAACGCGATTCTCCTTGCCCATTACTATCAACGCGATGAAATTCAGGATATTGCCGATATCCTCGGAGATTCACTTGCTCTCAGCATAGAGGCGGCCAGAACCGATGCGGATATTATCGTCTTTGCCGGTGTCCTTTTTATGGCGGAAAGCGCTGCCATACTCTCGCCCGATAAGAAGGTGCTCCTCCCCGTTCTTGACGCCGGGTGTCCCCTGGCGGATAAAATCACCGCCGCCGAACTGAATGCGGCAAAGAAGGAAAATCCCGGTGCCAAGGTCGTGACCTACGTCAATTCGTCCGCCGAGACGAAGGCACTGAGCGATATATGCTGTACTTCCGCCAATGCCGTTCAGGTGGTGAATTCCCTTACCGATGCCGAGAAGGTAATCATGGTTCCCGATGGAAACCTTGCGCGCTATACGGCACGGTTTACCGAGAAGGAAATAATTCCCTGGAAGGGCTTTTGCTATGTCCACGATAATCTGTCCACCGAAGCCGTGAGAAGGGTGAAGGATAAGCATCCCCAGGCCCTCTTTGCCGCCCATCCCGAGTGCAGGTTAGAAGTTCTCGATCTTGCTGATTTTGTGGGGAGTACCGGGGGGATTTTGAGATTCGCACGGGAAACCGATGCCGGGGAGATTATCGTGGGAACCGAGATGGGTATCATGCATCAGCTGAAAAAGGAAAATCCCGGAAAAACCTTCATTCCCGCATCGGATACCATGGTCTGTCATGATATGAAGAAGATCTCTCTCGATGATATTCTCAGTTCGCTTGAAGAAATGAAGCATATTATAGAAGTTCCCGAAGATGTGAGAACTCCCGCTCAACGCGCCCTTAAAAAAATGCTGGAGGCTTCCTGAT
>CAYSHT010000117.1:2570-6228 GCA_964430915.1 uncultured Syntrophaceae bacterium
TTCATACTGTTGTTCAAACTCCACATCAAGGCCTGAAGTGTAGTGTCGTTCAGTGAGAAAACGAGTACATGAAAAGATAGAATTTTCGGATCCCGCCCTGAGTTCTCTCGTGAACAATGTTATTCAGGGGAACAGGGAAACGCTGATCTGCGGCCTGAACGGGTCTGCCCCCGCCCTCGTAACTGCAATCCTTTTTGATACTATCGAGAGACCCCTTATCTACGTGAGCCCCTCGGAAGACGAGGCAAAAAATGCCGTTCGCGATCTCTCCTTTTTCCTGGGAGAGGAAAAGGTTTCGCTCTTCCCTTCCTGTGACATCCTCTCCCTCGACGATACCCTGTCCCATCAGCGGGATATCTCGGCCCAAAGGGTAAAAATTCTCTATCAATTATTGTCGGGAATCCCCGCCGTTTTTGTGGTCCCCCTGAGCGCGCTCACGCAGAAGGTCATGCCGATGAATGCGATCATGGAGTATACGGACGACATTACCGTCGGCGATTGCCTCGAGAGAGACCGGTTCATAGAAAAGCTGATAGAAGGCGGCTATGAAAGGGTTTCACTGGTGGAAGAAATAGGTGAGTTCAGCGAACGGGGCTATATTGTGGATGTTTTTCCTCCCACCGCATCGAGGCCGCTCCGGATGGAATTTGTCGGCGATGAGATTGAATCGGTGAGAGAATTTGATGCCACAAACCAGAGATCCTTCAAAGAGGTAAAGGGATTTGTGCTTTCGCCGGCGGGAGAGCTCGTCATGTCTGCCGGGTCGAAAGAGCGGGCATTGAAAAACCTGCGGAAAAGGGCGGGTGATCTTGATCTTTCGAAGAAGGAGCGGGATCGCCTCTTCGGCCTTCTTGAATCCGATTCGTCAATCCTGACAAACTTGCAGTGGCTGCCGCTTTTTTATAACGATTTTTCAGCGGGAGAAACTAACGGTCTGAATACACTCTTTGATTATGTCTCAAAAGGAAGCCTCGTGGTGTGGGATAATTTCAATGCCATGGCCGAGGCTGACGAAAAGATCGGCAATGACCTGGATCATTTTACGAGGCGGGCGAATGAGAGGGAAACCTTCTATCTGGAACGGGAGTCCTTTCATCTCTCGGGTAAGGATCTTCGCGAGAAATATGACGGCATGCAGAGAGTCCTTGTCGAATACCTGCCCTTGAAGGGGAGTGAAGCCATCCGGTTCGGGACAGAACGGAATATCGGCCTGAAACAGGAGATGGCCCTTTTGGGAAAAGAAGACAGGATACTGAAGCCCCTTGCCGAAAGAATCAGGGAATGGATCGGCAGGAACGATCTCGTTACCTTCCTCTGCGGGGAGGGTGAGATGAAGAAGATGAAACACCTCCTTGAGGAATACGCCCTCGAAATCGCAGATGCCGGCCCCACCTTTTTTGACGATATGTCGTCCCGTTCCGATGGCAGGGGTCGATTCGTTCTCAGAGAGGGTAAAATCACGGAAGGATTTTTCTACCCCGACCTGAATCTGATTATCGTCAGCGAAGAGGAGATATTCGGGAAAAAGATAAAGAGGAGAAAAAGGACAAAGGTACGGGAGGGATATTTTCTCAAGTCCTTTGGTGAATTAAAAGAACGGGATTTTGTCGTTCATGTCGATCACGGCATCGGCATGTACCATAAGCTCAAACGGATGAAGATCGGGACAATTGAAAACGATTTTCTCCTCATCGAATACTTCGGTGGGGATCGGCTCTACATACCGGTGGACAGACTCGATCAGATTCAACGGTATATCGGACCCGAAGGCCATCTGCCAGTCATGGATAAACTGGGGGGGACGTCCTGGGAATCGGTAAAGAAAAGAATAAAACAGTCGGTGAGAGAAATTGCGGAAGAGCTCGTTTCCATCTACGCCGCCAGAGAAGTGATGGAAGGACACCGGTTTTCTCCCGCCGATAGGTATTATGAGGAATTCGCCTCATCTTTTGAGTTCGAGGAAACTCCCGACCAGGAACAGTCGATTATTGAAGTCAATCAGGATCTGAGCGATTCGAAACCGATGGACAGGCTGGTCTGCGGTGATGCGGGATTCGGAAAAACGGAGATTGCCCTCAGGGCCTCTTTCAGGGTTTCCATGGATGGAAAGCAGGTGGCACTCCTTGTGCCGACGACGATCCTGGCAGAGCAGCATTACCAGACTTTTCTGAAGCGGTTTGAAAAATATCCCGTTCGTGTGGAGGTCCTCAACAGATTTAAGACGAAAAGCCAGCAGAATAAGATTGTTGAAAATATCAACGAGGGGCTGGTCGATATCGTGATCGGAACCCACCGCATTTTGCAAAAGGACCTCAGGTTCAAAAATCTCGGCCTCGTGATTATCGATGAGGAGCAGCGCTTCGGGGTAAAACACAAGGAAAGACTGAAAAAACTCCGGACGATGGTGGACGTTCTTACCCTGACGGCAACTCCGATACCGAGAACGCTCCAGTTATCCCTTGTGGGGATACGGGATCTTTCGGTTATCGATACGCCGCCGCCCGACAGGCGGTCTGTCAGGGTGCATGTCTCCGAATTCGATGAAGATCTTATCAGGGAAGCCATCGGGAATGAGCTTATTCGAGGAGGGCAGGTTTTCTTTGTCCATGACAGGGTGAAATCAATACACAGTATCGCCCGTTTTGTGGAAAATCTTGTTCCCGAGGCAAAAATCGGTGTGGTTCACGGCCAGATGAAGGCCGGCGAGATTGAGGATGTGATGGTGAAATTTGTTCGCAAGGATATGGATGTCCTCGTATGCACGACGATTATAGGATCGGGGCTCGATATACCGTCGGCAAATACCATAATCATCAATCGCGCCGACAGACTGGGATTATCACATCTTTACCAGCTCAGGGGGAGAGTGGGAAGGTCGAATGAGGAGGCCTACGCCTATCTTCTGATTCCCGAAGGGGCGATACTTTCGAGGGATGCCAGAAAGCGGCTGCGCGTTGCCCAGGAGTTTTCGGAACCGGGATCCGGTTTCAAGGTTGCGATCCATGATCTGGAGATACGGGGCGGAGGAAATCTTCTGGGAATCTCCCAATCGGGCCACATCTCCGCCGTGGGATACGAGCTCTATACGGAGCTTATGGAAAAGGCGATCGGTGAATTGAAGGGTGAGAGGCCGGCTGAAGAGGTGGTCAGCCCGGAAATTTCTTTCGGTATCCCTGCCTTCATCCCCGATGATTACATTGCCGACATGCAGACCAGGCTTGTGACCTATAAAAAAATATCGATGGCATCATCCGATGATATCATTTTCGATCTGAGAGAGGAGCTTTCAGACTGCTATGGTTTCGTGCCCGAACAGGTGAAGAATCTCTTGAATATCATAGAGATACGGAATATTTTGAAGGAGATTGTGGCGGAAAAAATGCAATATGACGGAAAGGCCATGCATATTTCCTTCCGGGAAAAAAGCCCCGTCGATCCCGTGAGGATACTTGAACTCTCCAGGGGGAAATTGAAAGGGATCAGGCTTACGCCGGACTTGCGGCTCTCCGTTCCGATGCCCGGTCTTCAAGCGGGCGAGATCATGGCCCATGCCAGAGAACTTCTGGAAGCGCTGATGAAAGCGTAGGGAACATTGACCGGGATCGCACCCGCAAGCCCCGCCTTGTAGGCGGGGTAAGGGGCGCAATATAAAACAAAC
>CAYSHT010000118.1:0-6172 GCA_964430915.1 uncultured Syntrophaceae bacterium
AAATGATTTCATTGTTGCCAGCAATGGGGAAATCTGAGATGCTTGGAGAGACGGAAACCTCTTTCCCCGGAGAAACACCGAGAAGCATGAGAATTGTGACCTTCAATATACGATTCGAAAATGACCGTGACGGCCTGAACGGATGGTCATACCGGAGAAAATCTGCAGCTCGCCTCATCGAGAGACACGCTCCTTCCATACTGGGAACTCAGGAGGGAAAGCGTTCCCAGCTTTCCTATCTTCAAGAAAACCTCCCGGCCCATCGCATTCATTCACCCAACAGAATAAGGGACGATAATTCTCAGTGTCCCACGCTTTTCATCAAACATGACGAGTTTGAAGTTTTGGAAGGTAAGGAAGAATGGCTCTCGAAGACACCCGATGTCCATCTCAGCAAAGACTGGGACAGCGCCTTCCCGCGTATGATAAGTTATGCGAAGCTTCGCGACAAAAAAACAGGAAGGATTCTGTGGGTGGCGGTAACCCACCTCGACCATATCGGGATTGAGGCCCGTTACAACCAGGCAAAAATCATTGCAGCCTGGGCGACAAACGTAAAGGGACCGGTTCTCCTCATGGGAGACTTCAATGACAACCCCGGATCGCCGGTTCACGAGGTATTGACCGCCCCGGAAACGACGCTCCGTGACACGTGGCAGATCCTCAAACGGAAGGAAAATTCAGAGAGTTTCACCAGTCACGGATTTGATGGAATTCCTCAAAAAACCCGTATGGACTGGATCCTGGTAAGTCCTCATTTTCACGTCACCGATGCGGCAATTATCAGGGACAATGTGGCGGGCCGTTACCCCTCGGATCATTTTCCCTATTGTGCGGATCTGGAGTGGGCGAAAGGCTGAATACCCCGGGCCTGCCCTCAGCAACCACTCAATTTTACTCTGTTTTCTTAAAGATACCCTTCCTCGACATACCAGGTATGGGCGTCCCGAATCATATCATTAACAGGAACTGACCGGAAACCGAGCTCTTCGACGGCCTTGGAAGAATCGTAGCGGGGAAAGACCGACATGTACCTCGCCTGTCCCGGGTTCAACTCCGGAGGTTTGTTCGTAAATGTCGAGAGAAACTCCATGAGATAGCCATATGCCACAGTCAAAAATGGCGGCATCGTAAAGCGTGGTGGTTTTACGCCGACAGCTTCGGCAATCATACGAAAGACGGTTTCATAGCTCTCGTTGACACCCCCGGCAATATACCGTTCGCCCCTCTTCCCTCGTTCAAGTGCGGCGATATGGGCCCGGGCAACCTCCTCGACGTGGGCCCAGGGCGCTCCACCGGGGAGAAAAGCCGGCACCTTACCGTCTCTCATCTCCATAAATAGCCTGCCGAATTGCAGTGTGTGATCAAAAGGACCAATCATACTCCCCGGATTGATCACCACGACATCGAGGCCCTCCCCAACAAATCCGAGAACTCCTAATTCCCCTTCTCTTTTAGTATCGGCGTAATTATAGCCGATGCCTCCGTAATTATAGACATCCCAGCTTTCATCGGCGAGGCCGTCGGGATTGTAGCCGAGCGCATCGACCGTGCTGGTATGGACAAGCCGTTTTACCCCGCATTGAAGACAGGCCCTGGCCACATTGACTGCACCTTCGACATTGATTCTCCGCTGGCGATCGAAGCGGCGTTTCCAGAAGGACGTGTCACCGGCAACATGAAAGACCGCCTCCATCCCATCGACCAGTCTCCTGACCTCATCATAGACCGTAATATCGCCGGGAATGATCTCCACATCGAGATCTTCGGTGTATTTCGTGAAGGAACCGGGAAGGCCAGTGGCCTTGATATCGAATCCTTCCCTCACAAGGCCGCGGACGAGATTCGTTCCGAAAAATCCGGTGGCGCCTGTGACAAGCACTTTCATGGCTACCCCCCTTACATACTTTCTATCCTGCTTCAGAACTTACTAAAAAGGAAAAATCGAGA
Source organism: uncultured Syntrophaceae bacterium (assembly GCA_964430915.1). Lineage (GTDB taxonomy): Bacteria > Desulfobacterota > Syntrophia > Syntrophales > UBA2210 > JAFGBH01. The sequence continues at coordinate 1,951 of CAYSHT010000118.1, forward strand.
AGGCATTTACTAATCACCTAATATGCTATGCCATCATATGATTCTATTCTGAATATCTCTGTGCATGACCATGCAAATCGTGACCACGCGTTCGTCACATCATGTCATTAATGAATACGTGGTCTGGCTCCACAATATCGCGTCTTCCGTCATGGGAGTGCTTTATAAATTGTTATAAAAGCCAGGCATATGACAAAGAGTGAGAGTCCAATTTCTAACCGGTGGGACTTCGCCTTTACTGATACTTTACTTCCAATCCATACACCTATCAGTGAACCTGCAAGCACCACGATCGCAGGCAACCAGACTATGTTGCCCCGATGCCAGTAAACTAACATTGCGGCAAACGAGGTGAACATTGTAACGAAGAGCGATGTAGCAATTGCTTGATGAATATCAAGCTTTAAGGTTTTTAAAAACGACGGCAATAATGACCCTCCGCTTCCCCCTCGCATACCTGTTATGAGATTTAAGAAAAACGGAACTCCTGTCATTACCACTCTGTTTGGACGAATTTTTTTATAGAGTGACGGCGCAATTCTATCGAGATATATACCAAAGACTGTCGCAAGGGCTGTGAAAAAGAATATGGCAGCTAAAAAAATTGTCGGAATTACCCCAACAGAAAGGGCACCAACCACTGATCCTATACTGCCACCGATAATGATATAAGCCGCAATTTTTGTTACGATATTTTTTCTGTGGCTCAGGGCACCGATAACTGACGCAAAAGGCAAAACAAACAAGTTGATCCCGAAAGCGCTTAATAATGGCAACCCCACAAGATTCAGTAACGGTATTCTCACCGCCCCTCCTCCAATCCCAAACACTCCACTCATGATACCCGTGAAGATCCCGATGAAGAAATAGAGTATTATATACGTAAAGTACGTCATCTTTTTCTAACAAATGGTTGATAAAGCACGTTGCGTCAAAATATGTAAGTGTTCACCACTGTTATTCTCTGCGAAGAGAGGCTATCCAGGCATGGGCCCCGCCGATCGGATAGTATGCCCGGTATTTCGTTTCATGAATGTACAGCACGTCCCAGCCATCTGCAAAGGTTTTATATATATCATCTTTTGAGATCCTTCTCGGCCCGACAAACCCTCCCTGCGCGTCACTGAAGCAGAGCATGTAGTACGAGCCACCTTTTTTCAGAACCGATGCCAGAGATTCTGCATATCGTTTTCGATTGCCATCGGAAAAGTTGTGAAAGAGCCCCGCGTCGATGACGGTATCGAACTTTTCGTCCAGTTCATCCAATCTCAGGGCATCATGTACGAGAAGCGGTATCGTCAGTCCTGCCTTTCGAGCCCTCTTTGATGTGATATCGATTGCTCTCGGCACAAAATCGATCCCCATCACCTCATATCCCTTTCGGGCGAGATAGATGATCGTATCCCCCGCGCCGCACCCCACATCCAGTACACGACCGGCAATTTCGCCCCTTTTTACAAGATCTTTAATCACAGGCTGAGGACGGCCAATGTCCCAGGGTGCCTTGAACCAGTACACAATATTGAACAAGAATTTATAGAGAAGGTATCGAGCCATAGTTTACGATAAAGGGATAACGGCAAATATGAATGCGCTCCATACGGAGTGAGAGATTATTACCGGCACCAGATTCCCGAGACGCCAGTACATAATGCCCCAGAAAGCGCCGGCAACCGCAGCCGCCCCGATGAGCATGAAATTAAACGACCAGAGGTGAACCCCCGCATAAAGAGCGACGGTAATAAGAAAACCCCCTAATCCCCCGAAACGCTTCATCAATCTATCCTGGATGTAGCCACGCCAGTACAGTTCCTCACCGGGACCCGTCACGAAGAAGAGCAAAAGAAAGACGATTCCCATGCGGGAGCCCTCGCCCTTGGCATAGACCCCTCCTATCTGCTGCTCGGCAAAGGGAAATATAAGCGATGAAATTTCCTTCCCCACCCAGAAGATGCCATAGAGGATAACCGCGGACGCGAGACCGATCAAAACGGATTTCAGGTCAATATGCAGCTGTTCTCTTCTTTCGGGCATGAGAAGAAGCGATATGGCGGTAAGGAGCGATGTGGATATCGAAATCTTGACCCAGAATACTCCGATCGTGAGATAAAAGGTCACAAACCAGAGGACATTGGCCAGAATAATCGTTCCTATCAGGAACACCCATGTCGACCTGCCACCTCTCATAGGAACCTCTCAAGGACAAGCGAGACAACGAGTAATATGCCAAAAGCGGTATCGATCTTGGCCGTCTGCGCATCAGCATCATCGGGCGTATCCTTGATCATCTGCCGCAGGAAATGAAGCGGGAGCGGGAGCGAAAGGAGGACGATCAGGGACCAGAGCGTCAGGGGCCCGAAGAGAGACATTATAACAACGGCCAAATACGCAAGAATAATAAGCGCCGCATAGAGCCGCATACCCTTTCGCCGGCCCAGCAAAATCGGTATTGTTTTAATGCCCCTGCTCTCGTCGTTGACTCTGTCCCGGAGATTATTGGCAAGAAGGACCAGCGCAACCAGGACACCGAAGGGGAGTGAAATCAAGAAGGCATCCATAGAAAGTGTCTGTCGCTGAACAAAGTATGCCCCCTCGACCATGAGCGGTCCCCACATCAAAAAGACAGATACTTCTCCCCATGCATTATACTTGTATTTCAGCGGGGGGGCCGTATAAAAGAGCCCTGCGAGGAACCCGACGATACCGATCGCGAGAACAATCCACCCCCGTGTTACCGCAAGATATATACCGATAAGGGCCGCAAGTAAGAAGAGTACGTATGCTTCGGCCTTCACGAAACGGGGCGATAGAGTTCCTTCCACAAGGGGGTGCGGCCGATACTGTGCCGTCGATACCTCCTGCGAATCAATCCCGCTTGCTACATCGTAATAATCATTAATAAGGTTCGCCGCGCCATGCATACAAATCGTTCCGATCAAGGTCAACAGGTAGAGACCCCATGAAAAAGACCCGTCTATCGCACCGAGGATGGCGCCAACGCTCACCGAAATGGCAGTCATCGTAAATGACCAGGGCCTGCTAGCTAAAAACAGGTTCTTATAGAGGTACATACTTTCCCTATTCCTTATAATAGGTTTTACAATACTATATATTAGATGGAACTTTGTAACTGATTTACCGAATAAATTCAAGATTGACTCATTAAACGAAGGGGGACAGGCAATGACACGCATCCGTTATCCCTCGAAACCGCGATGAAACATCACAGTACTCGAAATTTCCATGACGAAATACTCGATGAAAGCCTTACCTGCAAATCTTCGATACATGCGGGCACGGAAATCAACAATTATCATTCCAAATCATAAGCTTAATCGCAAGAAATTCCTTGACAGGCGATTTTTAATAGTATTGTGTTTCTCGGTAGATTGAACCGAATAGCGAGCGCATAAAATCAAAAATTTTCCTTACTAAAGAAAACGGTTTCGTAAAAAGTTCCACTATGCCGACGGATTGGTATTATAATGGAAAATAACTTTTGTCTGGGGACATGATCCCGATCCCGACATGTTGGGGTATCGTGTCCCGATGACAAGTTCCTTGAAAGATTAGAACGATGTCCCATTTCTACGTGAGAATTTATTTGACCCCGTCGAGGATGGTGAGGGAAAAAATATGACCAACAAACATTTATGCGAGGATTTAATCCAGCGAAAAGAGAAAGCGCTCCGCATGGGTGGCGAAGAACGGGTTAACCGACAGCACGAAGCGGGTAAATTAACTGCAAGGGAACGCATCGAAAGTCTGCTGGATTCGGGCTCGCTTATCGAACTGGGTATCCTCGCCTGTTCCGATATGGCGGGAATGGAAGAGAGTACGCCCGCAGACGGGATAATCACAGGATACGGATGTATCAACGGACGTCAGATTGGAATAATTGCCAGTGATTTTACCGTGCTCGCATCTACGAATGCCCGGATCTATACAAAAAAGGCCCATAAACTGAGAGTTGAATCATCCAAACGGGGACTTCCTCTTGTATGGTTGGGTGAATCCGGTGGCGGGAGAGTTCCCGATATTCAGGGTGCGAAAGGGATTGTTTCGCTTATTCCCGGCGATAACGAATCGGTATTCTCGCAATACAGCCACATCAGGACAACGCCGTGGGTCACGGCAATCATGGGACAATCCACAGGTGTTCCCACCTGGCAGGCCTGTGCTTCTGATTTTGTGGTGCAGGTTAAGGGGAGCACACTTGCCG
>CAYSHT010000119.1:0-6111 GCA_964430915.1 uncultured Syntrophaceae bacterium
AGGGGACACGGGTAATGATAACCGTTCCCCCCTACGCGGCAGAAAACTGCGGCACAAGCATGATCATGTAACGATTTTTTAGCGCGAGGAAGAGAACAATGCAGGTACCAATGACACCGGCGAGAATTCTTGAAAGGGCGGTGAAACTGTATCCCGAAAAGGAGGCCGTAATTGACGGAGACGTCCGGCTGACCTACAGGGAATTTTACGCTCGTGTCAACCGCACCTCCCGCGCGATCGAAGGACTGGGAATATCGAGAGGGGGACGCGTTGCCATTTTAGACTACAACTCCCACCGCTATATGGAGGCCTATTTCGGCATGGCCCTGGCGCGGCGGGTACTTCTTCCTCTGAATACGAGACTTTCCCACGACGAATATGTATACATATTGAACAATTCCGGGGCGGAAGCCGTGATATTTCACGCTGATTTTAAACCGATTGTTGATACGATAAGGAAGCGGGTTACTACTGTTAAGCACTACTATATCGCCGAGGGCTCACACGACAACGACAGCTGGATTTCCGGATCATACGAAACGCTCATAAACACGGCTTCCCCCGACCCGGTCCCCTTTGACCTGGAAGACGAGAACGAAACCCTGAATCTTTACTACACGAGCGGCACGACGGGGAGACCGAAGGGGGTCATGCTCACCCACAGAAATATCTATGCAAATGCCCTTACGACCATAATTTCCTTTCAGCTCGCCGACACTACCTGCTGGTATCACATAGCCCCGCTCTTCCATATTGCCGACGCCTTCTTTATCTGGTCCGTCACCTATCAGGGGGGTCGTCACATATTGCAGCGGAGTTTCGATACAAAGACCATCCTCAAAACCATTCAGGATGAAGGGATAACCTCCACGGTAATGGTACCCACCATGATCAATTTCCTCCTCGATGAGCCGGAAATCGACGGCTATGATCTGTCTTCGCTTCAGTGGGTTATGGTGGGCGGGTCGCCCATGTTCCCTGCCAATGCGAAGCGGATGATGGAAAAATTCGGGTGCCGCTATATCTCCGGTTACGGCCTGACGGAAACGGCACCGCTCCTCACCGTTGGTCACATAAAAGACACCCTGACCCCGGAACCTGAGGACAAAAGGATGGCCTATCTGACACGCACCGGCATCGATGCGATCGGCGTCGATATCAGGGTGGTGGACGAAAGCGGTAACGATATTCCCCGCAACGGAACGGCCGTCGGGGAGATTATCGTGCGGGGCGACAACGTGATGAAGGGATACTGGAGCCTCCCCGAAGAAACTGCCCAGGCCATAAAGGATGATTATTTCTATACCGGAGATCTCGCCACCGTTGATCCCGAGGGGTATGTCCTGATTGTCGATAGATCAAAGGATGTCATCATAAGCGGGGGCGAAAACATCACCTCGGTGGAGATCGAAAATGCGATCTATACGAATCCGAAGGTCCTCGAATGCGCCGTCATTCCCGTGCCCGACGAGAAGTGGGGCGAGGTGACCAAAGCTGTCGTATCCCTGAAAAAAGGCGTTCACATGACGGACCGGGAACTTGTTGACTATTGCAGGGGCCGTTTGGCCCATTTCAAGGTCCCCCGGTATGTCGATTTTGTCAGCGACTTTCCCCGGACAGGTTCCGGGAAAATACGGAAGACCGAACTCAGGAAAACACACGGTATTGCCGCGTAAGCGTCGATTGTCTCACGCAGACACTTTCTGATTGACAGACATTTTCAAATTCCCTATACTTTTTCGACCAAACAAGCACATTATTATACGATTGAAGCTTCCCGCAACTTGTTGCGGGGAATGCTTGCTTTTCAATTCAACGTTATTTTATTGAAACTTCTTGCAACACATTGCGGGAAGTCTTCGACGGTTAAGGAAAAAATCTTATTTATTCGCTCGCTAACCCCGCTATAAAAAGCGGAGTATGCTCGCTTCTCAGCTCAACCAAATCAAGCAGTAAAGGTCCGTCGGTTTACTGCTGCTGATTTACCCTATCAATTTAAAATCTACGTATCAGGAGGACCGGACGATGAGATTCAAGATACTGACTGTTGTTTTATCTGTTTTTTTATTCGGTCTTATCATGCCATTTCATGCATCTGACGCCGCGGAATCGAAGCTTCTGAAAGAGGCAGGTGACATCCTGGCAAAAACCTCTGAAAGCACAAAGAATCTGAATCAGAAACTCGCTTTAAAAAACGCCCTCTCGGAGCTCGATGCCGCGCAGGCGGCGCTCAAAAAGGGTGATGAGAACGAGGCCAAAAAGAAAAAGAGAAAGGCCCTGAAATGGCTGGTGCAGGCTGTACGGGAGTGCATGGACCCAGGTGAGGCACCGGGTAAAATCAGTGACGCCCTGAAAGAGGAAGGGGCGATGAGTGAAATGGGGCAGAGCAGATTCAATACGCTCATGAATGCCCTCGTCAACGGGAAGAAAAAGAAAAAGGCCTCCGATTTTCCCATCTATGAGGGGATGGCCCTTAATCAGATCGTCCTCGCACTCAACGAGGTTATCGACTGGGGGGGGGATGGATTCCACCCTGGCAAGGCCCTCAAGTGGTACCTCAACGCGGCCGCAAGCTGCGAGGATGTCCAGGACCTCATTAACGAACTCCTTGATTACATGCACAGTCACTCCGACCTTTCCGGTATCAACGACATGAGTGACGAGGGATACCAAAAGGCGAAAGAAATGGTAGACAAGCTCTACAAGATGAAGGAGGAGGGTGCCCCCTTTGAAGATATCGTAGACTACGCCGAGAAAATAAAGAAGTTTATTGAAGAGGATGGCACCAAAGTCGGCAATGCACGGCGGGCACATTTCAAAAAGGAAGGTGAAAAGGAAGAGGCAAAAAAGGCAGAAACGGTACAGCCCGCACCGGTAACAACGATTACTTTCACCGCCCTTGACGGCGACACGAATATCAACAAAGATTACGTGGGAGAGGTCGAGACCATACAGTTTCTGGCCGTCGATGACACTGAAATTGACCCGAAAGAGGTTGATCCCGATATCTCGGGACACAACGATTCCTTTACCATCTCTGTCGGAAAAGCGGCGAAAATCGGGAGTGTCGTTCTTGTCGGAACGGCCGGTATCATTAAGCTTGTTCAGGACGGAAGCGGCGGGGCACCCTCCGCATTCAAGGGTATAGACCCAAAAGACGGTTCCATTGACCTTCGGAACGGCCGTATGAATGAAACCTTTAACGTGACGAGGGGTACCCCCGATATGGCCTACGCCCCGCAGGATCATGCCGTTACAGTGGACGGGAACCCCGTCAGTGTCATCGCGACGAGGACCGACCAGATAGCGGTGAGCGGAAATAACATCGGGGTATCGCTGGGGGGTGAAAGTCAGGTGGAAGTTACGACACCCTCGGAAACAATCCTCACCGACAGATGCCCCGCCTGGGGATACAATATTTCCCTGCCCCAGGCGATCAAGATCAATGTGTGGGTGCCGATCATGGCCGAGGTGTTCGGCCTTCCCCCCACGGAGAAGGTCTCCTTCCATTTTATGCCGACTCCCGGCCAGGAAATTATGCCCACTGACGTCACCATTCCCGCTGCCGACCTCGTTTTTCCGCCATCGACCGTGGCGGAGTTGAAGGTCTTAACTCCGGGCCCCCAGGGCCTTAATGTAGTGGTAACCAGAGAAACAAAGTAACGAAAAGGAGGTGTGCAATGAAAAGAACAATATTTATGGTTCTTATATCTGCGCTCCTTTTTGCCCCCCTACCCGGAGAGGCTGCGACGGTGAAGGCGACACAACCTTCGGCCACAAGGATCGACTTTTTCGCCTACGACGAGGAGGAGGAAAGGGAAACGGAAAAACCCTGGGAGCGGCTTCGGGTCATGATCTTCGGTGGTGCCGGTTACTCCCAGATGGATGCCCTCGACGGTTACATAGACTGGATAAACACCACCGCAGACGGAACGGTTGACCATATCGATCATTACTGGCGTTTCGGCTTCGGCATCGAACTTCCCCTTTCCGACGGATTCTATGCGGGCTTGGGATACGAACGAATCGAGGTTGATGCCGAAGGAACGACAACATTCATGTCGGAGACGAACAATTTCAGTATCGATCTCGAGGTCGACGGTGGTGAGATCTACGTCGGGAAGGTATGGCCGCGAATATTCGGACCGATCGCCGCGGAGGCCGTCGCGGGCGTCGGGTATTACGTCTCGAATTATACGGAGCGAGAAAGCGGATACAACATCTCGGGGGATGATAAAAAGCCGGGGTTTCGCCTCGGAGGCGGCCTCGCCTACGGCATTACAAAGAATCTGGCCCTCTCGGTGGAGGTAAATTATCGATGGCTGAAGTTCGATGAATATGAGGACGGCGGAAATGTCATTAACTTCGTCTCGCCGGGTGATCCGCCCGTCGAGGTCGATTTCTCCGGAATGACGGTAAACGGAAAGATACGCTGGAGATTTTAGAGAAAATGTGATTCTGTCTTTCGACACAAAAAAAGGGGGAAGCTCAGAGCAGCGTACCCCTTTTTATTCTCATCATATAATCTTTCTCATGTATGCAGCTCCACCACGTCGCCGTCTCGCATGATGTAGTCGCGCTGCACCATCTGGCCGTCTCGCACTGCCGTCCCCCATATCCTGGCATATTTCAGTTTCACCACAAAATCCTTGTGAATCTTTTCCGCGAGGTCTTCAAGGGTGCTCTCCCGAGGAATCACGAAGGGTTCCTCCAGATCGGGCTCTTTGCCGGGGCTCTTCGTGTACACTCGGATGACACGGGAGAGGTCATAGAGCATCCCCAGAAATTCCGTACAATTCTTTCCCCTTTCTATCGAAATGCCTATGGCGGGAATCTTTATATCTGTCAGCTCCAGAAAGGTTTCAAAGTCCTCCTCGTCTCTTTCATCATCCATCTTGTTGGCAACGACAACCATCTTCTTGATGAAAGGAGTCTTTGTGAGATTATCGGGGACGGGGAGCCCCTCGGGAAGAATGCGGAATGTTTCAAGGATGTAAAAAATGTCCTCAACCTGCCCTATCGGATCATCGGAAATATCGACAAGAATAACGACGATATCGGCGCGGCGGATCAGATCCGCCATCAGGGGATCAACATAATCCTTCGTAATGGGAGGCGTATCCACGAGTTGAAACTGTATGTTTTCGTAGGGTGCCATCCCCGGCATTGGTTTGTGTGTGGTATGGGGAAATTCGGCCACCTCCGGCGAGGCCTTTGTCAGTGTTGCGATGAGAGAAGATTTCCCCGTATTGGGAGGACCGATAACGACAACCTGAGCCGCTCCTTCTTTGTCGATGGAAAAGGCGGTTTTGTGCCTTGAGCTTCCCTTTTTCTTCTGTGACTGGTCTTTATGCTTGGAAAGTCGCCGACGGAGGGCAGCGCGAAGTTTGTCCGTACCCTTGTGCTTGGGTATTACGGCAAGCATCTCTTCGAGGGCCTCCACCTTGGAATCAGGCGTACTGGCCTCCCGGTAACGCTTTTCCGCTTCTAAATAGTGTGGTGGAAGATTGGCCGGCACAGACTTTTAAATCCTGTCAGTAATTTCCCCTTATGGATAGGCATTAAAAAATCGGCGCAGGGCCCTACTTCTTTTTAAGCTCCGACCCACAGCAGAAAAAGGTGCAGGGATCGTGCTCGGGATGCCATTCACGCTCCTCCGCCGGTTTTTCGGCATTTGCGCATTCCTTCATGACCCTAAGCTCAATGCCGCATTCTTCGCAATAGTAAATTTCACCCGTTTTCATCTCATGACAATTCGGCATGGCACATACCTACATGTTTTAATGAAAGACTCTCGACGCAACGGTCAAGGGCTTACACTTACTATTCATATACAAAGAGCAAGGATCATACTCTTTACCAATCCCCGTGAATCACCCTTCCTTATCCTTACCTTCCTTATAAAAATTTGTCAGAAATTCTGACTCCATTGGAGAGAGATTGAATTCCTGTCCTGCTTTCATGATCAGCTTGGAAATGGGTGTTCCGTCATCATCCTGAATTTTCGATGAAATCCACTTAATAGCCTGCCTCATTTTTTCACCCTTTGGTTGAACTACTGCCATTCCGTACTCCTTTCTAAAAAACCATCATCCGTCGTTACAAAACGGT
>CAYSHT010000120.1:0-6085 GCA_964430915.1 uncultured Syntrophaceae bacterium
CCTCATGAGTAACCAGGTGTTGGGCTGAAGATCGGGCGGGTTCTGATATGTCCCTCTGTTCTCGGTCTGTTTCGCCGGAAGCTGGTTCCACTGTTTGCATGCAAGCTGGCATCCCCTGCAACCGGTACATTTTGTCGCGTCATATAATTTTGCTTTCTCGGACATTGGTTACACCCCCTTCCTTTCAACATTTACCATGAAGGCCTTGCTCTCCGGAATCATGGTATTGGCGTCTCCGATGAACGGTGTGACGATATTCGCCGAGTCACCGAAGGTGAATACCTCCGGTTTCTTGTCACCATGGACGTACTCTCTCATCTTCGTCGTGACCCATCCGTAGTGCCATGGGATACCCACCTGGTGGACGGTATTTCCATTTATATTGAAGGGTTTGAATCTCGCCGTTACGATCGATACTGCATCAACCTGACCACGTAATGATTTTACCGTGACGATCTCTCCGTTTTTGATTCCCTTCATCTTTGCAAGCTCGACACTCATCTCAACGAACATGCTGGGCTGCATTTCGGCGAGCCATGGGCACCACCTGGTCATCAGACCCGTCTGCCAGTGCTCGCTCACGCGATAGGTTGAACAGACGAAGGGGAAACGGGGATCGCAGGTTGCCCTTCCATCCACTTCAGTTCCCGTACCTTCTTTGTCCCATCTTTTTATGACCGGATTGACCATCTGTGGAGACATATAATTTTTCTCGACGGGACATTCCAACGGTTCGTAATGTTCCGGGAACGGTCCTTCAGCGAGCCCGGGACCAAAGATACTGCCTACGCCGTGTTGTTTCATTATGAAGGGCGGTCGTCCGGAACCGGGTGCCGCGACACCGTCGGGGACATCTCCGACCCATTTGCCGCCGCTCCATCTGATAACGGGATGTTCTTTGTCCCAGGGTTGCCCGGTGTCGGGATCAACCGAGGCACCATTGTAGATGATCCTCCTGTTAACCGGCCAGCACCATGCCCAGTCGGAATAGAGTCCCACGCCGGAGGCGTCTTTCTTGCCGCGCCGCGCCGCCATATTCCCCTTTTCCGTATAGGAATTACAGTAGAGCCAGTTGCCCGATGAAGTGGAACCGTCATCCTGAAGATAGGCAAAGCTCGGAACGAGCGTGCCTTTTTTGTAGAGCTTTCCCTTGATTGTCTTGTCTTCGAGGAAATACCCGTTAATCTCTTTAGCAATGACATGCGTGTCGAGATGTCGGATCTTCCCGTCAGCTTTCTTCGGTCCATAATCCCATGTCAGTTTTGTGATGGCTTCCTTTAAGGGACCGCCTTCCTTCTCGTAAAGCTCTTTGATTTTATAGAAGAGCTCGGTGATGATTTCACCATCGGGTGTGGCTTCTCCCGGGGGATTGACCGCCTTGTACCGCCACTGCATCCACCTGCCGCTGTTGGTGATGCTTCCTTCCTTTTCAATGGACGCGGCACAGGGGAGGCTGAAAACTTCCGTCTTTATCTTCTTCGGATCCATGCCGGGGCCCCTCCAGAAGGAGCCGGTTTCGCTGTCGAAGATATTGACATTGACCATCCAGTCGAGTTTGGTCAGGGCCTCTCTCGTTTTATTGGAACTGGCACCGCTGCAGGCGGGATTCTGACCCCATGAGAAGAATCCGCTGAAACTCCCCTTGTACATTTCGTCAAAGAGTGTCAGCCAGGAGTAGTTTGCACCGTCATCCAGTTTGGGAAGATAGTTGTAGGCTTCGTCAAGCGTGGCATTCATGCCGTAGTGCGCTCGGAGAAGACTGGCAACGTACTTGGGATAATTCTTCCACCAGTTCAGACTCTTTGGTTCTTTGGTTTTCGGCGTAAACTTTGCGTTGTATGCAGCCAGGGTGGGGAGTGATGCCACCGGAGTCTTCAGATATCCCGGCAGGATATGGAACAACAGGCATTGGTCTGTCGACCCCTGCACGTTTGACTCTCCCCTGAGGGCGTTGACGCCGCCGCCGGCGACTCCCATATTACCGAGGAGCAGCTGGATCATGGCCATCGTCCTGATGTTCTGAACGCCAACCGTATGCTGGGTCCATCCCATGGCGTACATGATCGTTCCCGCTTTCCCGACTTCACCGGTTTTGGTGTATTCCTTGTAAACGGTAAGGAGATCTTCCTTCGGCGTACCGGTAATCTTGGATACGAGGTCGGGATTGTAGCGTGAGTAGTGTTTTTTCAGGAGCTGGTATACGCAATTGGGATTCGAGAGGGTCATATCCTTCTTGACGACGCCCTTGGCATCGGTCTGGAACGACCAGGTCGATTTGTCATATTTGGCATCGCCAAGACCGGAGAATACACCATCGTTATCACCGGGCATCTTGAAGGCAGGATTTATCAGGAAAGGTGCATTCGTGTAGTGCTTGACATATTTTTCCTGAATCAGATTATTGTCCAGGATGTATTTTATCATGCCTCCCAGAAAGGCGATATCGGTACCCGATCTCAGGGCAGCGTAAATATCCGCCTTTGAGGAGGTCTGGGTGAACCGGGGATCGACATTAATCATCTTCGCGCCGTGATCTTTTGCCTTTGTTACATACTTAAATGAAATAGGGTGATTGGAAGCAGCATTGCTTCCCATGATTAATATGCAATCACTGTTTTCGATATCATTCCAGTGATTGGTCATCGCACCGCGTCCGAACGACTCTGCCAGAGCCGCAACAGTAGCGGAGTGTCAGATACGGGCCTGGTGTTCGATATATACCAGACCTAACCCCCTCAAGAATTTTTGGTAGATGAAACACTCTTCGTTGTCCATGGCGGCGCTTCCGACAGAAGCTATTCCGTTCGTACGGTTAACTACCTGCCCTTTTGCATTCCTCTGGACAAAACTTTTGTCTCTGCTCTTCTTTACATTCTCGGCAATCTTGTCTAATGCCCAATCCCACGATACCTCTTTCCACTCGGTGGAGTAGGGTGCTCTATACAGCGGTTTGTCGAGCCGATTTTTGTTTACCGAAAGCTGGTAAATGGAGCCACCCTTACTACAAAGGGAACCTTTGTTGATGGGATGATCGGGATCGCCCTCCGTATTGATAACCTTCCCGTTCCGCGCGGATACAATGATACCGCATCCAACGGCGCAGTATGGGCAGATTGTCGTGGTCTCTTTTGCATACTTGATCTTCAACGGCTGTGCGTGAGCGGATACTGGTTTCAGACTTAAGCCGATTCCACTTGCCATAAGCGCCGTACCAGAGATCTTCAAGAAACCTCTTCTACTAACATCCATAACAATGCACTCCTTTCTGTAAGTTTTTCAAGAACTCGTTTCCGTTGCAATTCTCCTTTCCGAGCAGGGGAGGCATAGCCGTTTCCCGCTATACCCATTGTCCACACTTCATGGAAAATCTTCTTTAGAAGGAGTGGATCGGAGAGCATGGTGTTATAAAATGACCGTTGGTCATTTAACGATACTGGTCGTAGCAATGAGAAGAGGAAATGTCAAGTCTATTTTGCGATTTTTTTGGCGAAGCGAATCTGGAAAATAATTACTGAGATTGACACTGCTGGAAAAGTGGATCCTCCCTCGCTGGGGAGTAACGCCTGTGGGATAATCGGTGGCCGAAAATCGCTTAGTGCTCTTCCTTTTCGGCGTATCCGGTAATCATGGTGACAAAATCTGCAAAGACGGTGTGACCCGTCGTGGCGAGATAGATATGAGCAACGAAGAAGGCGGCAAATATAATGGCCATAATGTAATGGAAAAGGGCCACAACTTTCAAGCCGCCGAGAAAAGCGATAAATGCTGAAAAGTAAGAGGGGTACATATAGAGAATGCCGCTTATAAGAAGAAGGGGCATCATGAAAAACATGAAGTTAAAATAGGTTGCTTTTTGTAATGGATTGAATTTGTTGTCCTCCGACGGAGTATAGGGATGGGGCCTGTTTTTGAAAATATCATAGGCATAAAATCGTGCCTGTACGATCATGCCCGGGTGGATATCTTCCTTTCTTAGAATGTAGTGTGACACGCGCCTGGAGATTAGATTGTAGAGCAACCACAGGAAGAAATCACAAACCAGCAAGATCCCCGCCACGTTATGGACGGATATGGCGTTAGAGAATTTCCCAAAAATCCCCGGCCAGTGTATCTGCATGCCCGATATAATAAGCACTATGACTAACAGGGCATGAATCCAGTGCCATATGCGTTCGGTTATTGGGTGCAAATACATTTTTTCGGACATTTTTCTATTTTCTCTTTCTGCCGAGGAAGCGCAAGGCGCCATGCACGGCGCATCCCGCAAAAGTTAACAGTATTAACAGAATTCCCGCGAGATCGAGGCCGGGGATCCTATTACTACCCACGACGTACAGCCCCTTATCGATGAGTTCCTGATTGGTGAAACGCCAGTTTTTCAGGGAATATTCAGGAGTGCCTTCCGCTTCTGTCGTGAGAATTGTATTTGCTGCATGACACTCTTGGCAATCCTTCGCGGGGGCCGCACGTGACGGATCATGACAGGTAAGACAATCCACTTTTGCAAGATGAAGTTTTGGCTGTTCCAGCCAACTGTGCCGTACGTGAGGAGCAGGTTTCAGAGGGACAAAAACAGCCTCATTTGCCTTGATTTCCCATGTTGTTGCATCCTTCTCATTCAGGAAAAGATCGTTGTTTCCATGGCATGAGAGGCAGGTTTCATTCTGCGGAGTCTTGAGCTGAATATTATGGGGCGTGGCAAATTTCCAGGTCGGTGCCTTGTCCACATTTGTTAAGGCATCCTTGACATAAAAATCAAAGAGATTGCCGCTTACCGGCACATGACGGACAATTACATATTTCTCCGGTCGCTCTTCGCTGGTCCTCGGATTCAGTCCTATCTTGAAGTCCATTTTTGAAGAATCGGTCTTAAAATAGGGCACACCCGATGTATCCTCGCCGACATGGCAGTTGTAACAGTTTTTATAGGAAACGGAGTGGCAGACCTGGCAGCTTACCTTGTCTTGATGGATCATGTGGCTTGGATGCTCAAGCGGTTTGGCCGCCTCCTCGTCTATCTCAGAGTCTGGGCTTTTGTGACAGTCTTCGCATTTCGCCCTGTTCGCAACTTCGTAACGGTCAAAGTGATCGTGGCCGCTACCATGCATTTCATCGCCGGTATGACATTCCTTGCAGGCCATACCATGGGTATGGTGGACATCGGCTGGGATGCCTTCATTTTCACCATGGAATTCATTTCCAACCCTGCTTCCGTGGCATGAAGTACAGTTTGTTTCAACGGGTGGTGTCTTCTGGAAAAGATGTCCTTCGATGAGTCCTCCCTCAACGGATGCAGGACGGCTCACATGACACTGGCCGCAGCTGCTGTGGCAGGCCATACAATGGGTGCCCATGGCACCTTCAATCGTATCACGCACCGTGCCATCGGGGTTTGCCCTGTGAGCTATTTTCTTAAAGAAAGGCGACAAGCTTATGTGAAGATTCGTACTGTTTTTTTCGGCTATTTCAGGATGACCCCCATCCAGGTGACATTCACCGCAGGATTTGGTCGCATCGGGATAGGTCGGATCTTTTCTTACGCCCTCATGGGCCTCTTTCATGGTTTCGGCATCGGGATTGCCGCCATGACATGCCTCGCAGGATATCTGGCCGTGTACGTCTTCATCTTCGTCTAGAAAGTCCGAATCGACGTACACTTTCTCGTATGGCTCCAACGGAGCCACCGCTCCGCCTCACCCCTCGCCCTCGGATTCGGTCGATGCCTCTACCTTCGGCTTTGATGCCTCAATATCCCTGATTACTTTGAGGAGTTTTTTTGTGCTGGTATGACATGATATGCAGCTACTCTCTTCAGCATAGGAAGCGATAGGTGCCGTCCACACGAGAATGACAAAAGCGGCAACAAAAATTACCAGAAGCCTCAAGATCCCTCTCACATCAACTCTATTCGCACCCATAGCCTCTGCCCAATCACAACAAGATACACCGCAATATATGAATTAACTATTATATATAAACGGAAATTTCAAGGGGAAAAACCAACTTTATTCTCGTGACTGTTTCGGTGAACTGAACAGCGAGCGCATTCCCCGTTGCTTGCAGCGGGGTTAGCGAGCGAATAAAA
>CAYSHT010000121.1:0-6082 GCA_964430915.1 uncultured Syntrophaceae bacterium
GACGAGTCCTCCCGCGCCATGGGCGCCTTCAGATGCCGCTTTCATCACGCCCGGTCCGCCTCCGGTGAGAAGAATATGTCCCCTTTGTGCGATTGCCTCGCCCAGAACCCGCGCATCTTTTATGGAAGGGGCATTTTCACGGTGGCTTCCCATGATTCCTACGATCAAAGGTTTTCGTTTAACAGAAATGAGTGACATGGCTGTATTCTATCCTCGGTATAATGAAATTTACCTACCTTAAAAAAACGAGGGTTCCCCTTTTAATTTTATGACAAAATCGTCAAAAGAAGAGGAATGGTGATCAGACTTATTACCGTTGTAACAAAAACCACACTCGATACCAGATCCGCTTCATTATCGTATTTCGTTGTCAGAACCGATGACATGACTGCAGCGGGCATCGCGGAGTTCAAAATGACAACGGTTCTCAATATTCCGCTGAGGTCGAATAGATGTGCCATCATCATTCCCAGTACTATGCCCACACCCATCCTCAAAAATGAGGCCAGAAGCGTCGTCGGAAATGAGGCTATTTTTATCGTGGAGAGATTGTAACCGAGCGTGATCAGGATGAGGGGGAGTGCCATGAGGCCTATGAAGTTGAGCGGTCTGACAATAATCTCAGGCACATCAATCCTCAACAAGTTGCAGAGGAGCCCGAGAATAGCGGCATAGATGAGGGGTACCTTGAAGATTTCCCTTATGCTTTCCTTCCAGTGTTTCTTCGAGGCGATATAGACCCCCAGGGTGAATGCCAGAAGTGCATTGGGGATATAAAAGAGTGTTGCGGCGAAAAGGCCTTCGGCCCCGAAGGCGAGATAGATTATCGGAAAGGGAATATTTACGGTGTTCATGATCGCTATGGGGATATAAAGCCCGGAGTGTTCTTTTTTCAGCAATCTAAAGATGATCCATGCAACCGCCCCGCAGCCGATCATTATGATGAGGGCGGAGGCCCACACCTTCATGGCGTCCTCTAAGACGATCTGCTTTTTGAGCATCGAGGTAAATACCAAAGCAGGAAGGCCTATGTAGAGGGCGATATCCACCACGGCAGACATGTCCACCCGTCGTACCCGGCCGAAGATAAAGCCGATAAGGATAACGATAAACGTGGGAAGAATAATATTTATGAGGTTCATTATTTTTCCTCAAAAAACGATGCCTGCAGCATAGTGTAAAAGGTGTGCTATTTCAAGCTGATAATAGGGTCTTCAGACGGTCAATCCTGAAGTGCTGGACCGTCTCGATAAACCGGGGATTCTCGAGCGGATGTGCGTGCATGCCGAAAAGATGCGTATCAAAGTGACAGTCGGAAGATCCGAATTCGGGCACACTGACCGGGAGCGCACCCGCAAGTCTGCCTTGTAGGCGGGGTAAGGGGCGCAATATGAAACAAACATATTCCTTACCGGGAACCCCCGCCCTGTGGGCGGGGAGCTTCACGAGTGGGCTTTACGGACAGACGAGAAGCGCGATACAATGATCAGCTCTTTGATTCAGCATTGCATTCACCTATAAATACAAGGAGTATCATGGAAAAAACGGTGAGTGCGAGTGATAAGAAAAAGGGTGCGTGTATGTTTATCTGATCCCACAGTATGCCGGCAACGACTGAGGCGGGCAGAGCGCACAAGCCGACCAGCATTTTGAGGCCACCGAGGCTGCTTGCACGGTATTTTGCGGGACAGAGCTCCGATGCATAGGTCGTCTGGACCGTTTCAAAGGCCCCTTTGTGAAGTCCGTAGAGTATGAAGGCGAGGATGATTGCCGCACGATCCTGACTGAGGATGAAAACGAGGCATACCAGTCCCCATAAAATGAGCGATATCATCATGACGGGTTTTCTCCCTATTCTGTCCGATAGCTTCCCAAAGGGAAGCGAACTGAGTGAGGCGGCGGCAGTGAAGATAAGGTACAAAAGGGGAATAGAGGTCATTGTGAATCCGGCGTGTGTGGCAAAAATGAGGAGGAAGGAATAGCTGAATGTCCCCAGGGCAAAAAAGGAACTCGATAGGAGAAACAATCTGAAATTCCTGTCCAGATCCCTGAATGACAGGCTTTCATATATCCTTGTTTCCGCTTTTTTTTCATGAATCAAAAGAAAAACGAGTCCCGTGGCAATGACGGAGGGTACTGCGGCAAGGAAAAAAAGGTTTCTGAATCCGAGAAGTGGGAAGAGTACCAAACAGAGAACGATCCCGCATACCGCGCCAAGGTTGTCCATCATCTTTCTGAAACCGAAATTGCTTCCCCTGTTCTCTTTCAAGGAGACGTCTGCAATTATTGCATCCCGCGGAGCACCCCTGATTTTACCCGCCCTGTCCAGTATTTTAAAGGGAACGACGTGCTGCCAGGTTGTAGAGAGACCGTAGCCGACTCTTGCCACAAGGGGAAAGGCATAGCCGAGCCATATAAAGAATTTCCTTTTTTTTGTCCGGTCCGAGAGATATCCCGAGGCGGCCTGTGAAATCGAGACAAGGGCATCCCCCAGCCCGTCGATGAAACCGAGAATGCTCATGTTCACGCCCAGGACGCCCGTCAAAAACAAAGGCCAGACCGGATGAATCATGTCTGACCCCAAATCATTGAAAAAGGAGGCGAAGGCGAGAGTCCTTACGGTCTTTCTGGAGCCCTCTTTTTTCATAGGATGGTTAATCCTTCGATATTTATTGCGTACTGTCGAGATTCGCCTTGATTTTATCCTGAATGAGCCGTGATGAGAAATTGTCTCCCGCAATGCCGACACGAACACCCACCACCGTTATATCCCTGTCGACATAATTAACGGTAATGCGAACTTTTTCATCCTGAAGGATGGCATCGATTGTTCCCTTTGAAATCTCTTTATTCTTTACAATTCCGAGGGCCTTCATGTCCGCTAATGTTTTTTCGCAGGCCTTCCATGCCTCGTTAAACGTGGCGCCGTTATATTCGGTCCTTAACGTTCCGTCAGTGTAAAAGAATTTTCCCGACTGAAGACCCACCACCTTGTCGCCGACCTGGAAGGAGCTATTGCAGCCGGAAATGAGTAAAATTCCTAAGGATACGCATAAAATCCAGTTAATTCTTGACATGTAAACCCCCTTCAATTTTCGTGGTAAGAGTGTAGGGTCTTGAGTCTGAAGTTTCAAGTCCAAAATTAACGGTATTATAAAAAGCTTTACCCGCGGCGTTGCCCCACAGTTTCCTCCTCTGTTGTAGCTGCCTGATTTATCAGGCTTATCCCTTCGCCCCAATATTATCGGGGCGTGCTACAGGACAAACTGCATGTGTGTCAGCTCAGGTGGAAAGAGATACGGTGCGACGCAGTTTCGCTATGGGAGATTTATCAGTGTGGTACGGCAAAGAAAGTGTAGCAGGTTGACTGAAGAACCGCCCAGAGCAGGACCAGAGCGGTGGCAAAAAAGCATACCGTGGCCAGAATCCTGTGGAGATGCTGTTCCGGTTTCCTGTCGCTGTAGCCCAGGATAAATCCGAGAAGAATCCCCGCCGCGATTCCGCCCCCGTGACCCCAGTTGTTGATGCCGGGAATCAGGAATCCGAATATGGCGATACCTATCACCCACCCCATGACCTGTTTGTAGATAATGTGACCGTAGAGGTCTCCTCTGCTTTTTCCGTAGTAGAGAGTGGCCCCGATAAGGCCGCAGATACTTGCTGAGGCCCCTATGGTGAAAGGAATACAGGCGAGGTATGAGATGTAAAATCCCGCTACTCCTGTGAGCGTATAGATGGAGAAGAAACGCGAAAGGCCGTATTCCCTGACGATAAAGGGGCCGATCTGTTTGAGGGCGAGCATGTTGAATAGGATGTGAAGGATTCCACCGTGGAGATACGAGGCGGATAAGAGCGTCCACCACCAGTGAAAACGCTCGATCGGTATTGTGCCCGTTGCACCCAGCATGAAGAGGCTGCTGTTTGAAGGGGAGAGAAAGGTGAGCGGATTTGCCGAAAGGCCGAGTGAGGTCGGACTCAGCAAAAGGGAAAAGATATAGATAGCAACGTTTGAGTAGATTAGTATCTTTATGATATCATAGGGGTTTTGTATCAGCCGTGCCGGCGATATCCTCTTCCATCTCGACCCTGGTCTCGAAATTCCGCAGTAGGGGCAGACAGGCTCGTCTTTATTTATCAGCTTTCTGCAGTTGGGACAGAGCATGGATTTTTTCTGTGAATTGTGCATGCCAACCCCTTTAGAAAACTATAAAACCCTCATCATCAGAGGAATCGCGACGAAGGTGCCGATAGCGCTGCCGAGGTTCACGAAGACTACCACCAAAAGAATGCGGGTTATCTTGTTGTTCCAGAACCCCTTTACGGTTGCGATATCATCTTTCAGGGCCATAAAGTCCTTGACCTGGGGTTTTCTGAGCGATGCCTCGACGAGACCTGCCACCCATCCTGCCGCAATCGTGGGATTTATCGAGGTGAGGGGGGCGGCAAGGACCGATGATATTATTGTGACCGGGTGTGCCATGACGACAAGGGCCCCCAGGCCGGCGAGGACGCCGTTTACGATTATCCACCATTTGATCATGTCGATGCTCGCCTGGCTTCCTGAATGAAAAAATCCCGCCACGATTATCCCGAGAATGACCGCCGGAATACCCCAGGCAATGATCCTTCCCCATTGGCCTTTGGGTGGTACCTCGCTTATTGCTGCGATGTCGATATCATCGGTGAGGTGCTCCAGTATTCCCTGTACATGACCGGCTCCCACAACGGCGACGATCTTGTCTCCCGCCGCATGTGAAATCTCATGGGCCATAAACCGGTCCCTCTCATCGATGAGCGTGGCTTTGACCTCGGGGAGCTTCTTGCCGAAGGTCTGCATCGCCAGTTCCAGTGCGTCGTGTTTCTTCAGCTCTTCAATATCATCCTCGGTGATATCTTCCGCCACAAAGAGGGAAAGCATGAGCTCGAAAAAGAATCGGAGCTTGCTTGTAAATCTCATCGTCCTCCAGGTGCGTGTCATGGTGGTCCTGATGTCGCGATCGACGAGGGCCACGTGGGCCCCTTTCTCCTCGGCCTTGCCTATAGCCCGGAGCATCTCTTCCCCGGGATTGATGCCGAATTTTTCCGCGATCTTTTTTTGAAAGGAGGCCATGATAAGCTGGGATAAGAGAAGTGATGTCTGTTTTTCGCGAATGATCTTGAGGATATCCATCTCTTCCCAGTTCGCCTTTTGTCTGACTGCATCGTACCGGGATTTGCAGAGCTCAATGCAGACGGTATCTGGGCCCTCTTCCTCGATGACGCGTTCCACCAGCTCCGCACTTTCCTTCGATACGTGGGCCGTACCGACGAGGATGAGCTCTTTACCCTTTACGATCAAACGATGTATGTTTTCGTTTTCTACGGTCATTTTCGCATTTCCTCAATGGGCGTGGAAACTATCAGTATTTGCATGGATTGTAAAGGAAAATGAACTGAGAAGCGAGCATTCCCCGCAGCAAGTCGGAGCAATAGCGGAGATCCCGTTTATGCGGGATTGCGGGGAGCTTCAACCCTCCGATTCCCCTTGTTCATCTCATTGAAGACATGTATATAGTACCCTACAGCGTAATAACTGAGAGAGGTTAATGGGGATAGATGCTCAAGGTTGGTGACATAGAAACAATGAAACTCGACAGGGTTGCCTACGGCGGCAGTGCCCTGGGAAAGATAGAGGGCGTCGTGGTCTTTGTCCCCTTCGGGGTGGACGGCGATGAGGTGACAATCGAGATAACTGAGGTAAAAAAGAACTATTGCAGGGCCAGGATTAAGGAAATCCTCATTCCCTCTCCCGCAAGGGTTAAAGCGAAATGTCCCTACTTTACGATTTGCGGCGGCTGCCAGTACCAGCATATCTCATACGAACACCAGCTTGAGCTCAAAGAAAAACAGGTGGCGGAATCCTTTGAGAGAATAGGAAAAGTGAAATCGCCGCCGGTAGGGAAAATCATTCCTTCAACCATCGCTTACAATTACCGGGGAAAGGCGGAGTTCCATATCGATTCTGATAAGAAAGGGGAACTTCGTGTCGGCTTTATCGACGAGGGTGGTGCTTTCCCCGTCGATATAGAACGATGTGATATTG